>JBCBIK010000083.1:0-21561 GCA_038524545.1 Cyanobacteria bacterium J06623_4 | reverse complement strand
TCAGGCTCAAAACGTCTTGGCAGCAGTCGCCGAAGCTGAAGCCAGTGTCGGCCAGCGCCAGCAGCCATCAGGGATTCTTAGGGTAAGCTGTCCTGTCTCGTTTGGACAGCTTCAGATTATGCCGTTCATCGAGCGATTTCTAAATCAATATCCCAAGATCCAGCTGAAACTAACGATGAGCGATCGCTTCGTAGATTTGGTAGAAACTGGCGTTGATTTGGCGATCCGAATTGGTCAAGTGCAAGCGTCCAATCTAAAAATTCAGCAGATTGGATGCGCGAGAAGAGTGGTTGTAGCCTCGGCGACCTATCTAGAATCGCAGCCTGAACCGCGTACCCCCAAAGACCTCGTTCAGCACAACTGTCTCATTTACCAGCCCACCGGCTCTGTATGGACTTTTCAAACGCCTGCGGGTAGACCTATTAGCGTTAAAGTCAGCGGCAATTTTCAAGTAGATAATTCTGTGGCGATCCGAATGGCAGTTCTACAGGATATCGGTATTGCCTTTGTACCTATTTGGTTATTAGAAGACTTGATGCAATCTCCTAAAATATGCGTCCTACTATCCGACTTTCAGCCACAACCTCTTCCAATACAGGTTGTCTACCAACAGAGAAGGTTCATTTCTGCGAAAGTTAGATGTTTTATTGACTATCTCAGTCAAGAATTCGATGCAGATCCTCGGATTTCTGACTGAAAAATCAAATCGTGACCAGCGCTGTAGATTACGTTTGGCTTAATCACAGACACCAAGTTGCGATCGCAACCTAACCTTACGTAGCGGAGCCTTCAGCTTCATTTGACCCGCCCTTTTCTAATACGGCCATCACGTCGTCGCACCAAGTGAGCCAGGAGATCTCGTAGGCGATTCCCCGTTTCAGCGTCAAATGCATAAACTGCATTTCCACATCCTGATCGACCACGGCAAGTAGTCCGGCTTCCTTTTCACGATAAAACGCTAATTTTTCCGTATGGAGCTGTTGTCGATGACGCAGCTCCTTTTCTAGCTGGTCCCTCGGCATCTTGTGGCCAATCAACACTTTGACCAACAGATCTTCTCGAATAGGCGTTGGCTCGGTGGGCTCCACATACCACCGAGCTAGCTCCGCCCAGCCAGCCTCTGTAATCTGATAGAGCTTTTTGTCTGGCTTGCCGTCCTGGGGCAGCGTTTCATAGTTCACCCAGCCACGGCTCTCAAGCTTGCCTAGCTCACGGTAAACCTGCTGCTGAGTCGCCTTCCAGTAGCAGCTTATCCCCTCATCAAAGTGCTTGCTAATGTCGTACCCACTGCCGGGACGCTTGGCAAGCAACGCCAAAATGGTGTGCGCTAAGGCCATCAGAATTCTACTTTGACATATCCAACATGTTGAGTATACTTTGAGAAAGCATTACACAACAAGTTGAATATCAACTAGGTGAGTATGGTCAGCACATCATCCCATTCGCCATCCAGTTCGCAGGGTTTAAGCTCGGCAAGTTCCACTTCACAAGGTTTAAATATGGGAGGCGCAGAAGCGACTGAACAAGCAGCATCTAGTCGCCGCTCTTTCAGGCTTTCTTTTGGACGAGGGCCAAGATGGCTGCTTCTGCTTTTGCCCCTGGTGGCAGTCCCTGTCTTCGCGCTAGCCCAGCAAAGCCGCGACCAGCCTGCTCGCGTCAGCGAAGCCGCGCTCCCGGTAGAAGTCACACAGCTCAGCGCCGCCGATAGCTACACAGTTTCGAGGGAATACACCGGAGAAATTGTGGCCCGTCGCAGTAGCGAGCTGGGGTTTGAGCGAGCGGGCACCGTGATGTCACTGCGGGTAGATGAAGGCGACTTTGTTAGCGAAGGTGCCGTACTGGCGACCCTCGATACGCGAGACCTCATCGCCCAAAGGCAACAGCTAGAAGCTCAAAAAAGACAGTCTCTTGCACAGCTAGAAGAGCTAGAAGTCGGCCCAAGATCTGAAGATGTATTGGCCGCCCAAGCCGCAGTCAGCGATTTGCGCAATCAGCTAGAGCTGGCCCAGCTCCAAGCCCAGCGAAGGGCCTCACTCTACGCCCAAGGCGCCGTCTCCAAAGAAGAACTCGACGAGCGGCAGTTTGGTGCCAACGCCATTGCAGACCGGCTGCAGCAGGCACAAAGTCAGCTAGCAGAGCTACAAAACGGTACTCGCCAAGAACAGATTTCTGCGCAAGTCGCCCGGGTTGAACAGATAGACGCCCAGATTCAATCGGTCGATATCACTCTAGATAAAAGCAGTTTGCTCGCACCTTTTTCTGGCAAAATCGCCAGCCGACTAATAGATGAAGGCACCGTAGTCGCTAGCGGTCAGCAGGTGATGAAGCTAGTAGAAAGCGATCGCTTAGAAGCTCGCATCGGGGTTCCTGAGGCGATCGCACCCCGACTCCAAACCGGCTCTCAGCAACGCATAACCGTCGGTGATCGCACCTACTCAGCCCAAGTCACCTCACAGCTACCAGAAGTCGACGAACCCAGTCAAACCGTCACTATTGTTTTAGAAATTATCAACTCAGACCAAACAGAACCACTCATCATCGGCGCAACCGCCAGGCTAGCGATCGCAGAACAGCAGCCAGAAGAAGGCTACTGGCTACCCAGCACGGCCCTCGTCGCAGGAGAGCAGGGACTTTGGTCCGCATATGTTGTCACCGCTGAAACAGACCAGGCGGAAACCAGCTATCGAGTGGCAAGGCGAGATGTAGAAGTACTGCATACAGAGGGCAGTCGAGCCTTTATCAGAGGGCTTGTGCAGGCAGGCGATCGCGTCATCACCAGCGGCACCCATCGCATCGTCACCGGCCAAAAAGTCAACCCCACAGAAGCGCTCTAGAGTTTTCAAATATTGTTGTTGACAGCAGCCTATTCCAGTCACCCTGAGTAAGTAGCAGATGCGCCATGTTCAATCTCTTCTACCGTAATCGACAGCTACTCTTTTTATCGCTTACCCTAATTGTTGTTTGGGGTTTTTCAGCATTTCTCACCTTGCCAAGGTTAGAAGATCCAGAAATTGTTCAGCGAGTGTCCACCATCACCACGCTATTTCCAGGTGCCAGCGCTGAACGCGTAGAGTCGCTAGTCACTGAAAAAATAGAAGACGAATTCTCCGACATCGAAGAAATCGATAACATTGAATCCACCTCCAGCCCAAATATTTCAGTTGTCAACATCGAGCTAAAAGACACCGTTGCAAACGTAGCTCCCGTCTGGGCTAAAATTCGCAGCGAGCTAGATGATGTGATTCCTGAGCTGCCGCCCGAAGCGCTAGAACCCCGCTACGAAGATGCAGATGTAAAGGCCAACGCGATGATCGTGGGCCTCACCTGGACCCTAGAGACACCGGCCAACTACACCCTCATGCAGCGCATCGCCGAAGGGCTAGAAAACCAGCTCGAAGCCATTCCCGGCACAGACAAAGTCGAGCTATTTGGCACGTCAGACGAAGAAATTCAGGTCAGTATCGACCAGGCTGCCGCCGCTAGGCTAGGCCTCACCGCCCAAGCGGTAGCCACCCAAATTCAAGCCAGCGATGCCAAAGTCTCAGCCGGAAGGCTGCAAAGCGACAGCAACGAGCTGCTATTTGAAGTTGATAGCAATCTACAGTCTTTAGAGAGAATTCGACAGCTCCCTATCCGCCTTGGCAGTAGCGGGCAAATCACTCAGCTAGGCGACATTGCCACTATCCGCAAAGCAACGAGAGAACCCGCCGCCGAGCAGGCAATCGTATCGGGCCGTCCGGCAGTTGTGCTCTCAGCACAGGTCGAATCCAGCTTCAGAGTAGACGACTGGGCAAAGCAAGCCCATCAGGTACTGAGCAACTTTGAAGCTGACCTGTCGGAAGGCCTACAGGTCGAAGTCATTCTTGACCAAAGCCAATACGTGCGGCAGCGGTTAAACGGCGTATTGGGCAATTTACTGATGAGTTCGTCACTGGTCGTCGTCGTCTCTCTGCTGATGCTGGGGTGGCGCTCAGCGCTCATCGTCGGCCTCGCGCTGCCACTCTCCACCCTCATGGTGTTTGGCTGCATGAAGTCGCTCGGCATTCCTCTCCACCAGATGTCTGTAACCGGTCTCATCATCGCGCTGGGTCTGCTGATAGACAATGCCATCGTCGTCGTAGACGAAGTACAGATTCGGTTGCGGGCTGGCATGCACCCGGCTATGGCCGTCTCAGACACGGTAAAGCACCTGATCGTGCCGCTCATGGCCTCTACGCTGACCACGGTACTTGCCTTCTTCCCGATTGCCACTTCGCCAGGCGGCACCGGAGAATTTATCGGCACGATTGGGTCGACTGTCATCTTGGCGTTGCTGAGTTCTCTGGTACTGTCACTAAGCGCGATCGCAGCTCTCATTGGTCTGATTTACCGCCGCTGGCCCAGCCGCGCTCACACTTCTGCGCAAACTGCCCCCTGGTGGGAAGATGGCTTCTCAAACCAAGCGCTCAGCGCCGCCTACACCCGCAGTTTGTTGTTTACCTTCCGTCGCCCGCTCCTAGGCATCGGCTTAGCCATGGTTCTACCAGTGATTGGCTTTGTTCAGTTTGCCAGCCTACCCCAACAGTTCTTTCCGCCCACCAATCGCGACCAGTTTCAAATCGAATTTGAACTTCCGGCACAAAGCGCGATCGCACTCACCCAGTCTCAAATTCTCGCCGCTCGCGATCGCATTCGTGAGCACCCCGCCGTCGAAGACGTTCACTGGTTCCTCGGCAAAAGCGCACCCTCTTTTTTCTACAACGTTGTCGCCGCCAAAGAAAACGCCGCCGACTATGCCCAAGGCATCGTACAGCTCAACACCACCGAAAATTTACGAGAAACCATCGCCACCCTGCAGCAGCAGCTAGATGCAGCCTTTCCCCAAGCCCAGGTCTTAGTGCGTCAGCTAGAGCAAGGACCGCCCTTTCCAGCTCCCATCGAGCTACGGCTCTACGGCTCAGATATCGCCCGGCTACGCGAACTCGGCAATCAGCTAAGAGGACAGCTCGCCACCATCCCAAACGTAATCCACACGCGAGCAGACCTAGCCGAAGCGCAGCCGAAGCTCGCCCTCAGCGTCAATGAAGTCATCGCCCGCAGAACCGGCCTCGACAATGCTGCGATCGCTACCCAGCTCAATGCCACCCTAGAAGGCGCCGTCGGCGGCTCTTTGCTAGAAGATACCGAAGATATTGCCGTCAGGGTGCGCGTAGGCGACGCAGCCCGAGGAGATTTATCAGCGATCGCATCGACCGATCTACTCTCTTCTTCAAATCCTTCTTTGAATTCGTCTTCAGCCACCACCATCCCGCTCTCCGCCGTTGCCAACGTCAGCATCGTTCCAGATATTGCCACCATCGCCCACTACGACGGGCAGCGAATCAACACCATCCAGGCATTTCTCACCGCCGGTGCGCTACCCGACACAGCACTAGGCCTTTTTCAAAAACAGTTAGAAGAGAGCAATTTTGAGCTACCAGCAGGCTATCGAATTGAATACGGCGGTGAGGCAGACGCTCGGGGTAGCGCCGTCGGCAATTTACTCGCCTCCGTGGGTGTGTTGGCCATTTTGATGGTGGCGACCCTAGTTCTCTCTTTCAACTCTTTTGCGATTGCGGCTCTGCTTGGTGTTGTGGCGATCGCAGCTATTGGCCTTGCCGCCATAGCCCTCTGGCTCTTCAACTCCATCTTTGGCTTCACGGCCATCCTTGGCACCCTAGGCCTCATCGGCCTGGCCATCAACGACTCCATCGTCGTAATCGCCGCCCTCAAAGAAAACCCCCAAGCCCAGCAAGGCAACGTCAAAGCAACCGTCGACGTGGTCACCAAGGCCACTCGCCACGTCGCCGCCACTACCGTCACTACTATCATAGGCTTTGTGCCGCTAATGCTGGATAAAACTGGATTTTGGCCACCGCTAGCAATTGCGATCGCAGGCGGACTCGGTGGCGCAACACTATTAGCGCTCTACTTTATCCCAGCAGCCCACATCTTACTCACCAGAAAGCAGGTCACCGATGCATATGGCCCCCACTGACAAAGCACCAGCTCAATTTGCTATTGTCTAGTCAGGTTGTGGAGACGAACAGTGACCTATACACCTACAAAAACGCTAGCTACGGAAGAGTTTCTCAAACAGTACGGAGATAATCCTCGCTTTGAGCTGATCGACGGAGAACTACGAGACTTGGAACCAACTGGCCCCCATGAAGAAGTCGCAGGGAAGTTGGCTGGCTACTGGTTTTCGGCAATCTTACATCAGCAACGAGATTGGATCATTCCGAAAAACTGCCTCATTCAACCTCCAGCGGCTCAAGCTACCGCGCTACGCCCAGACATCATCATCCTCGACAAAGCTAAGCTTTCTCAAGAACCCCTCTGGCAAAGAGAACCCGTTATCACGTCAGGAGATTCCATCGTCTTGGTGGCAGAAGTCGTCAGTACCAACTGGCAAGATGACTGCGCCCGCAAAGTAGAAGAATATCGACTACTCGGCATCCAGGAATACTGGATCGTCGATTTTCGCGGGCTTGGTGGTCTAGAATTCATTGGCAAACCCAAACAACCCACTATTACCACTTGTCAACTCGCAGAAGAGCATTACAAAAAACAACAGTTCCGCATAAATGAACAGACTCAGTCAGTTATTTTTCCTGAACTAACGCTGCCTTTGTCAGCCCTACTTCCATAGATTTGTAGGATTTTTTGAATTAATCAAAACGAGATAAGCGATTCGGCGATAAGCAAACAAAAAAGAGCTACGCGCAAGTGTTTTAAAGCAGTGGCAAGAAGGTCATATCTGCGTTTATCCTATTGAACGAGAGTTATCCCCATTGCGTGTGTCTGTTTCTAACCCCAATCCCAATCTTGACGCTGAAGAACAGCCAGTTGTTGTTCCTGCGATACCCGTAGGACCGCCAAAGCTTCGCCCCTACCAGATCGCACTCATCAACGATCTCTATCGGGAGCTAAACAATGGCTACCAGCGTGTCGCGATTATCGCCGGGACAGGCGCCGGAAAAACGATTATCAGCGGCCAGATTTGCGCCCACGCAGAAGAAGCCGGGAAGCGCCTCATGTTTTTGGTGCATCTAGACGTGCTGGTGGGACAGACCTACGAGAAGATGAAGTCTTTTGGCCTACAGTGTGGATTTATTAAGGCGGGCTGGGAAGAAAATCGAGACGCTCCCATTCAAATTGCCAGCATTCAGACTATGGCAAAGCGGCGCTGGTGGCAGAAGTGGCCCGCCGATGTTGTTTTTTACGACGAAGGGCACATTACGCTCTTTAGCCAAGTGGGAAAAAAGGTCATGCTAAAGACCCATCCCAACGCAGTGCACCTCGTGATGACCGCAACCCCGCTAAGGCTGGGCAAAGAACAGCTGGGAGACTACCTAGAGACGTTGGTTTCCTCTCCAGTGCCCAATGTACTGCAAGAGATGGGCTACCTCTCCACCATGAAGTACTACAGCATGCCCAGAGACAGCATGGCCAACCTAGAAGAAGTGAAAACCTCTCGGGGAGACTATGACGAGAGAGATCTCAAAAATGCGTGCGATCGCAAAGAACTAGTCGAAAAAATTGTCGAAGAGTGGTTTCGCATTGGCAAAGGGAAACGCACCATCGCCTTCTGCGTCGATATCGACCATGCCAACCACGTTGCCGAGCAGTTTCGCAAGGCAGGCATTACCGCCGACACCGTCGATGGCAACACCGCTATCAAAGACCGCAAAAAGCTCTACCACGCCCTCAAAACCGGCGAGCTCATGGTGCTCACCTCCTGCAATGTCATCAGCATCGGCTTCGATGAACCCAGCGTAGAAGTAGGCCTCATGCTACGCCCCACCAAATCTAGCGCCATGCACTTTCAGCAGCTCGGTAGGGTCATGCGCATCTCACCACAAACCGGCAAAAAGTTTGGCATCATTCTCGACCAGGCTGGCAACCTAGAAAGGCTTGGCTTCCCAGAAGATATTGAAGACTACACCCTACCCACCAAGCAAGCCTCAACCGGCGGAGGCGGGCAAGCGCCAACCAAACCCTGCCCTGCCTGCGGTCGCATTGTTCTCTCTTTTATTGTGAAGTGCCCAGATTGTGCTCATCAATGGGTGAGCGATCGCCCCATAAATACCGAAGACATGGTAGAAATCTACTCCAATAATCAGGCCCGACAGATTCGCGATGTCTCCACCCTCATAGAGCTATACCACGGCCACCGCCGCCGCGCCTTTAAGCAAAACCGCAGCCCAGCATGGGCCGACAGAGCCTTTTATGATCAGTGCAACCGAGCGCCAAACCCTAAGTGGTGCTTTGGCTCACTCTTTGGCCCCCGGCCAAACTGGGACCAGCAGCTCGCCATTGTCGACTATCTCTACAAAAGCGCTCGGCGAGGCGGCGGCAAAACTGGCGACTGGGTCATTCAAGAGTTTGAAAAAGAGGTCGGCCCCGGCTCCTGGTTTAAAGTTTCTCAATACAAAAGCCAGATAGAAGAAACGACATAGTAGAACACCATAAGCTGCTCACCACCCCATGATTCAGTGTTCTCTCATCACCCGGCAATTCTTAAATTCCACCTTTTAACGCTATCATTTCACGCATGAATATTCTCTTAATTCATGGATTAGGTCGTACACCGCTTTCACTGTGGACTCTCGGAAATATCCTACAAAAAGCAGGCCATCACCCAACATTTTTTGGCTACACCAGCGTTCTACATCCTTTTGACGATATTGCTCAGCGGCTACGGCTACGGCTGCGATCGCTCTCTCAGCTCGGCCCATACGGCATCGTTAACCACTCCCTAGGCAGCATCCTCACCCGAGCCGCCCTTACAAATGCAGACTTTCCACCCCCGGTCCATGTCGTCATGCTCGCCCCGCCCAATCAGTCACCCCTGGCAGCTCGCCTCGCCAACCGACTGTTTCCCTTTCGTTGGTATGCCAGACAGTGCGGTCAAAACATGGCCACGCCCGCCTTCTACCAGCAGCTACCCATCCTCACCAGCCCATACACACTAATTGCAGGCACCGCCGGACCGACCGGTTTGCTCAGCCCCTTCGGCCACGAGCCAAACGACCTCATCCTCAGCATCAGCGAAGTCAAAATGCACCCCGAAGATATCCCCCTTCAGGTCCCAGCACTACACTCCTTCATCATGAACCACGACATGGCACAGCGCTTCACCCTGCAAGCCTTTGCAGCTACAGACAATCACGCACTGACAGAGCCTGGCTAGGCAACTAACAGAGATTCATCTCGCAACCGATCCACCTCTAGCCATTGACCGACAAGAGGCCCGTCGTCTCAGGTAATCCCAGCATAATGTTGAGATTCTGCACGGCTGCGCCAGAAGCGCCTTTCCCTAAATTGTCCAGACGCGCCACCAGCAGCGCCTCTCGGGTCTCATCGCTAGCAAATACAAACAGCTGTACCTCATTCGTACCGTTGGCAGGCTTAGCGTCTAAAAAAGTACCCCCTCGTAGCTGCGTGCGATCGCCATAGGCCATCACCCGCACAAAGGGCTCATCTTCATACTGAGCCTGCAGAGCGCTGTGCAGCGCCTCTCCAGAGGGCGCATCTGACAGCGACCACAGCGGCAGCGGTACCTGCACCACCATCCCCTGCAAAAAGTCTCCTACCGAAGGAACAAACAGTGGCGCATGGCCCAAGCCAGCATAGGTCTGCATTTCCTTCACATGCTTATGGCCAAACTGCAAACCGTAGGGGCTGTAGGGCACAGTCGATTCTTTGTCAGCTGCCTCAGCATGCAGTTCATCGTAGTGGGCAATAAGCTTTTTGCCCCCACCAGAATATCCAGAAATGGCATTGATCGTTATCGGAAAATCAGCCGGTAGCAGCCCCGCACCCACCAAAGGTGCAACCAGCGCCAAAAAGCCAGTCGGATAGCAGCCCGGATTGCTCACCCGCCGAGAGTGGGCAATCTTTTCGCGTTGCCCAACCACCATTTCAGGAAAGCCATACACCCAATCTGACGCGGTACGATGCGCCGTACTAGCATCCAGCACCTTTGTATTCGGGTTCTTTACCCAGCTTGCCGCTTCACGCGCCGCACCATCAGGCAAACACAAAATCGCCACATCCGCCTCATTGATCAGTCGGGCGCGTTCGCTAGCATCCTTACGCTTCGCTGGGTCTATGCTAATGATATCGATATCCTTGCGGCCAGCCAGACGCTGATAAATCTGCAGCCCGGTCGTCCCCGCTTCGCCATCAATAAAAACGCTCGCCATCCCGTACGCACTCCTATTACCGTGCAAACTACCTGTCTGTATAAAAGCTTAAGCGACAGACCCAGGCCAGGGTCAACTAAGCACGGGAAATATTGCCAGTTAAGAAATATCCGGTCAGTCAGTTACCATAAGCGGCTGACTGCAATAGAACAGGCGCCACCATCGGTTCACTCTCAGACATCTCATCAGATGGGTTAGGCGTACTCCATAAATTATTCTTCAAGCTGTTTTTCTTTTGTTTTACGCTGATTTGGGTGTTCTCAGAGGAATGGTCCTCAGAGTCGGCTGTACCAGGCAAAGAGATTTCACTATCCGCTTCCGGATACAGCGCCTGGCATTCCTTAAAAATATTGTTGGCAATCGGTGAGTACTTAGCTCGGCGGTTCAGCCGTAGCAAAATTGTTCTCAATCGATTTTGCAAATCCTGAGTTGAGCTAACGCGTTGGTAGAGTTCTTCTATTAGCTGCACGGTTTGCATCGCAGCAATGCGGTGGCTCTCGTTTTCCCAGCTGTCATAGCAAATACAGTACAGCAGCTTCTTCATGCGAATGGGCTCTGATGTCGCATCAAGTCGCGCCGCCACATCTCGAAACAGCGCTTTCAATGGATTTTCTAAGAGCCCGCCATCCTCATCAGCATCCTGTGCCTCTTTAGAGCGATGCGTCCCCCCGGTCAGCTCCACATAAAAGTTCTGCAAACCATCTAAAATAACCTCAGCTACCTGCGTATATTCTTCTTGTCGATTCAGAGTACTCACAATTTGATACAGACTCTGGCGACACTCTTCAATATCAGCATTGCGGTCAGTCAGCGACTCCAGCAACACCTTCAGAGAAATGCCCTCTAGGACACTGGCATCATTCTCCCAAGAAGCCTGATGCACGCCATACAGCAGCTTTTTAATCCGGCGGCTGTTAGGATGGCCCGACATCTTTTTAATCGCCATGTTAATCGGCGTCATAGTCAGCGGCGCGACGGCCTCTGTCACATCCTCTTTGGCCTCTTCAGGCCGCATACCCAGAGGCCAAACGTTATACGCTGCAACCGTTTCAGAAATATTCTTGAGCGTGAGTTCTCCAAGATAGTCTGCATCGAGTTCGAGGCGCGACTTCACCACGTCATACACCACCTGAGACATGCAAATAGCACCTGGCTTGGCCGCCGCCTCAAGTCGGGCGGCAATATTGACCCCCGTGCCCATCATATCTTGTTGATTGAAAAAGATATCGCCTAGGTGAACCCCTACGCGGTGAGTAAAGTGCTCATCCGCCTGCTCGTTTTTTGCTAGCGTCAAAAACGTCTTTTGTAGCTCTACCGCACAGGCCGCCGCCTGAACCGCACTAATGAAATACATCAGCACTCCGTCACCAACAGTCTTTAAAATTTTCCCCTCAAAAAATTCGCACAGCTCCGCAATCAGCTGCAGGTCTCTGTTGATCACAGAGAGCGCCTTATCTTCATCTTGAGACATGCGCTTGCTAAACCCAACCGCGTCTGTCACCACAATGGCCGCGAGGGTTCTCTGTATTTGGGGGTGCGCAGGGATGTTCATAGTGAGGGACGCTATCTGATAACCTACTTTTCCCGAATTGATTGGAGGAGTTCTCATCTACAAAACGGGTTGGCGCTAATCTACAAAAGAGTTTTACCAACTCTTTTTAAAGGGGGTTAAAGGCGAAACCATACGGATTTTTTCATCCGCAGCGAGGTCATCTTCATAGGTTGGAATATGTTGAAATATATTGGAGATCGCCGCTAAAACACCGGATCGTGAACCCGGTCGATGCACTGATTGTCTATCCATTGTCGACCGCTTTCCTCACATTCCCCTCGGTTCTTTTTGAAGGGCACCGCAGTAGGGTGAAAAGTCTCTTTCACAAATCTGGGATCTTTCGCTTCGAGTAGCTCGCTTCCCTTGAGATGCACTAGCCCCAAAATGGAAGCAGCTCCCACAACAACACTCGCCACAACAGCAGGCATAACAAACGGGTTACGGTTTTGAATATCTCGGTAGTGGGCCCTTTTGTTCGGCCCTGCGGCAAACACCAGATATGCGCCCTTACCGAGAAACGGCATCGCTAGGCGAATGTCAATAACGTGTCGCCGAGGGACGAGTGCCGTCTCGATGGCCTGAACTTGCGCAACGGTAAATGTCGCACAAATGTCCTTTGGAATTCTTTGGAAGAGACGGTAGGCATTGGGGCAGTTTTGGCAGGACTGGCTCATGGTGATCACATCGGAGAGCAATCCTGGCATATGGCTGCCAAACTGCTGATCCGCGGTGCGGCGACGATTTCGCCGGTTTGGTCCCGCAGAAAAGACAAAATAAGCCCCCCTCCCCAAAAAAGGAGGCATCAAACAGCGAATATCAATCGCATGGGTCCGAGGCATCAGCGCATTTTCGAGCGCCTGAATTTGCGCGGGCGAAAAGGTCTGCCGGATACCATCGGGAAGACGCTGCAACATGCGCAGCGCATTCGGACTATTTCTAGCGGAAGGAGTCATAGCGACACAGACGAGCGGCGCAGCAAGAAGACGCTCGTGTGTATAAAGTGCCCAGAACAGAAAGGCAAGTATAAAAAACGACACGACTTGATGAGTTGATACGTTCGCCGTTGTCGCAGGCATTTACTCGTCATCAACACAACGCCTACAACCTGGCAAAAGCCCTAGAATAAGGCTTGGCAATAATGAGCGATTGCCTTTTTCGGACGCTGCTAAAAACTGGGGAGAAGACATGATTGATCTGAGAAGCGACACCGTGACGCAGCCGACCCCTGAGATGCGGCACGCGATGCTGCAGGCACCGGTGGGGGACGATGTGCTGGGCGATGATCCGACGGTTCAGGCATTGGAAGCCTATGTCGCAGATTTGCTGGGCAAAGAGGCGGCGGTTTACATGCCCTCTGGAACGATGACAAACCAGGTAGCCTTGAGATCGCACACGCAGCCAGGCGACGAAATTGTCTTAGAAGCAGAGGCTCACATCTACTACTACGAGGGGGGCGGACCCGCGGCACTCTCTGGCGTGACGTGCCGCCTCATTCCGGGGGAAGGGGGCGTTTTTTCAGGGACCGATGTTGCGCGATCGCTGCGTCCATCGGACTCTCACTTTCCCCATACGCGCCTAGTCTGCGTAGAAAATACGCACAATCGTAGCGGTGGGCGAATCTTTCCGCTATCGACGATTAAAGGTATTGCAGAGGTTTGCGATCGCCATCAGCTGCGGCTACACATGGATGGCGCCCGCTTCTGGAATGCCTGCGTAGCCACAGGCATTTCAGAAGCCGAGTATGCAGCCCCCTTCGACACGCTCAGCGTCTGTTTCTCTAAGGGATTAGGAGCACCTGTCGGGTCGGCCCTGGTCGGCACCGCAGAGCAAATGGCCCAAGCCAGACGCTTTCGCAAAATGTTTGGCGGTGGCATGCGACAGGCGGGCATCATCGCCGCTGGGGCACTCTACGCCCTGCAGCACCAGCGAGACCGCCTAGCAGACGATCATGACAACGCCCAGAAGCTCGCTCAAGGTCTACAAGATATCAAGGGCATCTCCATTGATGTTGCCGCCGTAGAAACCAATATTGTGAATTTTGAAGTGACCCATCACAGCGCCGCAGAGGTCGTGAAGTCGCTGGCTCAGGCTGGCGTAGGGGTGTTGGCCAGCAGCCCCAACAAAATACGCGCTGTTACCAACCTCATGGTAAGCAGCGCGCAGATTGCGCGGGCTATAGAAGAAATTGCAAAGGCGACCCGCTAAAGCAGCCTGCTCGTTACAGCAATCTACTCGTTCAGGCAGTCTCAGACAGTCTACTCAGTGAGAAAACCTATCCCTCTGCAGAGATGTCTTCTGTAAAAGAAGCGTCGAAGAGCGTATCGGGTGCGACTTCAGGATCAACAATCTCCATTTCTTTGCCCACCTGAGCCGCAAAATTTATGCTGTCCATAATATTGAGAGAATCAGCTGTATTAAACACAACGCTTTGATGCTCAGAAGGTCGAAACAGACGAACCGTCTCTAAGATAGGAGGCAGTTCCTCAGCAGCTAGGTTGAGCTTGTTAGCAACAATTTCAATGGCTTCTTTCGTGTTCTCTTGATAAAAGGCAAATCCCTTTTCTAAGGCGCGGAAGTAAGCATTCAAGTCTTCCCGACGAGACTCGATAACCTCTGCTTTGCCGACCAGCCCACCAGCGATGAGATTAGTATTTGCGGAGGTAAAGACCACGTCTCCGTCACCTTCTTTGACCGCTGTGGTCAGCCAGGGCTCGAAGGTGATAGCAACCTCTACCTGCCCTGCCGCAAATGCGGTTGCCGCTTCCGCTGCGGGCATCACTTTCAAATCGAGATCGGTTAGTACAACATCGGTTCCATCGAGGTACGCCTCCAGCAGCAGGGCCTGCAGAGGTAGCTCTTCCCAAGCGATCGTTTTGCCAACCAAGTCTTCTGGCGCAGCCACATTTTTGGCCAAGATGCCATCGGCTCCATCAGAATAGTCTGAAACAGCAACTAATCGTAGAGAAGGGTCATCGTTAGCCATCACGACCATGTCGGGCACGCCGGTCCACGCAATATCGACCCGATCGCCAGCGAGCGCAGTGTTCACATCGGTTGAGACCTGCAAAAACTTCTCATCAATCGCGATTCCCTCTTCTGCATAAAAGCCCTTCTCCTCTGCCACAAATTGAGCAACAAAACCAGGCCATGGAGAATTTCCAACAACTAGGGTCGGTAGGTTGTTGGCAGCTTCGTTTTCCGGCTGGGCGTTGCAGGCAATACACAGGCTAGCGGCGACAAAAAACAAACCTGCAGATCGCCAGAACCGTCGCCAGGCCGGACGAATCCTGCCCATTTTCTCACTCATATGACTCATATCAACAAACTTTTTTACAGACAGTAAATGACCAGTAATTACGTAAATATACGACATGCTAAGTGCGCTTTAGTTAAAGCATTGTCTAGATATCGTGAGCCGCTGATAAAGGTCCCAACTACCCCACCGACCACCCCACCGACTGCCCCACCGACCGCCCCGCTGACAAAGACATTGAGAAAGGGTAAAAGATGTTAACAGACAACCGTCTTCAACAAGAACAGTTAAGAAAGATTGAGAAAATGTTAGCTGACATTTGCGTTTGCCTAACAGCATTCGCAAATGTTTAAAAAACCAAATTTAAAGAAAATATTGTTGTTTTGTAGATTCTCTGTTGAGCTAGGGCCTAAATGGTTTGTGGAAGAGGATTTGATGCGATCGCACATCAAAAACAGAAAAGGCAAACTTTGACAGTCTTCTACTTCTTTCTAAGATTTTGATAGATTGCTCACACTCCGGCGAAGGCACTCCTGAGATGATTTTCAGTATTGGCGACTGTTTAGCAATGTCATCGGTTAATGAATTAGCGAATTTAGCTAGTGACTAAGCTATGGTTTCATAGCAATCTGTACCCGAACTTATCCAGGGTTTTTACTCATGGCTCGCAAGCTCAAAATTCACGGATTACATCTACAAAATTTGCGAGGCGACATCTTTGGCGGAGTGACAGCAGCGATCGTCGCACTGCCGCTGGCACTGGCATTCGGAGTTTCTTCCGGCGCGGGCGCCACGGCTGGACTGTACGGAGCAATTTTCATCGGTTTTTTTGCAGCTCTTTTTGGGGGAACGCCTTCCCAAATCTCTGGGCCTACCGGACCGATGACCGTCGTCATGGCAACCGTCTTTACGGGGTTAATCGCCAAATATCCGGAAACCGGTCTGGCACTGGCTTTTACAGTCGTCATGCTAGGCGGGCTGTTTCAAATTGTTTTTGGGCTGCTGCGCCTAGGTGAATATATTACGCTCATGCCCTACACCGTTATCTCCGGCTTTATGTCGGGCATTGGTGTAATTATTTTTGTGCTGCAGCTAGCACCGCTGTTCGGACAGCCAGGGTCTGCGAGCGTTGTCGATTCGCTGCTGCAGTTTCCGGCAGTGGTCAGTGAGCCCAATCCAGCGGCCTTAGCACTGGGTGTGCTGACGCTGCTGATTGTGTTTGGGATGCCTGCGAGGCTGAATCGAATTTTACCTGCGCCGCTGGTGGCGCTGGTGGTGGGGACCGCTGTTTCACTTGCGATCGCAGGTGGAGATATTCCGCGTATCGGCACGATCCCCAGCGGCTTACCCGACTTTCACTGGCCCCACTTTGAGGCCGCAGCCATTCGAGACATGCTGGGCTACGGCCTAATGCTGGCGACCTTGGGCGCAATCGACTCGCTGCTGACCTCTCTCGTGGCCGACAATATTACCCGCACCCAGCACGACTCCGACCGAGAACTTATCGGTCAGGGCATTGGCAACATGGTGTCGGGCTTGTTTGGTGGATTGCCCGGGGCGGGGGCAACCATGCGCACCGTCATCAATGTGAAATCTGGCGGGCAGACGCCCATATCGGGGATGGTGCATGCCAGCTTGCTAGCCGCTGTGCTGCTGGGCGCAGGTCCGCTGACGGAGCAAATCCCGCTCGCCGTCTTGGCTGGCATTTTGATTAAAGTTGGGATCGACATTATCGACTGGAGCTTTTTGAAGCGGGCCCATCGCGTTTCTATCAAGGCAGCCGGACTGATGTACGGGGTGCTGTTTCTAACGGTTTTTGTAGATTTGATTACGGCGGTTGCCGTGGGTGCCTTTGTCGCTAACCTGCTGACGGTAAAACATCTCACCGATGAGCAAAAGCTGCATGTAGAGGCCATTACTAGCCCCATGAATGGGTCGCTCTCGGCGGAGGAGAAGCAAATCCTAGCCGATGTAGCAGGTCGTGTGCTGCTGTTTCGCCTGAGCGGCCCTATGAGCTTTGGAGCAGCGAAAACAATCTCGCAACGGATGAGCATCGTTAACCAGCACGAGGTACTAGTGCTAGATTTGGCAGATGTGCCCCGACTGGGGGTAACGGCCTCGCTCGCTGTAGAAAATATGGTGCAGCAGGCGTGCGATCGCCGTCTGGCAGTCTTCATTGTCGGCGCCAAAGGCCGTGTAAAAGCGCGGCTGTCTGCCCTAAATGTGTTGAACAGGTTACCCCCCGAAAATCAGTTAGACAGTCGATTGGAGGCTTTGCGTAGGGCATCGCAAAGCCTCCAACCCAGATTTAACCTCAAGCCAGAACGCCTCACACTGGAGGACCGGGCGCTCAACGAGCTAGCCAAAACGAAGCAGGAATCGCTGTAGGCAGTTGCTGAAACTCTGGCGCAGGACTTGGGATTTATCTCTTCGCGGCATTAAAGTTTTTCACTGGCCCACGCATGGGTCGCTTTGGCAATCCGCTGACCGTACAGGTGGGATGATTTCAGATCGCCCGGATCGACATTAGCTTCTTCTCGGCCATAGCCCATTGCACCGAGAAAGGCGCCTACGCGATTTACACCAGTCTCGGGATCGGGCAGGTCGGCAGCGCCTACCCACACCATGCCATGCTGAGCCGCATTGGTGGCCAGATACAGCAAGGTACCCTGCTTGTCACCGCTGGGTGAACCAGAATGGGTAAAGCCACCTGCGAGCTTATTTTTCCAGCCTTGATTTAGCCAGACAGCGCCTGCCGCATCGATAAATGCCTTGAGCTGAGCAGCAACACCGCCCATGTAGGTGGGTGAGCCGATAACGATAGCGTCCGACTGGGTTAGCGCATCGATCACAGCATCATCTTGCCAGCGACCTGCCGTAATTTGCTCGCCGGTAATCCTAAAAATATTGACGTCGGTATCGGGAATAGACCGTGCACCCTCAGCTACAGATTCAGCCATGAGCTTGGTATTGCCAGTACCTGAGAAGTAAACAATTGCAATAGTAGTCATAAAGCGATGGAGATGAGTTTGCCAAAACTCCATTACGCTAACTCAGCTTTTTGCAGTTGTAACAGCGCCCTTTAACAATCGAAATACAGGAAATTTACGATTGTCTGGACGAAATAGAGGTAAGAAGCGCCTCCCTACTGGCAGAGGAAAAGTCGCTTGGCGGCTCTGGTGAAGGCGACGTAGTAAAGCTGATTGCGCTCGGTGACTTTGCGATTCAGCATGAGGTTTGGCACATCGACGAAGACATCTTGAAAAGTAGAGCCTTGGCTTTTGTGGACGGTGAGGCTGTAGGCATAGCTCAGGTCATGAAACAGCTCTTTGTAATCCCAAAACGCCATCCACTGTTTCTTTTCGGAATAGTCGGAGAGAATGTCTTTGAACCGGGTTTGCTCATCCTCGTGGAGTACCCGTAGCTTCCGCTCCTGATGGTCGTCCGTTTCGACTTCTAGGTTCCATACCTGCCACCCTTCAAATCGAGTCAGGTAGGCATCTACGACTTCACACTCTTCTGAGGTTTGCAGCAAAATGCCATCTCGTCCCATACAGGCGTTGCGAGCGACCAGCCTTTCACCAGGCATAAATCTAGCAGCGTGATCCCCGTAGATGGCCGCGCGAATTTTGTTGTTCAGATAGTTCACCCGGTTGTTGGTGTAGGCCAGTACGCGCACCTGGTCTGGATTGCTTTCGTAGGCCTTACTGGTGAAGGCGCGTAGCATGAGCTTTTCCCAGTGGGCGGCGGGCAGGGTGAAGATGCCTTCTGTATTGTCTGCGTTGCGATCGCTCACTGGCCGAGGCATCGCAGGTCGCTCTAAATTCGTACGGATATCTTCGGCGAGTAGCCCAATTGCCCCGCCATAGCGAATCACCTCTGTCAGGTCGCTGCGCTCAAATATTTGCTCAAAGCAGGGCGAAGCCGTTTCACCTACGGGCGGTAGCTGGTCCGAATCGCCGACGAATAGCAGCTGGGTGCGCTGGGTAAATTTGGAAACTGAATTGACTAGCAGCTCCCACATCTCCTGGTTGATCATGGAGCACTCGTCAACCACGACCAGATCGTATTCGGTGGTGAGATTTTTGCGATCGCGATCAGGTTCAAACTTTTGCCGACCGGACTCTTTGTCAATCACCGGTTTGAGGCCGAGGAGCTTGCAGCAGGTCATGCAGTCTACCTCGCAGCCCCAGCGGTAGGCCATAGATTGCAGCACCTTGGTGGCTTTATTGCTCAGGGCAGTGAGGGCGATGGGGCGAGCATCGTGTCCCTGCTGCAGGCGATGGATGAGCGCCTGCAGCAGGGTTGTTTTACCGGTGCCCGCATAGCCCGTCAGTAGGAAAATTTTCTCATTGCTATGAGCGAAAGCTTCTAGTGCCTGAAGCGCCGCCCATTGCTGCTGGCTAAGTGAAATACCGGGCAGCACCTCGGGGATCGTTTCTGAAGCCGCCACAGACTGAGACATGGACAAACGAGATAACCTCTGGCTATTTTAACAGCGATAATTTCTTGCACCGACTTTGCGCCGACTTTGCGCCGACAGAGACCCAGCTAGACACCGAACCAGAAAACTATCTGCTCTTTGAACATCAATCCCAATAGGCTCAGTAAAATAGTCATTAAAATAAGATGTATTGCGCTACCCATCCTGCGCTTACTAAGGAACCACTATGAAATATTTGCCTCTGGCCGCTCGCATTTGTTTATCCCTGATCTTTTTTCAAGCAGGCATAAACCATCTCATCGGTTTTTCAGAGTTTGTCCCGGTCGTTGCCAGTACGGGGCTACCCCTTCCCGGACTGCTTGCTGCAGGCACAGTCGTGTTTCAGCTTTTGGGCGCGATCGCCCTAGTCATAGGCTACAAGGCTAAAATTGGCGCCATCCTATTAATTCTCTTTCTGATTCCCGCCTCTATTTTCTTTCATTCACCAGTTGGCGATCTGATCGGCTTTTTGAAGAACCTATCTTTGATTGGCGGATTGCTGATGGTGGTTGCCTATGGGGCGGGGCCAGTCAGTGTAGAATCGGCCACGTCAGCCTCTGCCGGAGGAAACGCTGGGCGTTTGGGTGCTGAACCTGTAGAGGGTGAGCGTATCGGTATGAACTCGCCAAAGTAGATGTTAGAGCCTTCTAAACGTGGCGCTGAGAAAGGTGGCGCTGAAAAGGGTCAGACGGACAAGGGGGCAACGTGTACCTGCGGGAGCCGACGGGGATTCCAACGTTGCTGCGGGCCATACTTGGCAGGTGATGCGATCGCACCCACGGCTGAGGCACTTATGAGATCGCGCTACAGCGCCTTCGCCACCGGCAATATCGATTACCTGCTAGCCACCCGCCACCCCACCACCAGCGCTCCTGATGACCGTCGCACCCTAGAAAAAAGCGTCCGCCAAACGCAGTGGACCCATCTACTGATTATCGGCACGCACAAAGGGCAGCGCAAAGATAAAACAGGGACTGTCGAATTTGTAGCGGCCTACAGAGCTAAGCTATCACCTGAGATAGCGCGATCGCCTAGCTCCGCAGGAGCGAATAGACCTCAGCCAATGGCAGAGTCAAAAGTGCTACAGCAGCTCCACGAAAAATCTCGGTTCGTCAAAGAAGGCAGCACTTGGTTTTACGTGGAAGGTGACATTCTGCCGCCCTACGAGCCAAAGCGAACCCAGCGATGCTGGTGCGGCAGCGAGAAACCGTACAAGCGCTGTCACGGATAGCGGCAGTGAGAGGGCCGTCTCACACGCCCATACCGCTCAGCGTTGTCAGCAGCCGACCTAGGGTATCAGTCACTTTCGGATGGTCGGCCTCTAGCTGCTCAATTAGGTTAGGCAGCATGTTCAGGGTTGACGCCTTGTGTCCAGCGTTTTTGGGCTCTTGTAGCTGCTTTTCAACAGATTGAATCAGTGACACTAGCTTCTCTTTGACAGTCGCATCGGGCGTATCGAGCCGGTTGATTTCAGCGTGTAGCGCAGCAATGGACTGACGAATATCTTCTTTGCTCATAGCGAATAAAGTGCAGCGAAGAGGCAATCACACAGAATGCCTAGGATTCCTCAATCGTAAGCGTTAGCCGCAGAAGGATTGGGGACTACTTTGCAATTATTCAGGAAGGGGGCGACTCTGAGCGCAGGGATGTGCTTATGGTGGTGTGCTTATGGTAGAGGCCTGCACGCAGCAGGTCATAGAGTCAGCAACCTCTAACTCATAATGGACGGGCGATAGATGACGTAGAAAAGGTTACTCAGCATCTAACTGTTACATATGATACAAAGCTGGGTCAAAAGCTATTGATAAGTTTGTATGGAGAGCAAGACCGGCTGCCAACTTCTTGTCTACAGACGATGTGTTTGCGGATTTTGTTGTACCGATTCGCACTGCGGGACGTCATGGAGATTGCTCTTAATAAATATCAGGGATAGCTTTATGCTGGAGATGAAAAACCTCCTTTTGGCCCAGAAGTCTATGGCAGTTTCTACCCGATATCCAGTGATCATCATTGGCGGGGCAGAAGATAAAGTCAATGGCTGTAG
>JBCBIK010000082.1:0-21685 GCA_038524545.1 Cyanobacteria bacterium J06623_4 | reverse complement strand
CCCTGCAGCTAAACGATACGCACCCTGCGATCGCCGTTGCCGAACTCATGCGCCTACTCATAGACGTGCACGAATTCGAATGGGACAAAGCGTGGGATATCACCCAGCGATCGCTCGCCTACACCAACCACACCCTCCTGCCTGAAGCCCTCGAGCGCTGGCCCATCGGCCTCTTCGGCTCCCTGCTTCCCCGCCACCTAGAAATCATTTATGAAATCAACCGCCACTTCCTAGAAGACGTGCGGCTAAAATTTGGCCAAGACAACGAGCGCCTAGCCCGCATGTCTCTCATCGACGAGAGCGGTGGCCGGTACGTGCGCATGGCTAACCTCGCCTGCGTCGGTAGCCACGCTATCAACGGCGTCGCTGCCCTCCACACAGAGCTGCTCAAGCAAACCGTGCTCAACGACTTCTACCAGCTCTTCCCCGAAAAGTTCATCAACGAGACCAATGGCGTCACCCCTCGCCGCTGGATCGTGCTCAGCAACCCCAAACTCACCCGCCTGATCAATCAGCGCATCGGCACCGAGTGGCCCACCGACCTCTCTCAGCTCAAGCAGCTCGAAGCCTATGCCGACGATCCCGGCTTCCGCACCGAATGGCGGCAAATCAAGCAGGCCAACAAAGAAGCCCTCGCCGTTCGCATCGAACGCGCCACCGGCGTCAAGGTCAGCCCCACCTCCATGTTCGACGTGCAGATCAAGCGCATCCACGAGTACAAGCGCCAGCAGCTAAACGCCCTGCACATCATCTCGCTGTACCACCAGCTCAAGCAAAACCCCAACCTGCGCATCACCCCGCGCACCTTTATCTTTGCCGGTAAAGCTGCCCCGGGCTACTTCATGGCCAAGCTCATTATCAAGCTGATCACCTCCGTTGGCCGCGTCGTCAACCGCGACCCCGCCATCGGCGACCAGCTCAAAGTCGTCTTCTACCCAAATTACAACGTCACCAACGCCCAGCCCATCTACCCCGCCTCCGACCTCTCCGAGCAGATTTCAACGGCGGGCTTCGAGGCATCGGGCACCGGCAACATGAAGTTCGCCCTCAACGGCGCACTCACCATCGGCACCCTAGACGGCGCCAATGTTGAGATCAGAGAAGAAGTTGGCGAAGACAATTTCTTCCTATTTGGCCTCAAGGCCGACGAAGTTGCCACCATGAAGGCGGCAGGCTACACCCCCCGAGAGTTCTACGAGAGTAACGAAGAGCTGCGCACCGTCATCGACCTGATCGGCTCAGGCGTGTTCTCTAGTGGCGATACAGAACTCTTCAGGCCCCTGATCAACAACCTGCTAAACCAGGATCGCTTCATGGTGCTCGCCGACTACCAGGCCTACGTCGACTGCCAAAAGCAAGTCAGCGAAGCCTACAAAGACCAAGACAACTGGGTGCGCATGTCTATCTTGAATGCGGCTCGCATGGGTAAGTTCTCCTCTGACCGTTCCATTCAGGAATACTGCGATCAGATCTGGAATATCCAGCCCGTGCCGGTCGAGCTGCAGGAATACGCCAAAACGCTCACCATGATGACCGACAATAGCACCCGGCTCACCTAAGCAAGCCGTTGTGTAGCGATCGCGCTGAAGGCCCTTGGTAAGATTGCCAAGGGCCTTTCATCTTGGCAGATAACCCTATGAAACCAGAAGACTTTAAGCCACTCATCGCCGCAGCCTACGCCCGCATCGCGACTCACGTGCGCCAGACCCCCACCATCACCCTCCCCACTGGCGCCTTTGGCCTCAAAACCCATCTCACGCTCAAGCTAGAACTCACGCAGCACGCAGGCTCCTTCAAGTCACGCGGCGCCTTCAACCGAATTTTGAGCAGTACTGTACCCGCATCAGGCGTCATTGCCGCCTCTGGTGGCAACCATGGCGCAGCCGTCGCCTACGCCGCTCGCCAGCTCGGCCATCCTGCCGAAATTTTTGTCCCCACCCTCTCTTCTCCCACCAAAGTAGACCGGCTCAGGGCCTACGGCGCCAATGTGGTTGTCACTGGCCGAGACTACATCGAAGCCCTTGAAAAAAGCGAAGTCCGCGCATCAGAGACCGGCAGCCTAGTAGTCCATGCCTTTGACCAGGTAGAAGTCATCGCGGGCCAGGGCACCGTGGGTCTAGAGTTTGAAAAGCAAGCGCCCGACCTAGATACCATCTTGGTTTCCGTGGGCGGCGGTGGATTGATCGCAGGGATTGCAGCTTGGTATCAGGGGCGCTGCAAGGTTGTCAGCGTGGAGCCAGAACGCGCCCCCACCCTGCACCAAGCGCTGGCAACGGGCAAACGCACTGATGTAGAAGTCGGCGGCATTGCAGCCGATGCACTCGGCTCACGGCGAGTCGGCGAAATGATGTTTCCCCTGGCCCAGCAATATGTCTCGCAGACCGTACTGGTAGAAGAAGAAGCCATTATTCAAGCCCAAAAGCTACTGTGGGACGAGCTGAGGATCGCGGCAGAACCAGCGGGCGTTGTGCCCATTGCAGCGCTGATTTCTGGGCGGTACCAGCCTACGCCTGCAGAGAAAGTAGGCGTCCTCATCTGCGGTGGTAATGTGGACCTGTCCTCTCTGTAAAACCAGTCAAAGGGGGCGTATTGAGCAACTATGCAGACTTGACAGACAGTACCGACTTAGCCGTAAGGCGCAGCTTTGGAAACGTCGGACTGACGATGGTCTGCGTATCGGTAAAGACACCGATCTCTTCGTAGACCGCTTCCTCCAGCTTCAAAACGGTCACCTGCTGCAACGATGGGTCGACTATCCAATACTCACCAACGCCGATGTCTTCGTACTGTCTGCGCTTGGCAACGTAATCGCGATCGCGCTGCAAACTACCCGGACTCACCACCTCTATCACCAGTAACGGCGGCGGCATATGTAAGCGTACGGTATTTCGCGTACGCAACAGTGCATCGTGCTCTTCTCGAAGAATAGTCAGATCTGGATAGCGATTCTTCGGCTCACCGCTAACCTCTACTTCCAAACCGTGATACTTCACTCGCTCTAGGCCTACAATTGCCAAAAATGCCGCATACAAAGAGGCCGCTATTTTGACATTTTCTCCCGACTCCGGTGCCAACCCAATCAGCCCCCCGTTGAACAGCTCGTACAGGTTATCGGTACCATCGTCGTAGGCCAGATACTCCTCAAAGCTCAGAAACTTCAGTTGTGCTTGAACCGGTTCTGTGTAAACCATGGCGTGCAGGCGCTGAATACTTACTTCAGAATAGTCTAACCTCTATTCCTTCGGCGGTTCGCCCGTCACCGCAGATTCTAAGTACTTGGTCGCGGGGGGAACATACGCGCCGTCTATCTTCACCCGGAAGTCGTAATGCTCACCGGTACCGAGGCCGCTGTTGCCTGAGTAAGCGATCGCTTCTCCCGCCATCGCCTTCCCCTCCCGGCACCCGTTCTCAGACATATGCAAAGACTGAAACGTGTACCCCGGATACGACTCAGCCGTTTGGTCTACCACCCAACCGCCACCGTCAACATCCCACCAGCACTTCACCGTCACCGCGTCCCCCGCCTTCCCAACAGCGTGGATTGGCGTCCCAATCGGCATCGCCAAGTCAACGCCATTGTGAGGCACATTCGGCGCACCGGTTACCGGGTGAAAAGGCCGAATCCCATACTCATCGCTCACCTCATACCCCGCCACAACCTCACCTGTCAGCGGCGTCACAATATCCTCAATCTCTTCCCTAGGCGTCAAGATATTGGCGGTCATAGTAATGACACGGTCGGCAATGTAAAGCAAAGAGCCGATAATCACCGCGCCGCACAGGCCCGTTGCAATTAGCTTAGGAATAGCCAGGCGGTTGCCTGCTGCATCCACTTCGTGCATGCGTTCTTTCCCTAATGCGCCATCATTCCCAGAAACCACGACCGGGCTAGCCGCATGGTAATGGACATGCTGAGGAACAACGGTGGTAGGTGATGAGGCACCTACTGTAGAAGAACTAACCACAGAGGCATTAGCCGCAGCAGCACGCGCGGTATAACTATCAGGTGCAAACGTGCTACTAGCAACCGGATCGAGAGCAATGGCGTCGCTGGTAATAATGGCTAGCTCGCCGCGTCCCAGCTTTTCGAGCATGTCAGAGACGCTACTGCAGCCCGCTGCGATCGCCGCCATCCGCGCACCATTCCACCCTGGCGCCGTCACCGTTACCCGGCATGGCCGTTTGGGTTCGGCAGTCACCGGATGATTTACGGGCGCCGACCCATCTGCCGAGGAAACCTCAGACCGAGACGTTGCCTCAGACGCTGAAAAATTCGAAGAAGAAGGAGTCACTTAGTACAGAAGTTATCGTGCAGAAGTTACCGTGCGAAATTATCAAAGTGAGCGAAGACGGGAACATAATAGCTCAAACCTGTAAGCTGTCGAGGAAATATGAAAGCTGGCAAACCAGACCCCTGGACAAAAGGTCCAGACAAGCCCGACGACGATGAGCGCCGTCACTGGGACTACCACTACGACGAAATCGGCATGGCCCCCGGCACCCTCGTCATCGATGACGATGCCTCCCCCACCGAACTCACCCTCATCGACTACAACGCAGACAAAGCCGTACGGCAACGGTTGCGATCGCCCGAAGAAGCCGTCGCCCACCTCAGCACAGACTCCATCTCCTGGATAGACCTGCAGGGCCTCGGCAACGAAGACGTGCTCAATCACCTCGGCCAGGTCTTTCGACTGCATCCGCTCGTCCTAGAAGATGTCGTCAACGTCCCCCAGCGCCCCAAAATTGAATACTACGACGACCAGCTACTGATTATCGTGCGAATGGTGATCGTCAACGCCGCCGCCCGCGATGGTGACCCCCGCTTCAGTAGCGAGCAGCTAAGCTTCGTCCTCGGCAAAAACTACCTACTCACCGTACAAGAAGAACTGCAGCAAGACTGCCTCGATCCGGTACGCAATCGGATCCGAGTCGGACAGGGACTTATCCGCTCAGAAGGCGCCGACTACCTCGCCTACGCCCTCATTGATGCCGTCATCGACGCCTACTTTCCCGTCCTCGAAGACTACGGCGAATACATCGAATCATTAGAAGACGAAGTGATCTTCAACCCGACCCGAGAAACCGTCCAAAAAATCTACCGCGTGCGACGCGAACTCATGAGCCTACGGCGGTCCATCTGGCCCCAGCGAAACGCACTCAATCAGCTCGTGCGCGACGGCAGCGACCTGATTCGCCCCGAAGTGCGCGTCTACTTGCAAGACTGCTACGACCACGTCGTTCAGGTCCTAGACATTGTAGAAACCTACCGAGAACTCACCGCCAACCTGATGGACGTATATCTCTCCTCAGTGAGCAACCGCATGAACGAAGTGATGAAAACCCTGACCGTCATCTCCTCTATCTTTATTCCGCTCACCTTCATCGTTGGCGTGTATGGCATGAACTTCAACCCAGACGCCTCACCCTGGAATATGCCAGAGCTCAATGCCTACTGGGGCTATCCCTTTTGCTGGGGCGTGATGATCACCACTGCGGCCGGACTGTCTATTTACTTTTGGAGAAAAGGCTGGTTTGAAAATGCAGCCGGGACAAAAGTCCCCAAAGGATAGGCAAAGGCTAAGCAAACTGGCAAACCCTGCTAAGATACCCCTGACATAAGGCGTGCCCCCCTATGGACCTCAAGGCTCTGATTACAGATATTCCAGATTTTCCGCAGCCCGGCATTATTTTTCGAGACATTACCACTCTCCTCCAAGACCCAGACGGACTGCAGCACACCATCACCCAGCTCAGCGAGCAAGCAGCCAACCTCGAACCAGACTACATTGTCGGTATCGAGTCTCGGGGCTTCATATTTGCGATGCCCATTGCTCACCAGCTACGGAGAGGGTTTGTGCCCATTCGCAAGGCGGGCAAGCTCCCCCGCTCGGTTCACAGCGTAGCCTACGCCCTAGAATATGGTGAAGATCGCCTAGAAGTACATCAGGACGCCTTCATCCCCCCCGATGGCAAAAGCAGCCGAGTACTCATCGTTGATGATTTGCTCGCGACCGGAGGCACCGCCGCCGCCGCCGCCGATCTGGTCACCAAAGCTGGTGCGGAGGTTGCAGGCTTTAGCTTCGTCATTGAGCTAGACGGACTCGCTGGGCGAGACAAGCTACCTGCCAATGTGCCGATAGCCAGCCTGATCACTTACTAAGTCCTTCCAACCCCGCCCTTTCTGAAAGCCTCAAGACCCAAAGATACGGATTGCCATGACTTCATCTCCCCAATCTTCACAACAGCTTTCATTGTCAGCCAAGGTGGGTCATGCCTTGAGAGACTTGTTTCTAGGTGAGACCACTCGCTACATTTTCAAGCGGGTGATGCAGGGTCTACTAACGCTGCTATTGGCGAGCGCGGTTAGCTTTATGGTGGTGCAGCTCGCACCGGGCGACTTTTTGACACCGTTTCGTCAAAATCCGCAGATGACGCCAGAGACCATTGCAGACTTGGAGCAGCGCTTTGGGCTAGATCAGCCGATATGGACCCAGTATTTTCTGTGGCTGAGGCAAGTAGTTACCCGATTCGACTTTGGCATTAGCTTTGCCTACCAGCGACCAGCGCTAGAGATTTTGGCTGAGCGTCTGCCAAATACGATTTTGCTATCGGCAGCGTCTATTTTCGTGACTTGGGCGATCGCAATTCCCCTCGGCATCATCAGCGCAGTCAATCAAAACAATTTTGTCGACCGCTTCTTGCGCGTGCTGAGCTACTTTGCCCAGGGCTTCCCAACAATTATTACCGGCCTGCTGCTGCTGTTCTTTGCGCAAATGACAACGCCCCTATTTCCAGTCGGTGGTCGAACTAGCCTTTACCATGAAGACTTGAACTGGATAGGCCAGATTCTAGATGTGGCCTGGCATTTGATATTGCCAACGCTGGCGCTAAGCATTACCAGCTTTGCGGGGCTGCAGCGGCTGATGCGCGGACAGCTGCTAGACGTGCTGCGCCAAGACTACATTCAGACGGCGCGGGCAAAAGGCCTACCAGAAAACAAGGTGATCTATGTGCATGCGCTGCGGAATGCTATTAATCCTTTGATTACGATTTTGGGCTTTGAGTTTTCGAGCTTGCTCAGCGGCTCCTTCATCGTAGAGAACTACTTTAGCTGGCCAGGGCTCGGTAAGCTGACCCTGGAAGCTGTACAGACCCAGGATCTGTTTTTGATTATGGCCAGCCTGGTGCTGGGGGCCGTGATGCTAATCTTGGGCAACTTGCTAGCAGATTTGGCGCTGTCTTTTGTCGATCCTCGCATCAAGCTGTCGCGGCTGAATTAGCGTAGGCGCTGGTGTAGATAACTGGTGCGGGCAGATATTTGAGAAAACCACGTATGAATGAGGCGCGTTCTTTTGCTAGCTTGCTAATTGGCTTTATGGTGTTTGGGGTGGTCTTGTGGATTGCCCGCACCGTCCATCAGGAGCTAGAAGATCCCGGATTCGCGCAGACGGTATTGGTGGGGGCCGCGGGCTGGGCAACAGGCTGGTTAGTGGGCTTTTTAATCTCACCGAGCACAAGTCAAGAAATTAAAAAATTTAGCCAGGCAATGTCTACCATTACGGCATTTATCTGCGGATTTGCGCTGGCCAAGCTGGAGCCCTCGCTGACCCCTCTTTTTGCCGATGGGCGCTTGATCAATGAGCCGATTTATGGCATCCGGCTGATGATTTTTATGATTTGCTTTGCGATCGCGGCCATCAACATGTACGTCTACCGCGAAGGACGCCGGTACTGAGCGCGCATGTACGACAACATTTGCAAGTTTCTCATCGAAACGTTTCCGACTGACTTCGCCAGCTGGCTATTAGGCGAGCCCACAGAGGTCTCCCTTCTCGAACCGACCGAACTCTCTGCTGAGCCCATTCGCGCCGACTCGCTCGTACTGCTCGAAGCTACCGACACCATACTCCACACCGAATTTCAAACCAGACCGCACAAAGACATCCCGTTGCGCATGGCAGACTACTGCCTCCGCATTCACAAACGCTCTCCCGAGAAAGCCATCCGCCAGGTTGTCATCTACCTCACGCCCAGTCAATCACCAGAGGTTTATCGCAACACGTTTGAACTGCCCCAGATGCGTCACGAATTCAGCATCATTCGGCTCTGGGAACAGCCCACCGAACTTTTTCTTCAGCAGCCCGGGCTTCTCCCATTCGCCCCGCTATCCGATACGAGCGATCGCTTCTCTGTGCTGAGGCAAGTCGCAACCCAAATCGGTCAAATGCCAGACTACGCAGCCCGCCAAAACATCGCAACATCAGCGGGCATTCTGTCTACGCTACTATTAGACAAAGCACTCGTCAGCCAAATTCTACGTCAGGAAATCATGCAAGAGTCAGCCTTGTACCAACAAATAAAAGCGGAAGGCCGCGAGGAAGGCCGCGAGGAAGGCCGCGAGGAAGGTGCCCATCTCATCACCCTACAAATGCTCGCGCTGCGGATAGGAACTTTGCCGTCGGCACTGGTCGAACGCGTTCGGCAGCTGCCATTAGAGCAACTGCCAAAATTAGGGCTGGAGATGCAAAACTTTCGAGCAGCGGACGATTTAGAACGGTGGCTGCAAAGCAAATAGCAAGGTTAGTTGAGCGATGCCTCTCGATTACAACATTAGGCCCGCAACTTTATCAGACGAGCCCACTTCATAGACTCATGAACTCTACGCGTGGGACGAGCGGGTCGTTGACGATGCCGATACCTTTGTAGCTCCAGCGATCGCAAATGGACTTGATTTGGGTGCGATCGCAATACTCCACCGAAAACTGAGCCCGATGCTCACCCGCATGGGCATTGAGGTAGCTCAATGCATCAAAGTCTGCGATAAAAAGCAACAAAAAAGGTTCCGCAGGCTGCTCAGGATGGCCACCCTCAACCGGCGGGCGAGCCACCAAATATTTGCCAGTTGCCTTTGAGCGAAGTAAGTAGTACGGCGTACTGAGCATAGAAACCGGACCTATCCTTTACAGTGCATGCGTCGTTAAATCTACACTACTGTAGCCCTAAGCCTGCCGCCGCAGCGTTTGTACAACAGATTCGATGAACTTTGCATGGTCCCAGCTATTTTTACGTTGGGAAAGGCCTAGCCTGACCACAACGAGATCGGCTGACGGCACGATGGTGACAAACTGACCCTGGTATCCAGAGGCGAGGTAAGCGTCTTTTGGCCAGTTCACTGTGTCTCTGTCACCAACTGTGAACGAGTCTGGCACGCCTCGCCAGAAATGTGCCCCATAGAAATCGGCTGTCTGACTCGCCTCACTAGAAAATTTCGCCCAGCCTTCAGGCAAGATTCTGACCCACTGCCCCTCTACCTTCCACCGCCCCTCTTGTAAGTGCAGCAGCCCAAGTTTTGCCCAGTCCCGCGCCGTCGCATACATAAACGAAGAACCCACAAATGTTCCTGAACTGTCGGGCTCTAAGACAGCGCTGGCCATTCCCAATGGGTCAAACAAGGCCTGTCGCGGAAAGGCAAAATAATCGGCCAGCGTTCCGCCTACCGCCTCTCGAATAATTCGGCAAAGTAGAACTGTCGTGCCGCTAGCGTAGTGAAAGACAGAGCCGGGCTTTTGTGCTAACGGCTGCTGCGCGGCATACCTGGCCCCATCCTCCCGATGAAACAGCAGTGTAATGACATCAGAAAGCGGATTCCCGTAGGCTTCTGAAAACTGTAGCCCACTACTCATACGCAGCAACTGCTCAAGCGTAATGCACCGCCGAGCATCACCCGGCTGCCGCCACTCAGCAATGAGATCGCTATCAGCTAGCGAAAGCTTGCCCTGCCGCACCAAAATACCGACCAGCGCATTCACAACGCTTTTTGCCAAGGACCAGCCGAGCATAGGCGTTTGGGCCGAAAAGCCTGCTGCGTAGCGCTCAGCGACAATCTTTCCTCGGTGAACGACCACGACGGCCCGTGTACGCTTTTGCTTCGATGAATTCTCTTCTTCAAACGCGCGGTTAGTAACCGCCTTCAGGCAGTACCTATCACCAAGGGAAGAAGCCTGAGCAGTGGGCAGAGACTGGAGTCGGGACGGGTGATGCTGCAACCAGGTAGAGAAAGAAGCGCTCTGCGATCGCAACCCTTCAACCGTGGTATCCAACACCAGCGTACTGCCCAACCCTGGCCGGTACAGCGCCGTCCGTTGGCACAGTCCAAACAAGGAAACCGTGACCGTTTTTTGCGCATAGTCAACGTTGGCCTTTAGCGCTCGCAAAGGCGCTAAATCATCAACCGCGAGATCTTCTACGAGCAGCGATCGCGCCTTCCGCCCAGATACAAAGATGCCAGAACACAACAACTTCGCCTTGTAGGCTGCAGCCGTCTGCAAGAGACAAACGATAAACCGTACGGGGTATCCGGCGTCTAACCGCATGTACCTAACCAGTAAGTCAGCAGAGCGCTACTACTGTCTACAGCATCGCCAGCCGCTCTCGAATCAGGCCAGTTTGCTTTTCCGCCTCAGCCAGCGCATCCCGCGCCCCCTGCACAACTGCTGCAGGTGCTTTATCGACGAATCCTTTGTTCCCCAAGCGACCATTGAGAGAGGTGATCTCACCTTCCGCCTTTGCCAAATCTTTCTCTAGCTTTGCCCGGAGCGCATCGACATCCACAACACCAGTCAGCGGAATCAAGACCTGAACGGTGCCCGTGACACCGGCAAACATCTTTCGCTGGTCGTCTTCTACAGCAGGTGCCTGAGCATCTATTTTTTGCAAATCGGCGGGGGTCACCCCGGCAGGCATTGGCGTGAGTTCCCCATCTTTTTCTGCGTCTGAATCAGCTGCAGGCGCTTCCGTCGAAGCTGTCTTGGCTGTGTAAACGTCTGCAGGCTGGCTGATGGCCGCTGCAGCTGGCTTGGCCTCACTGTCAGCTTGGGCTTCGCCAGTCACCTCAGACCAGGCAAGCTTGAGATCGTAAAGGACGCGATCGCGTGCCTCTGCCCGGTAAAACTTCTTCACCCCAAAGCGCACGGTGTAAAAAATGCCAACCAGCTGAAATAGCCATCTCAAGCCAACATCATCAATGGCATCCAGCATAGAATCAAGCACCCGATAAGTCATCAGCACACCGAGAATGACCGCCAAAGAGAGCGTCGGTTTCTTGTAGTCGCTGAAAAATCCCTCAAAGTGGCGCATCGGATGGTTTAAGAATTCAAAAATCACCCGGTAAACCTGCCGCAGCGTATCTCCATCCGCCGCCGAATTCCCACCTTCGGCACTGAGTTCGCCAGAGTTAGCTGTCTCTACAATCTCAGCCGCCTTACTTACAGAAAGCGTCTGGGCCGTCGGTGCCGACGCCGATGCCAAATCCGTATTTTGAATCGAGAGCGTCTCCACCCTCGCCATCGCTTGAATATAGTTCTCCGTCGACGAGAGCACGGCCAGTTCGTCCGCGCTGTCAGTCTTCAAAATCGCCTCAATTCTAGCCGAGGGCTTCACCCCAGCTTCTGCCCGCAGATTGCGAATCGTACGAATCACATCGATCAGCAGGTCAAACTGCCGCTCTAGCTGGGTGTCTATCTTCGCGGCATCTGACACTGGGTAGCGTTGCAACGCCAGGCAGTCTTCCTCACCGATGCCCGTAAGCGTATGCCATAGCTCCTCGGTGATGTGGGGCATAAAGGGATGCAGCAGCTTCAAGATGCCCTCTAGCACGTGAGCCAGGGTTTGCTGAGCCGTTTGCTTCGTGGCCCCCTCCCCATACAGACGAGGCTTCACCAGCTCAATGTACCAGTCGCAAAAGTCACCACGGACAAATTCGTACAGCTCCTTGGCTGCTTCACCCATGCCGTACTTGTCGAGATAGTCGCACGAGCGGTTTATGCTCTGGTGATAGCGCGAGAGGATCCACCTGTCGGCTAGCTCCAGCGGACCTGCGCTGCCGGGTTCACCCAGTGCCGCAGGCGACTGCCCGCCCAGATTCATCATCACAAAACGAGACGCATTCCACAGCTTATTGGTAAAGTTGCGCGATGCTTCTACCGCCTGCGATTCGTCGCTGTTGCGGTCGTAGTCTAGACGAATATCTTGCCCGGCACCCGCCACTTCCCGTACCAGGGTGTAGCGCAGCGCATCAGTGCCATACTTATCGATCAAGGTCAGCGGATCGATGCCGTTCCCCTTAGATTTCGACATCTTCTGATTGTTTTCATCTCGTACTAGGCCGTGAATGTACACCGTGTCAAAAGGCATTTTGCCGGTGAAGTGCCCGGCCATGAGCGTCATCCGAGCCACCCAGAAAAAGATGATGTCGAACCCTGTGACCAAGGTCTGAGTCGGATAGTAAAACTGATAGTCGGGCGCACTCGTATCGGGCCAGCCCAAGGTAGACATAGGCCATAGGCCAGACGAAAACCAGGTATCGAGAACGTCCGGGTCCTGATGCAGCTGAATATCGTCACCGTACTTAGCCTTGGCCTTCTCCCAGGCCTCAGCTTCGTTCATCGCCACGATAAAGGGCGTATTGTCACGGATTTCGCTGTCGGTTTCGCTGACTACATACCAGGCAGGAATCTGGTGCCCCCACCACAGCTGACGCGAAATGCACCAGTCTTTGAGGTTCACCAGCCAGTCGCGGTAAACCTTGGTCCAGCGCTCGGGAACAAACTGTGGATCTTGTCGGTTATCTAAGGCTGAGAGGGCGGTGTCGGCCAGCGGACGAATTTTGACGAACCACTGGGTAGAGATCAGCGGTTCAACCGGGACTTTGCCGCGATCGCTATACGGAACCGAGTGCCTATACGGCTCAATCTCACCCAGTCGCCCCTCAGAGCGCAGCTTCTCTATCACCCACTCCCGAGCCTGAAAGCGATCAATCCCGACAAATTCTTCACCCGCATTTTCATTGAGCGTGCCGTCTTTATTCAAGATATTGATCATCGGCAGGTTGTGCCGCTTACCCATCTCAAAGTCGTTCGGATCGTGAGCAGGCGTCACCTTCACGCAGCCCGTGCCAAATTCCGAATCGACAAACTCATCCCCAATCACCGGGATCTCCCGGTTAGCGATAGGTAGCCAAAGCTTTTTACCAATCAAATGCCGGTAGCGCGCATCATTTGGGTTTACCGCCACAGCCGTATCGCCCAGCATCGTCTCTGGCCGCGTCGTCGCCACCTCTAGCTCGCCTTCTTCGCCTACCAGCGGATAGCGGAAGTGCCAGAGAAACCCATCGACTTCTTTGTTCTCAACTTCTAGATCAGACACCGCCGACTGGCTGGCCGGACACCAGTTCACCATGTAGCTGCCACGGTAGATCAGCCCTTCATCGTAGAGCTGATTAAACGCGGTGAGGACGGCCCGGGAGAGGCCCTCATCCATCGTGAAGCGCTCCCGAGACCAGTCTACCGAGACGCCCAGCTTACGCAGCTGACCGACAATGGTGCCACCCGACTCCGCCTTCCACTCCCAGGCTCGCTCCAAAAACTTTTCTCGCCCAACCGATTCGCGGGTCTGCCCTTCCGCTGCAAACTGCCGCTCCAAAATGGTCTGCACAGCAATACTGGCGTGGTCTGTGCCCGGCAGCCACAGGGTGTTTTTTCCCTTCATCCGCTGGTATCGCACCACCGTATCAATCAGGGTTTCTTCGAAGGCGTGACCCATGTGCAAGCTGCCGGTCACGTTTGGCGGCGGAATCATCACACAAAACGGCTCGCCCCCCTTGCTCGGGTCAGCCTTAAAGACTTCCTGCTGCTCCCAATAGTCCTGCCACTTGGTCTCGGTGGCAGTGGGGTCGTATTGGCTGGCCAGCGTGGGGGTTGCAGGGGGCGTCGTTGCAGTCATTGCGAATGTGCTTGCAAAGGTTAGTCAAGCTAAATGGTAGCAGTGATTTGATCGTTCGTACGGTACGGATAACCAAGTCGTGGGATAGGCTTTCTGGCATAAAAAGCACAAAGGCATTCCAGTGTTCATCCTGGAATGCCTTTCGGGAGATTGCCTTTCGGGGGATTGCCTTTTGGGCAGATGTTTAGCCAAGTCGCACAGCTACTCAACGACGTCAGCTTCAGCCGCAGGCGTGGCTTCTTCAGTCGCCATCTGATTGAGAAGCTCTTGCTGACGCTGGCGGAAAGATTCTGCCTGGCTGTTGATACGGCGATCTTGAGTGCGCATGAAGCCTTCGTCGAACGTAGCGCCAGAGAGGGAGCGAGCGTTGTGAAACAGGTCCCAAATATCTGTGCCAGAGCCCAGAAAACCGCCCTGGTCATCAGCGGATTGGAAATCTTCGGCGGTATTGGCGATGCCGGAGTCTTGCGCGATCACAGGCGAAACTCCCATGCCCAAAACCAAGCCAATACCCATTAGCTGCGCTGCAATTTTTTTCATCCGTTCACCCTCCAAAAGGCTATCGATTTTCAAGTGTTGTGCGTTTTCATTTCCTGGCGTTCAGCCATTGGGCCAGTCATTTAGTAGTCGGTCATTCGTTTTTCAACTGCTGCCCGTATCTTATCAATCAGCTTTTGTACACAGATAGATTATGTGCCGATCTGTAGTTCGGTTCTACCGTTATTTCCACAAATATTATCCGATTCGCCGACTGATCAGTGGCCGAATTGTCAGCAAGGCAGCACCGCTAAATAGCACCAACAGACCCACAGCCAGCCCTAAACTAATATCACCAAAGGGCGCCTGCATCACAGTGCTGCTAAAGCTCCAGTCGCCATGGAGATAAATATAGCGAATCGGCTCGATTGCGTAGCTCAGCGGATTGAGGCTAGCCACTACCTGCAGCCAAGGCGGCATAAAGGACAGCGGCACCAGCGCCGTACTAGCAAAGAGCAGCGGTAGATTCGTAATAAAGATCACAGCCAGTAGCTCAATGTGGCCCGGCAGCGCGAAAGCTAAGCCCAAGCTCAGCGCCGTCACCCCCAGCACCAACGTCAGCACAACAAATACCATCAGCAGCAGGCTACCCGGCCCGGGCAAGCCTGCCCCAAGCACCGCGCTCAAGCCTACAATCGCCGTCGTTTGAATCAGGCTCATCGTCGCGATAAACAGCGCTGAAGCCACCACAATGGAAAACCGCGACGCCAAAGGCGCCACCAGCAGCCGATTGAGAAAGCCAAACTCCCGGTCGAACATCACCGGTAGCCCCGCATTGAGCGCGCCGGCAAAAGCCGTAAAGACAATGATGCCCGCCCCTAAAAACTGGCCGTAGTTTTGGCTCTCACCAAAGAGTCCCTGGGGCACATTTTGAAACAGCGCGCCAAAGAGAATGAGCCACATCAGCGGCTGAATGACGCCTGCTACTAGGGTCGCAGGGCGTCGCTGAAGCTGAATAAAGAGACGGCGAGTAAGGGCGGTAGTCTCTTGGAAAAATTCTTTGGTGCCGAGCGATCGCAGCTCAGCAGACGCAGTAGCACTTGGGGCAGAAACGACAGACTGACTCATCAGGTTACGTCATCAAAATAGACAACCGGGCAATGTACCCATAGGCTAGCGCACATAGGGCCTTTCAACATCACTTCACCGGCACAAATCAAGATTGGTGGTAGGGTATTGCCCAGCATTAGTGGCCGTTTGCCAACAGGGTAATTTGGTCATCTTCAGCCGCCTATGAACTTCGTCAGTTTTTTTGCAACGCGTCTGGCTCTAGCCAAGACTCTGCCCAACCGGGTCACACAGATGCTCACAGGCATCACACTTGCACTCTTACTCGCCAACGGCTGGCGATATTTTTACCTGGCGCCAGGGTCTCACTGGGACAGGCTATTGGATGTGAACCAGGAGGAAAATTTTGCGACGGCTTTCTCTGTGGCGCTGCTGCTGAGCTGCTCTGTATTGCTCGGCATGATTGCGTGTCTTTGCCGTGATCTAGCCACCCGAGCGCCCAAGCAAGACCACTTTGTAAATCATTGGGGTGGGTTGAGCTTTGTCTTTTGCTGTATGGCGATTGATGAATGGACGCTCAAGCACGAGCATATCAACCGAATCCTAGATGACCACTTTCATACAACGGGCTTTTTTTACTACGACTGGGTGATTCCAGGTAGCCTGTTTGTCATTGCGATCGCACTCCTATACCGCCGCTTTCTGAACCACCTGCCTACCAAAACCCGCTACCAATTTCTGATTGCTGGCAGCACTTATGTTCTGGGTGTGCTGGGCATGGAGATGGTCAGCGGATACCACATAGATACCTACGGGCTAGATAACGTCGGCCTCTTGAACCTGCTAAACGGCATCGAAGAAGCCCTTGAAATGTTTGGACTGATCATTTTTATCCGTGCCCTTTTACGCCACATGCGAGCAATTTGCCTGTCCGCCGTCTAGTGGGCACTCAGCAAGGATCACTTCATGCTTTGCTTACGCTCTTTCTTCAGGTCGCGCTTGCCCACAGCCGCCATTTCCGCATCCATCAGCGTGCGCCCCGTCGCCGCTAGGTAAACGTCATCTAGGCTGGGCTGGGATTGGGCAATGCCAAACGTTGGCAAGTCTGCCTGCTTGAGCGCAGATTGAACGGTGCTAAGAGCGTCATTCCCCTTCTCAACGACCAAGTTGAGCGAATTGCCCTGGGCGCTGTTGACGATCACATCTTGCACAACGGGTAGCTCAGTGAGCAGCGATCGCGCTTTTTCAGCTTCCTCATCCGTTGTAAATTCTCGAATTCTTAGGGTAATGCGATCGCCGCCCACTGCATCTTTCAGCGCGGTCGGTGTCCCAGTCGAAATCACCTTACCCTGATCGATAATCGCCACTCGCCCGGCCAACGCATCCACCTCTTCGAGATAGTGGCTCGTAAGCAATATGGTCGTCCCCTGCTCCCTCAGCTGACGCAAAAATCGCCACACCGCCGAACGGCTCTCAATATCTAAACCCACCGTGGGCTCATCGAGCACCAGCACCGCAGGCTGATGCAGGAGTCCGGCAGCGAGGTCTAGTCGCTTCATTTGCCCGCCGGAGTAGGTGCCCGTTTTTTTATCGGCAATATCTGTAATCTCCAGCAGCGACAGCATTTCATCAATGCGGCTCTGAATAGACGAGGGCGGTAGATGATAAATCGCAGCCTGCAGCGCCAGCATCTCCCGGCCCGTCAGCATCTTATCTAGCGATACCTCTTGAGCGATATAGCCTAGCAGCTGCCGGGCGGCTCGCGGATCTTTTAGCACCGAAATCCCGTTTAGCGCTAGCTCCCCGGCATCCGGCGTCGTCAGCGTACACAAGCAGCGAATCGTCGTCGTCTTTCCAGCCCCATTGGGACCCAGCAAGCCAAAAATCTCTCCGGGCTCAATGGTAAAAGAGACATCCTTAACGGCCTCTACTTCACCGTATGATTTTTTTAGATGTTCGACGAGGACAGCAGGGGGCATGGTTTCGGCTACGCTGAGCGCTCACAAGCGGGGCGCAGGGTGGATAAAAAGGGGCTACAGAGATTGGACTATAGAAATTGGTCTGTAGAAACAGAGCTGCTAGCCAACGATGGGAACGGCCTGCCACAGCTGGCAGAGACTGCTCGATAGGCTGGCGATCCCGTATCGGGTAATCGGCAGCGCGTCGAGCACCATCACCACAGACAGCAACATCATATAGAAAATAGAGTACTTGAAGGTGCCTCTGGCTAAGTCGCGATCATCGTAGTGGGTTCGCAGCTGCCAGGCCTTCTTGAGGAAGAGGCTCCCCAACGCGATCGCACCTATCGCATACACCACACCGCACACCCCCAAGGGATACACCAGCAGCAGCGTCAGCGGCACTAGCCCAACAGTGTAGAGCCAAATCTGCTTCGCCGTCGCTTCATTGCCCACCACCACTGGCAGCATCGGCACATTCACCTTGGCGTAGTCTTCCTGGATTAGCATTGCCAGCGCCCAAAAGTGGGGCGGCGTCCAAACAAAGACAATCGCAAAAAACACCCAGGCAGCAGCGTCAGCGGCACTAGCCCAACAGTGTAGAGCCAAATCTGCTTCGCCGTCGCTTCATTGCCCACCACCACTGGCAGCATCGGCACATTCACCTTGGCGTAGTCTTCCTGGATTAGCATTGCCAGCGCCCAAAAGTGGGGCGGCGTCCAAACAAAGACAATCGCAAAAAACACCCAGGCAGCCAGGCTCAGGTCACCCGTAATCGCCGCCCAGCCCACCAGCGGTGGAATGGCACCCGCCGCGCCCCCAATCACAATATTTTGCGGCGAAGAGCGCTTGAGCCAAAAGGTGTAAACCCCGACATAAACCGCGATCCCGAGCATGGCCAACCCAGCACTGAGCAAGTTGGCAAAACCGGCCAGCAGCGAAAAAGACATCACCGCCATAATCAGCGCGAAGATCAGCGCATCTTTTGGCTGCACACGGCCAGAGGGAATGGGCCGATGGCGCGTCCGCTCCATATCGTAGTCGATATCCCGGTCGTAAATGCAGTTAATCGTCTGCGCTGATGCGGCGGCTAGGGTTCCGCTCAACAGCGTCACCAGCAGCAAAACAGGCGGCACCCGCCCCTGACCGGCGATCCACATACCCGCAGCCGTTTCGATGAGCAAAAGCGGGATAATTCTTGGCTTAGTGAGCTGCCAGTAGCTGCGCACGACCTGCCATAGATTTTCGTGGCGTCTCGCGGTCCAGATAGAAGTTTGCATAATGTCAGGAAAATCCTCTCAAGGTTGATTCTGGAATGTCTGGAATGAAAGGGCAGATAGGTCAGCTCTGCTGTGCGGCCCGGCTCATCACTGGCTGCGGAAATGAGCGGTAGTCGCGAATAGCCAGCACCGTGAAGCTCACCAAACAGCCCAACAAAGCTGCGCCAATAGTCTGGTGGCACACCGTCAAAGGCTCTACCTGGAGTCGCAGCTTTAGGGTGGCCACGCCCAGCGCGATCTGGAGCAGCACTAGCAGCCCGGCGCTGTTGGCCAGCAGACGCAGCGCGTGATTGAGCGCGGGCGTTCGCCAGACGCTGTACACCAGTAGGGCCACTGCCAAAGTCGGTGGCACAACGCCTGCAATGTGAGTATTCATAACGCTGCAGAGGTCAGAGAGCCCAAAACACTGATGCGCGGCCCAGCGAGAAGCCACCAATCCGCCGACAATGCTCTGCAGGTATACCAGCACGGCTGCGGTGAGCCCCATCCAGGGTAAGTTGCCCGTGTTGCCCGTCGCCTGATACGGCATTAGCAAAAGTGCGATCGCCAACAACGAACAGAAAAACAACAGCGCCGTTCCCAAGTGAGCCGTGACAATATCGAACCGCAGCAGCTCAATCACCGTCAGCCCGCCCAAAATGCCCTGCACCACAATCAAAAACAACGCGCCCAAAGCGGCCCAGGGCAGCCAGCCCGGCAAACTGACCCGATACCACACGCTCAAGCCCACCAGCCCGATGGCCATCAGCCCAATCAGCGAAGCATCTAAGCGGTGGAACCACTCCAAGAACACCTGTAGATTCATCTGAGCGGTCGGCACAAGCTGGCCGTAGCACAGAGGCCAGTCTGGGCAGGCCAGGCCAGCATTCATGACACGGGTCGCACTGCCAACAGCCATTAGGGCCAGGGTTGCGATCGCCATCTTCCAAACCCACCGCCGAATAAATCTCTTAGCCGCAAGCTCAGAATCCGCAGCATCCGCCCCTAGGCGTTCGCGATCAACAGAAGACGCCTTAGTGGCAGTCGGATTTGGGAAACTAGAATGGGTCATAAAAAAGATCAGAAACTAACTTCAGCTACCTGACATGAAATCAGCGAGATGTTTTGACGCCATCATCTCCAATGCACGCTTTAAGGTGAAACCTAGAGATTGCGCTTAAGGGATCAAAAAATCGCACACGGCATATTCCTTAAACACCTCTTAAATGCTTAAAACAAGCACGTCAAAACGTATTCTTCGACAGTATCTTTAATGTTTTATTCACTATTCATTTACGCTGTTCTTCGAGAGCGGTTAGCCAACGCAGAAACAACGCTCGGGTGAAAATATAGCTCACTCCAGAGAATATTCTCCGATGGTAGACATTTTCCTTTAGATACTGCGCCGAAATGCTTAATGTTGCTTAACAGTTGCTCGTTTTGCTTAACAAAAGCTACAGCATTTCATCGCAAGCGCTACAAAGATATGGGCAGTCTGGTTCTAACGGACAATGGAGCGGATGGTACATAAAGTTAGGCCTGAAGTTAGGCCTGCCTGGACCTTTAAGTAGCCCTAAGCACAGCGCCATCTGAGAAATCAAGCTAGATCTTAATGCGATCTAAAGAGAGTTTTTTCTTCTGGAGGTTTACCTCTGTAAAAGCTACAACAACACCTTGAAACCACAGTGTTATTTCAGACGGCTTTTACTATGGGAAACTGCTGGAAAACTACTGTCGATGTGATTGTTTTCACCTAATCTGACAGATCCAATCGCCCATTGTGGGAGAGAAATTCTAGAGAAAAGGTTAAGGCACAAAACATCCCTTAAAAAAGCGTTCACATGGCTAAAAATAACGCTACCTTAATGAGTGCGGCAAAATGAATAAAAACCGCTGACTCAAAACTAAAAAAGATCAGGTTCAAAAGATAGCAAAAAAGATAAATAACCTCATAATAGGCAAGCCGTTATAAAAGCCCTTGCCATCCAAGCTCATCTATTTGCGAGAAGCTCACCGCTAGACAACTTGTCTACTCCGCGCCTTGCTCAGTAGATAGCCGTAAGCATTAATTGAACCCCTATTCAAAGCAGGTCTCGTTGGCCTGAAAGCGCACTGTGAAAATTCCAAGTTCTATCCTGACTCTGCTGATCGGTATTTTTGTAACGCTGGCCAGTCTTTGGTACGGCCAAAATCACGGACTCTTACCCGTCGCTGCGTCGCAAGAGGCCGAGCTGGTCGATGGTTTGTTCAATGTGATGATGACCATCGGCTTTGGCCTGTTTTTGTTGGTAGAAGGCGCGCTGATAGTGGCGGCCTTTCGCTTCCGCCGCCGCGAGGGGGATGAAGGCGACGCCGAGCATATGGAAGGAAACATTCCCCTGGAGATTGTCTGGACGGCAATTCCGGCGGTGGTGGTGCTAGGTATCTCCATTTACAGCTTTGATGTGTACACCCGCATGGGGGGCCTTGAGCTGATGAAGCACGACATGAGCGCGCCCGCGAAGTCGGTCGAAGTCGCCTACGCATCCGACGCGCTGCCCGGGGGATCTACCACAGCGCTGGGTGAGCTTCCACTAGACAGCGGTCTGGAGTCAGCGGGTGATGGACTGGTGAGTGAGTCTGGCCTGGGCGTCTCTCCTACCATTGCCGACGACGTGCTAAAGGTTGACGTTCAGGGGGTTCAGTATGCCTTCGTGTTCAACTATCCGAACGGCATTGTAGATGGTGAGCTGCATGTACCTGTCGGGCAGCCCGTAGAGCTAGATTTGAACGCGCAGGATGTGCTGCATGCCTTTTGGCTACCGGAGTTTCGCATTAAGCAAGATATGATCCCGGGTCAGGAGACCAAGCTGGTGATCAATGCGATTAAGGAAGGCACCTATCCTGTGGTGTGCGCCGAACTCTGCGGCCCCTATCACGGCGGGATGCGTACGCAGCTGATTGTGCACTCGCCAGAAGACTACGCGGCTTGGGTAGAAGAACGGGTCGCCGCAATAGATAACGGAGAGGTGATCGCAACGCTCCCTGCTAGCAGCGCCGAACGCACTGACGCCGAGTATTTAGCGCCCTTTGTAGATCCATTGCAACTGGCGATCGCCCCCGAAAATCTCGCCGAGCTACAGTCACACCACGCTCACCACC
>JBCBIK010000081.1:0-21747 GCA_038524545.1 Cyanobacteria bacterium J06623_4 | reverse complement strand
TTGAATTCTCCCGCTGTGAGACGCTTGTAGGGGAGCTGCCATTAAGTAATATCCCGGAGGCCCTCACCCTAGCCCTCTCCCTCGGGGAGAGGGGATCGGATTCAAAGTCCCTCTCCCTCGGGGAGAGGGATTTAGGGTGAGGGCGGCAGCAGTGCTGAGAGTGGGGACATTATCAATTTGCGTTTCTCTAAGTCGTCTCTGTACTGTGCTTCTGCAAGGTGTCTCAACTAAAAAAATCTTCTTTCTAGAAACTCGCTATGTCAGAAACTAACACTTTTTCACTTTCGGGCTTGGTCAACAATTTGCTAGATGATCTCAAAGCGATCGCACAATCAGCAGAACCCCTGCAGACCCGGCAGGAAATAGAGTCACTCTCGCTGCTACAGAGCACGCGATCTCAAGTCCAAACGGTTACCACCTCGTTCTCCACGCAGCAAACACAGCAGGTAGAGCAGCAAAAGCAAACCTTTACCCAGCGACGGGAAACCTTTCAGCTGGGTCTACAGCAGCGCCAGCAGCTGATCGAGCAGGTCGTCTTTCAAAGGCGCGAGCAGCTTGCCCGCCCCGTGCCCGATAAGTTTGTGGTAACGGGCCAAATCTTGGATGATAAGACCGGCAACGGGTTGCCCAATGTGCAAATTCAAGTTCTCGATTTTGACCGGCAGGCAGACGATGTGATCGGTAAAACCATCACAGATGTAGATGGCTTCTATCGGCTGGAGTACACCCGAGAACAGTTTCAAGATAGAGATGAGGGCAACCCCGAAGTATACATTCAGGTGAAAGACGAAGCCAACGAAACGCTTTTTCAATCGCCTAGAACCTTTGACAATAACGAGGGAACCGTAAAGACTTTGAATGCCAGAGTAGACGGCGAAAAGCTGCCTACCAGCAGAGCGATCGCAACTCAAGTCATGCGATCGCGCACCCGCCGCATCGCCACCCTGATCGAAAAGCAACAAGAACTCCAAATTCGCAACTTCAATCGAATTTCCCTACAGAGACCAGCCGCCCCAATCAGGAATGTCATCGTCAACCCAACCAGACTGCCTACCCTTCGCAATCCTATTCTCCGCAATCCTGTCCTTCGCAATCCTGTCCTTCGCAATCCCAACAACAGAAACGTTCGAATTGAGACCCCTCTGATCGCGAATCCTTCCATCCTCGACCCTGTGATTGCAGATCCTTCCATTACGGATCTTTTGATTACGCCGACGGATGACGCTGACGGTTGAGCCCCCCAGAAAGTTTTTATTAGAGAGCCTAGTCCCAAGTTTCCAATGCGGTTGTCCAAGCAGTCAGCTGCTGGGTAATTTGCGATCGCCGAGATTCAAACGTGGCCGCCACCCAAATAAACATCAGACCCAGCACGATGCCCACGGCCCACAGCAGCAGCGAATTACTGCTGACAAATACCCACATGACTCGCAGTATCTGCGTGATGAAGGTCGCTGTGCCCACATACAAAAACGCTCTGACTTTCAAAATAAGCCCTGCGAAAACAAAGGCAATGCCAAGGGCGATCGCAACCGCCGCAAAGAACAACATCGCCTCAGAAATTTCTGTCTGATAGAGCGCGCTCAGCCCGACTAAGCCAGTGGCCAAGGTTCGCAGCCAGTGCCGCTGCTGTCTTCGAGTGCGATCGCGCAGATAGGGCTCCATCTCAGCCACATACAGCACAGAGAGCCCACCAATCAGGCTCACGCCCACCGCTGTTAGCCAGCCCCTAGCCTCCAAAAAGTCAATCAGCGTCAGGTCCAAAAGCAACACACTCAAATAGCTCAGCCGGATGCGTCCTGTCTGCTTCGCCATCCAGGCATAAAAGGCCGCCACCAGCAGCAACCCCTGCGTTTGCACCCAGGCCAGCGTAATGCTCAAGGTGAGCGTCGGCAGCCACAGACCTAGTAGCCGCCATGGAGAAGACCATCCCAACCGCTCCCAGGGCAAGTAATAAAGCACCGCACCAATCAAGCAGGCAATCACCCCGCCCCAGGTGAGCAGGCCCGCCCGGTCTGGAAACCACACGTAGCGGTCGTACGCAATGCACAGCAGCGCGCCAACTAGCCCCAGCCAAGTCCACGCCTTATGGCTTAGCCAGGTGGTGGCAGGCGTCCAGCGCCGATTGCCCACGCTCAGCGCATGGCCACAGAGCAATAGTGACGTCACCGTCCACATTGCAATTCCCCTCGGCTGACTCAGCCCACCTAGCGCAGCGATGAGGCATAGCCCGCTGCCCAGCGCATAGTGGCCATGATTGGCAACTTGAAGGGCCGGTGATGAAACATGCAGATATCTCTGTGCCCAATGACCAAAGCCGCGATACAGCATCGTCAGCCCTAGGGCCAACATCGCCAGCAGCGTGTAGCCATCACCTGGGGTGCCCCCCTCAGCCTGCAGCAAACGATAGATCAACAGTTCATAAGTGCCTGCCGTAATAGCGACCAATCCCACATAGCTAAGCAGCTTGAGCGTGGCCTTTCGCCGACCAATGCCGAGGCACAGGAGGCCTGCCGCTAGCGTGTACAGACCGCTATCCGCTCGGAAGGTGACATGGCCGAAACAAAATCCAAGGACCGCGTAGACAAATGGAATGTAGTGCCAGCTATTGCGATAGGGGGGCCGCCTCAGCACCCACACATCCGCTACCATCTGACTGGCAAAGCCCAGCCCAAGGGTGGCAATTCCCAATCCCTCTATCGAAATGCTCTGTAGGGCACAGACCAAGACCAGCGCCAGCTCTAGGGCCCAGGCCAAGCTCCAGTATCGCCATTCTCTCGGGCGATGCCTGATACATTCCGCCATCGCCGCAACTAAGAGAACAACTGCCGTCAGCAAATAGCGAACATAGGCCATGTGTCCGTTTTCCAGGCTCGCTGAAGAGTCTAGGGCGTCTGCAGCAACAAAGCTTCCCCACAGCAGCAGCCCCACCATCAACAAGGCTCCCCATCGCCGGGTCGCCCGCTCATATAGGGCGCTCATCTCGCCCGGGCGCCGGGCCAACCCCCGCTGCAGCAGCCAAAATGACCAGATTTCAATCGACCAAAAGATCAGCATTCTGCCCAGGCTGTTGTCCATGCCTTCAATCAGCCCGACCCAGAGCAAACTGCTGGCGAGCAAAACGCCGTTACCCAACATCGCAAAGGCGGCGTAGCCACTGCGCCAAACTCGGCTGTTGAGCCCGATGCCAACCACGCCAAGGCTAAAGGTAGCGATCGCAACTGGCCAGCTCAGCATCCAGGGCGTCTGCATAAATAGCGTTACCAGCATCACCTTTGCGGCGATTTGCGGCTCTAGTGAACGGCGGTGATTGGTCACGTAGGTCAGCACAATCGGTATGCTCAGCCAGGCCCAATTGGTGAGTATTCGCCAGTCTTGCTGTGCAGAGGGAAACTCCCAGGTACTCAACAGCAAAATATAGCTACTGAAGGCTAAAACCAGGCCTGCCCCCCACGTTTCTTGCTTGAGGCGGGTGCTCCGTAGAAAGGGATGGTAGATCAGTTCTGCGATCGCTGCTCCCAATGCCAGCGTCCCCCACACTGCCAGGTCCAGCTCTGGCGCGATGTAATAAATCCAGCTCGCCGCCGCCGTCAAGCCGACGACGTGGGTCAATGTAGTCAGCCCCTTTGGTAAGTTGCGACGATTGGTGAGTAACCACACCAGCGTTATCCCAGAGAGGGAGAGATTCACCGCTGTGGTAAAGCTATTGCCTAGGCTTAGCAGGGAGAGAAATGCGCCAAATCCCAGGGCAATTTTTTCAGTTTGCTTGGCGAGGGTGCGCTGCTGCTGGCGGCGGAGATAATAGGCGAAGGCCAGAATGCCCAGTAAGCAGGGGAAATAGCCGATGCTTGCCCAGTTCTCTAGGGTTATATTACCGACTTCGAAGAGGGTAGAGAGCCAGGAGAGTAGGCGATCGCGCAGTGTGATGGGCACCACTCGCCAAAGGAGTCCGTAGGTTTGCAGTGCGATCGCTAGTACCGCTATCAGATAGCCTGGCTGCCAAGTTTGCCTGAGGCGAGATCCCACTAGGCTAATGGCTAATATGCTGACTGCGATCGCCTGCAGCGGCGGCGATTGACCCACCGAAACCACCCAGCCTAGCACCATTAGCCCAAGGCCAGCCCGCTCCCAAACTTGGCGACTGGCCTTGGATCTGGTAAGCCATGCCAGCAGCCACCCACAAATACCCGCCGCCAATCCCAGCTGATAGGGCGGCACCTGAGCAACCAACAGGCAACGCACCAATAAAATGAGGATAGAAAGCCCCACCGCAAGCACGTCAAACGAAAGCTTCTGTGCAGAAGGTGTCGTTGGTGCTGACTCAGACGATTCTGCAGCTGCACTCTGCGCCTCATCTCTTTCTGCCTGTCTTTCTACCTGCCGGTCTTGGCCGACCAGTAGCGCAGCAGTGCCAATCGTCCCGATGTAGGTCGCCAGCACTGGCCAAAGGGCAAACCCCCATCCCCAGTGCAGCCAGCTCAGACCCACCAGGTTCAGCCGATTCACCCGGCGCGGCATCAGACTTGTCGACAGGCCGAGCGGTAGGGCCGTCAGCACAATCGCTGCGACTATCCCGACGCCTTTGCCCGCCAGCGTGCCAAAGACGCCAGAGCGATCCATCATCCAAAAGTTAACCGGAATCAGCAGCAGCATGGTCAGTGCCAGCATTCGCCCGGTGCTCTGCAGGTTTTGCTGCCTGAGCGCCCACAGACTCGCCAGCCCAAACGCCAGCGTATAGGCAAACAAAACGGCATACTGACCCACCGCCGAGAAAGACGACCACTGACTCGCTGCCAGCACGCCTGAGGAAACAACAACTAAAAACACGCCCAAAAACAATAGCCACAGCACGCTGATTTCTTCGATTAGCGCGCTAAATGCTTGGGCGAGTCGGTTTGGTCTTTCAATGCTAGCTGGACTGCTGACCACAGGTTGAGGTTCTTGGTCTGTTGCCAGTGTTGTACTGGCTATCTGTGGTGATGCAGTTTGTGGGGGCACGTACTGAGGGATGGTTGCTGGCAAAGGCTCGCTGAGCGACTCAGCAATTTCAGTAATCTGCGCTTCTGATAGCAGGCCTAGCTCGATCCAGCGGTCAAGTTCTGAAAGTAGGCGATCGCGCACCTGCTGAGAGGTCAAATCGAGCCAGATATTGAGTCGCATAGCCATACGTTCTGTAGTTGCTGCCAGCATATGAGCATTCTGCCCTTCCTTCAGCCTATTCAAGACAGATTTCAGAATGGACCAACAAGAAGAAAACAGACCAGCCTTTAAAGCCAGCCTGTTCTTTTTGATATCAGCTATGCGATGAAACTACGAACGCTTGCGATAATACACCTTTTGTCCCTCATTCGGTACATAGATGCACTCTCTAGCAGATCGCCAAAAGCTCTTCCATACAGAGTCTTTCGCCTCGCGATAATAGTCTCCCAAAATTGGCTTGATGGCCTCCGTCGCCTCCTTTAAGTGGTAGTGAGGCATACCCAAAAAGATATGGTGCGCCACATGCGTCCCAATGTTGTGATGGATGTTGTTAATCAATCCATAATCGTAGTCAATGGTCGATAGAGCACCTTTCAAAAAATACCAGCTATCATTGCGATACCAAGGAATCTCTGGGTCTGTGTGGTGCAAAAATGTCACCAAATCGAGCCACACAACAAATACTAGGTAAGGCACAACGTAGTAGTTGATCAAAAATAGGGGACCTGCTGAGAAACCAACCCAGGCCAAAAATCCAACAAACATTACGATGCAGGCGGTGCTAGTAATCACGTCCCACTTCTCAGAGGGGCGAAATAGCGGACTGCTAGGCAAAAAGTGAGATCCCTGACGACCCGGCGAACGGAAGAAAAGATAAAAAGGATAGGCCAACAAGAATAGGCTGAATCGAACAAACCTTGCTCCCCTGTCCATTTCGTCGTAAGTCTTTTCAGAAATGGGATACCAGCTCTCATCAGTATCCAAGTTGCCCGTGTTTGCATGGTGGGTGCGATGGCTAATGCGCCACCCATGGTAAGGCACCAAAATAGGCGTATGGCAAATGTGCCCAATCAAATTATTCAGCCATTTGTACTTAGAAAAGGAGCCATGACCACAGTCGTGGCCAACGACAAACAACGCCCAGAACATCGTGCCCTGCGCAAACCAAAAAAGCGGAAAGAACAACCAAGAATTAATGCTGTAGGCCAGTGCATAAAGTCCAGCAATGATTCCGATATCCAAAAAGAAATAGGAAAGAGAGCGGCTAACAGAAGGCTCAAAACAATAATCGGGAATAGCGTTTTTGAGATCTTTAAGCGTGAATGGAAGATCTCGCTTCGAAGCATCGGAATCTACAGAAACAATCGGACGGGTACTTAGCTGCACGTATTACCTGCGAATTAACATGACAAGCGCAAATTCCAAGACGCTTTCACTGAATGCGCAGGCGTCAGCGAAAGCGTCTCAGAATTGCTTTACAAAGATTTACAATACTACAGTTTGTACTGTGATGGATATAGTGACCTTCCTACTGTCGGTTTGCCCCAAATGCACAGCCTGCTCCCCAGCGAAGAAAAAGAGCAGGCTGTGTGCTGATTTCGGGGTGTTCGGTCGGTGGCGATGCCCGATGCAGGGGTTTACTCACTAGGGACTGATCGTTGGTTTCAATGGCTGACTTCAATGACTGAGCCCGATGACTGGCTCTAGTGGCTAAGCTCTGCTGAGGAGTCGGTCTTACTTACCTGTAGTTTAGACTGATTGCGTAGACCCAGTAGCTTTGCGAGCACAAAGGTGACCTTATATTGGCCTGGGGCTGCTTCCTCTGGTAGCTCAATGGCTAGCTTGCCGTCTTCTCCAACCTGCAACAAGGCTTCAATGGATCGCATAACCTAATTTATATTCCCTTACTACATGACTGCTTCACATAGCGTAAGGGGATAGTTTTACTTGGTCTGTGATGCGTCTCATCAAGTGACCTTGATCAAAATCCAGTCTTCCGTGACCGCTGTATCGCCCATTTGGTGAGTTTTTCGGGATTTACGCAGATTCTTCCCGATGGCTCCTTTTATTGAAAAATTGTGTGACGTAAAATCACTTATTTCTTACTCCAAAAGGTCAGTCCCTGAATGGAGCGATCCGCTGGCACTTTACCCAGCAGCGAAATGCCTATGCCAAACACGACGGCCAACGGCGCGGTAATGGCCGAGCCCCAAAATGCGGGTAGGCCAAACCTTTCTGTCGCAGTGAGGTAGGTCAGCGTCAGCACAGCCAAAATCGTGCCATAAAAAGCGCCGTTGGCATTGATCCTCGGCACCAGCACGCCCATTAGAAACAGGCCAAGCAGTGGTCCTAGCGACAGCGTTACGTATTTGATGAGGAAGGGCAGCAAATTTTCTTCCGTTGACGCCGCATAAAAGGCCGCTCCAATCCCGACGATACCCCAGAGTGCGATGAGACCCTGTGCAACCTTTAAGGAGCGTGCCTGATTTAGCGGCCCGCGCGAAAACCGCTCATAAAAATCAACGGTGATGCAAGTGGCCAGGGCATGGAGGGCGGAGTCAATCGAAGACATGGCCGCTGCGAAGATAGCCGCGACCAGCAGGCCAGCCGCCCCCGCCGGAACATTGTTCACAATGAAAAATGGCAAGATAGCGTCGCCCGCAATCTCTTCTGGCAGGCCAGGATTGATGCTATAAAAGCTAAACAACAGCGTGCCGAGCACTAGGGTTGCCCCAACGCCGATAAGGCCCGAAAACCAACCTAAAAGGATCGCTTTTCGACCTGATTGCACATCGGCGCAGGAGACGTAGCGCTGCACCGATTGCTGATTGGTCCCGGCGACTGCAAATGCCAGCATGCCGTAGGCAATTACTGCGGTCGGCAGCGAACGAATATTGCCAGGGTCCCAGGCCGTATCGACGACGGCGAATTTGCCAGCGGCAGCGGCGGTGCTCCACAGTTCACCCAGCCCGCCGTTCACGCCAGAGGCGGCTGCCCACACACCTGCCCCAAGCCCCACAAACACCATCACAAACTGGAGCACATCTGTCCAAACCACGGCGGCAATACCGCCCGCCATGGTGTAGACGATAGAGACAATGCCCACCAGCAAAATGGCGGCAGAAAGCGGAATATTGACAACGGTAGAAACGGCCAAAGATGCTGCGTAGAGCAGGCCACCGAGCCTTGCAATCACAAACAACAAAAAGCAAATAGAGCCCAAAACTCTCGTTTTGCTATCAAACCGTCTTTCTAAATATTCGTAAGCTGTTGTCAGATTCAGCCCAACAAAAAACGGCAGAAAAAGTGCAATCACAAGCCCGTAGCCGATTAAGTCGCCCACCTGCAGCTGCAGGTACAGCAGGCCATTGTTATAGCCTTCACCCGCGCCCCCAAGCAGAGCCGCCCCCGAAAATGACGTCGCAATAATCGAAAACCCAATCGCCCACCAAGGCAACTGTTGCGACCCTCTAAAATACTCTTCTGTATTGTTTTGTTTGCGACTAGCTGCCACACCAATCCCAACCAAAATAGCCGCATAGACAGCGACAATTGCCCAGTCAATGGCACTCATAGGATGCCTCGTCCTCATTCGTTGCCGACATCATGCCACAAGAAGGCCACCAGAAGTCTGCTGGGAGGACAGCCGCGTATCAGCCCACCGCTACGGTCTGGTGGTCGCAATACCAATGCTTAGTTGCTCTATAGTTCTCAGCCGATCCATGGCTTCTATTACCCTGCCATGGGCGGCAGATTCGTCGGCTCGAATGGTCACTAGGATGGGATTGTTAGCGGCGCGCGATCGCACTTCATCAGCCAGCCCTGTCAGCGCCACAGGTTTGTCATCCACATACAGCTCACCGTCGGGCGTAATGGTTAGCGTCACATCCACCTGATTTTGCGGGGTGGCCGTCACGGCCTGCGGCAAATTGACCGGCAGACCTTCTGCCCGAGTCAGATACAGCGTCGAGAGAATAAAAAACGCCAGAATCGCAAAAATCACGTCAATCATCGGCAGGATGTTGACGCTTAGCTGGTTTGCCTCAGTCTCTTCGGACAGTTTCATTTTCTCTGCTGTGTGTTTGCTGCGCGATCGCAAAATATCGCAAAATATTTAGCAAAAGCTAACACAGAAAGACCAGCACAGAAACGCCAGTACAGAAAATCTAGTAAGCAAAGCCCGCTACAAAAAGCACCACCGTCAGAGCGCCTACCAAAATCATGAGCGCTGTGCCAGCGTCCCAGCTACCCTTCCAGGAGTAGTTCTGCTGATTGTTATTAGTTTCCTTATTGGTGTCAGGCATGGTTTTTCTCGCAGGTCGCAAATCGTCAGGGCTTAACTTTACTTAGCATAGCGCTCCCTCAGGCATTGTTTATCTACCTTTGGTGATTTTTGCGTTAGAAATTTTTGCTGGTAGCACATTGCAAACCAGCGTATCGCAAACTCCCTACAGCAAAGACATCTGCTGCCCTTGCTCCTCGTAGTAAAACGCCTCGACGCCCCAGCGACGATACATCGGCAGCTTCCGCTTGTACGAGAGGCGGCTTTCTACTTGGGCGGCGGCTAGCTTTACCTGGGCCTCTTCTTTTCGACAGTTGAGTATTTTGGCCGCATCCTGCAGCCGAATCCACTGCTGACCAAACAGTTTGAGCAGAGTATCGTCTGCTTCGCTCTGAATCTGTCTGAGCAGCTTTTCGGCCAGTAGCCAGCAGGCCATTGTATCGGCTTCGGCCCGGTGCGAGGTACTGATATCAAACCCAAAGTGCTTAATCAGGTTTGGCAGACTGCGAGAGGGCAAGTCGGCCAGCAGCATGCGCGAGAGAATCACCGTGCAAAGCTTTTGCAGCGGTGGCTTATAAAAGCGAATGCCTAAGCGCTTGTATTCCGAGCGTAGAAAAGAGTAGTCGAAATCTAGATTGTGCGCTGTAAAAACCCGCTCCTCTTCTAAGAGCGGCTGACACTTGGGCCAAATCTCTTCTGGCGGCGGCGAGGGATATACCATCTCCGGGGTAATGCCGGTGATTTTGGTGATAAATTCTGGAATCTTGACCTTTGGGTTGATCAGATGCGTTTCTTGGTGTTCTATCCCGCTTGCCAGACTGGCCTGAAGGATAGAGACCTCTATCACCCGTGCGTTGTGGCCTAGGGAGCCAGTGGTTTCGATATCGACAACGACCAGGGGAGACTGGCTGACCTGACGGTAGTAAGTGAGCAGCTCGTGGGAGAGGAGGGCAGATTGGCCCTGGAATTTTGCGGCGTGGGCAACCATTACTGTTGGGATAACCTCTTAACGTCTGCGCCGCCTATCATCGCATGGATCTTAGCGAGGCGGTCGGGGATGGTGGCAGCGTGGGGGCTGTTTTTGAGACTTTCGGTGAGGTCGTAGTTGGTGAGGTTTTCGGCTTTGTTGCCAGGAAACCAGTGACTGGCGCCGCCGAGTAGGTTGTAGCGGGCTTTGGCGTATTCGGTCATGTCGAAGGCTTCTACTAGGTTGCCAAGCCAGAGTGCGATCGCAATATTGATGTTGCCAGGAGTGGACTGAATATCGGGCAGGCCCTCTTTCCAAGTGCGATACCAGGTTTCGCCGAGAGCCTCAATGGCCTGTTTCTCTAGCCGTTCTAAAATTGGCGGCAAAATCTCATCTGCCTTGTCGAGCAGAGGAAGCACTTTTAGGTGTTCATCAAAGTCGGAAGGCTGGGCTGCTCCGAGGCTGAGGGTGTGCACCTGCAGATGGCTCAAGCAAAACAAGTCGTTGAAAACCATGGGGCTCAATGGCTGGCAGAGGTCAACCAGTCGCTGAGGCGGGCTGTAGAGATTTCCACCTTTATTCGAGGGACTGATGATAAAGACGCCCATGTCTCGCTGGGTCGCCGCTTCGATGGCGCGCCAGTTGTCTTGAAAAATGTAGTACCAGTGAATATTGACGTAGTCGAACAGGTTGCTTTCTATGGCATCGACGATGACCTGGGTCGGGCCGTGGGTCGAAAAGCCGACGTGTCGTACCTTGCCCTGGGATTGTAGCTTTTGGGCGACTTCGATACATCCACCGGGGCGAATGCTGTTTCTCAGCGTTTCGCGGTTGTTTATGCCATGAAATCCTAGCAGGTCAACATAGTCCAGCTTCAGGTTTGAGAGCGAGGTTTCAAAAATGTCTCGAAATTCTTTGGGGTCTGCTTTGGGAGAGACCTTGGTCTGCACGATGAGGCGATCGCGCTCAAATTTTGGCAGCACCTGCCCCAGCTGAATTTCTGAGGTGCCATAGCCCCTCGCCGTCTCAATATGGTTAATGCCAAGCTCAATCGCCCTGTGGATGGTCGCCTCCAGATTTTCCTGATTTTTCTGTGGAATGTGCTCCAGGGGCACATCTCTCCACGAGTGCTGGTAGCGCATACCCCCACAGGAGAAAACAGGCATTTGCAGTTCGGTGCGGCCAAAGCGGCGATAAAGCATAAGACAGGTACAGTCAGCAAATAGACAATCAGGTCTGAGAAATCCCCAGATCTGATTGTAATCGCTTTAACACTGATCCATCTTGAGCAGTTGGCTAGGCTACATTCTCAGCCCATCTCAAAATGAACGACCAGATCGTTGAAGTCTTTGTCGCCCAATCCAGCCATATCCTCGAAGCCGAAGAGATTGTTTCCTAGCAGTTTGGCGTGGTCGTCGCCTACGTTGTTCATACCAGCATGGCTGAAGTACAGCTCGCTGGCCTCTGGGTCGCTACCGTCAGCTATCAAAAACATGCTGAGGAACCCACCGCCCTCTAGTGTGGCAGAGAAGGTCTGCGCATTGCGGTTTTGCCCAGTGAGAGAAATCTCAACCTGACGGGCCAACGCAGCTGCTTCATAGCCGTCATCTCCTGGATTGATTGTGAGACCGGTTAGCTCATCGAAGATACCGCCGCTCACATCGTCCGTTTGATAAAACTTCAGCGTGTTGTCGAAGTTGGCTTCGCGGAAAACGGTGAACGCCATAGAGACGTCTTCACCAAGATGGTTGGACAGGTCTATGCTGCTGGCATCTTCGGTGAGGAGATTGACGGCTTCTTTTGCCTGTAGAAATAGGAAGAGTAGAGTGCGATCGCCAAACGACAGCCCAATCTTTCCACTCTCCCCTAGGGTCAGGCTACCGGTCTGGCTATTCTCACCGTCCAACAGTTGAAAGGTCAGTGCCATCCCCTCTGCCAGTAGGTTAGCCGCTATCGAAAAGGCCTGGGCAAACTGCTCCCCTAGCTCAGCCCCATCAAGCAGGGAAAACTGCCCCACTGTCTTTTCTGCCCCCTCACCATAAACACCTGAGACAATCATCTCAGCAATGTTAGATAGGTTCCAATTTTCCAGACTGAAGTGCAAAGACCCCACCTCGTCCAGTGATTCAACCAGCAGGCGAGTTCCCTCAGACAGCAGTCCGAGTCTACCGACACTCTCGAGATCGGTCGGTGGGTCAACGGGTGGGTCAATGGGTGGGTCAACCGGTGGGCCAACCGGTGGGTCGATTGGCGGGTCAACCGGCGGGTCAACGGGTGGCTCTTCGGGATCTTCTATGCTGCTAATCGCATTGGTAATCCAGGGCTCTCGGCCGTTAACACCATCATTCGCCTGGAACAAAAATTGTCCATTTCCCAGCGGTATGAAGTCGGACGGTGCAGAGTCGAACCCGCCTTCATGGATATCCTCGACTAGCCGAGTGCCTTCAGTGGTGCCATCTGTTACCCATAGCTCTTTGCCATGTACCCCATCCTCACCCGAGAACAGTGCGAGTCCGTCTCCCACTGCGGCCAAGCTACGCACGGAGCGACCAGCAACCGTACCCTCCAGAATGTCTTTGAGAAGCTTGGTGCCTGTGGACGTACCGTCTGTCACCCATAGCTCAGGCCCGTGCGTGCCATCATTAGCCGTAAACACCACAACACCGGGACTGATAGCCGTGAGATCCGTAATCGAGCCAGGTTCACTGCCAGGATTAATGTCTTTTAGAAATTCAGTCCCTGCAGACGTCCCATCGGTGACCCATAGCTCATTTCCATGGGTCTCATCGCTAGCAACAAACACAAATTGGCCATTGCCCAGCGCTGCAAACTCAAAAAGAGAGAGATTGTTGTTTGCGGGGAAAAGGCTCGTGGTCGAGACAGTGCCTTCCTCAGTCCCATCCGTCACCCACAGCTCGCGGCCATTGGTGCCATCATCTGCGCCAAATAAAAGCTTGCCATTACCGATGTCAGCAAATCCTCTCACGCCAGAAGTGGCCGCGCCTGGATTAATATCCTTGAGCAGCTTAGTGCCTGCCGTTGTCCCATCTGTAACCCACAGTTCAATGCCGTGGATGCCATCGTCAAACTTGAACAAGACTTGACCGTTGACTTCGACGGTGTAGCTGCCTGGATCACCAAAAACACCATCTTTGGCCAGATCAAGCTGTTGAAGATTTACAAAGCCTTCGCTGCCCGGCGTCGTATCCTTGAGCAGCTTTGTACCGCCCTCAGTCCCATCTGTAATCCACAGCTCCCGTCCATGGACACCATCATCCGCTGCAAAAATAATCTGACCGTTACCCAGTGAGCCAAAGGTCCAGGAATCACCGCTCTCTGCACCCGGTTTTATGTTTTTCAGCAGTTGTGTACCAGCCTCGGTGCCATCCGTAATCCATAGCTCCCGTCCGTGCTCTGCCGTCTCAGCCAGGAAAACCGCTTTGCCAGTACCGAGCGGCGTAAAGCCAAACGCGTTTGAATATTGCCAACCTTCGTAAATGTCCTTAACGAGCTTTGTACCTGCTTCGGTACCGTCAGTCACCCAGAGTTCGTGGCCATGGTCGCCGTCATATGCCTGAAAGGCAAAGGTATTGGGTGCAATTTTTGTGAAGCCTGCGCGGCCTGCGGGGAAAGCGCTATCGCCTGTGCCGCCAAGTTTGATGTCTTTGAGTAGGATCGTAGAAGGTTCTGCGGGTGCTATCATCTTCTGGGTCTGTCCTTATTTTTGTGTGTAATCCAGATTGTGATGTGTAATCTAGGACTTCTTAGGATTGAGCGGCATGATGTGATGTATAGCCAGTCAACCTATCAAAAAGTGCTTGAACTTATGATGCCCATTCCATACCAAGAGGAACAAACTTTAAATGTGTTGTTTCTATTCCTATAGTTTCCGGTGCGACCGGTATGAAATGTGACAAGTAAAGCCTTCCGAGTCCTGTTCCTGTTGCTCTTGAGCGCATTGTTGTTTCTAGGTGAGCCTATTCCTGCCGTTGAAGCTGCCGCCTCGCTTTCGGTCACGTCTATCTCTGTCACCGCGCAGCAAACACCTCCCGTCCTGCTCCAAGCCCGGCAGCGCAAACAGGCCCAACTGAACCCTTCCAGAATGCCTTCTCCAACAGAAATTCTCTCTCGCCTATTTACAGTGCCAGAACTTCAGCGAGCGTGGTTTGCAGATTCGTTTTTGGCGCAAATTTCCCTGGGTGAGATCTCTCAAATCACCCAAGGTATTGTTGGCACACTCGGTAATTACCAAAGCATCGAAGATGTCGACAAAGGCTTTGTTCTAACTTTCGAACGGGGAACTGTTCCCACCCATCTAGCGCTCAACAATCAGGGACAAATCACTGGTCTACTCTTTGAGACGCCTCAGCTAGCTGCTCGCCCGCTCGCTGAAGTCGTCGCCGAGCTGTCTGATCTCCCCGGCGATAAGCATCTACTGATTACCCGCAACGGTCAGCAGCTTGCCGCCCTCAATGCAGACCAGCCCCTCGCCGTAGGCTCCACCTTCAAGCTCCTCATCCTTCAAGCCCTGCAAACCCAAATCGAAAATGGAGAGCGCCAGTGGGACGAAGTCGTCTCGCTTAGAGATGAGTGGAAAAGCCTGCCTAGTGGCTTCCTCCAAACTTGGCCAGCGGGTTCTCAGCTAACGATAGAAACGCTAGCAACGCTGATGATTTCCCAAAGCGACAATACCGCCACCGACCATTTGCTAAATCTTGTTGGCCGGGACGTCGTCGAGGCCCTTTCAGAAAGAAACCAACCCTTCCTCACTACTCGCGAAGCCTTCGTGCTCAAAGACCCTGCCAATCGAAATATTCTTACCCGTTGGCGACGCAGCGATGAACGGCGCACCCTGCTCTCTGCCCTAGCGGCGCTACCCTTGCCTGCTGTGAGCATCTTTAATGAGGGGCCTCAGGCGATTGATGTGGAATGGTTCTTCACGGCGCAGGCGCTGTGCGAGGCGATGGAAAAGGTAGCGGAGCTACCGCTCATGAGTATCAATCCAGGCTTGGTAGATCCGGCTACGTGGCAGAAAGTTGCCTACAAGGGAGGGTCTGAACCTGGCGTGGAGAACTTTACGACCTACCTAGTCGATGAGCAGGGGCCACTGTGTGTCACCGCCACCTGGAACAATGAGGCTGGGATTGACGAGCTGCGATTTTCTACTTTGTATCGCGCCCTGATCGAGAGCAGCCGTCAGCCAGCTGAATAATGACCCTGAGTGGTTTGTCAAAATCCATGGCGCTGTGCAAGGATTTTGACAGTACACTTCTATCTCGCCTGTAGCGATAAGCCTATGGCCATTCCTATCCCAGCTCGACCCAGCGGCTACAGAAAAGGAAGCGCAGATGCGCCCGTTGTTGTAGAAATGTTCCTCGACTTAGAATGTCCGTTTTCCAATCGGGGATGGAAAAATGCTCTTGCTGTGATGAATGCATACCCTCCCGACCAAGTTAGCTGGCTGTTTCAGCTGATGACGCTGGGTAACCATCGTCAGAGCTGGGATGCAACCAAGGCTGTCATCGCCGCTGCCGGTCAAGAAACAGAAAAGTTTATTGACTTTGTCAGCTATATTTTCTCCAGGCAAGAAGAGTTTGCCAACGAAGCTTGGAAAGATAAAACGCAGACAGACTTTCACGATCTACTGGCAGAGTTCGCCGCTGAAGCAACAGAATATAAGGATAACGCTGCTTTTATTGAACGGCTTAATAGCAAAGATGTCTACGCCCAGGCTCGTATCCCAGCCCGCCATGCGACAGTGAGAGGAGTTTGGTCTACGCCGACCTTTTTTATCAATGGTGCAGAAGCAACAATGTTGTCTTCTAGATCGAATCTGTCAGAATGGAAAGACGTGATCGATAAGTTGCTGTAGGGTCAATTGTTCTAGAGTTGTTCTAACCCTTCGAATCAATCACCGACAGAATGCAGGGCGTGATGTCGGTTAGGTCTTTTGCTGACGCAAAGGCTTTTGCCTCAGGTCCAACGGCCAAAAGCGGAACTGGGTTGAAGGTGTGGCGCTTGGTGGAAAGATCTTCTATGTTGCCATGGTCACTGGTGACCACTAGCGTAACGTTGGGCGGTAGTGCGGCGATGAGATGCTCTAAGAAGGTGTCAATTCGCTGTAGGGCAGCTATTGCCTGCGCTCGGTCCTACGCATGTCCGGCGTAGTCTGTCAGATAGCATTCAAATAAGGTCACGCTGTAGCGATCGCTCATTTCTCCAAGTCGCTGCCCCGCCGCCGCTGCCGATATGGGCTGTCGACTGCCTCGATTGCCCGGCATCCGCTCGCCCACAATGTCCCAAAACAGTGCCTCACCCCGCTCATACTCGTACTGCAGTCTAAACGGCAGACCAGCGGAGAGATTGAGTAGGGTGCAGACTGAATAGCGGCGTTTTCTATGGGCGATCGCATAAAAATAATCCGGCGAGTACGCATTCGCCAGCGTCGCCGTCCCGCCCGCTGCCAAAACCTGGGTAAATAGTCCATATTGATCAATCAGCTTCCGCAAAGATCCATTGGCAAAGCCCGACTGATGGCGCCCCAAATACGCTGATGCGTTTTGGCCCGTATACAGCGTGGTTTGCCCAGTTGCACTCTGAGGTAAGCCCGCTACGCCCAGCCCGGCATCTATTGGCTTGAGCAAAAGTGAATCTTGTGAGACTGTGGCCCCGGCAAGCAGGGGTTGACCGATATAGCTGGTCAAAAAAGGGACTGCCTCTGGCGTCGAGAGTGGATTGTGTTGGCTGGCTGCACCTAGGCCCAGCCCATCTAAAAACACGATGACTACGCTTGGGGCGATCGCATTTCTATTGCCCCATTCGCTACTCAATGGTTTACTCAACGCTCTGCTACGCAATCTGTTGAGCCAGCGAGGGCGCTACTGTCTCAGGGGTCGAGAGGTCAGAGGGTGGTAGGTTGAGCGGAAGGACGTTTTCAGTAGCCCAGGTTTGCAGGTCTTTGAAGGCGCGATCGCGATACTGTCCATAGCGCTCTCGCTTATTGCGCACGCGTTTCGGCAACGCGGGAATAATGCCCATATTCGGTGGCATCGGCTGAAAATGCTTCGGCTCCGCACTGCTGATAAAGCCCGTCAGCGCTCCGATCATAGTGGTTTCTGGTAGCACCAGTGGCACCTTGCCAAGTGCCACTCTGGCCGCATTCGTGCCAGCCAGCCAGCCCCCCGCCACTGCCGCCGTGTAACCTTCTGTGCCCACTAGCTGCCCAGCCGCCAGCAGCGTAGGCCGCGACTTAAATTGCATCGATGCAGTCAACAGCTCTGGCGAATTGATAAACGTATTGCGGTGCATGACCCCCATGCGCACAAACTCCGCGTTTTCTAAGCCGGAAATCATCCGAAACACTCGCTTCTGCTCGCCCCAGCGCAAATTTGTCTGAAAGCCAACCATGTTCCACAGCTGCCCTGCTTTGTCTTCTTGGCGCAGCTGCACCACCGCATAGGGCTTGTGCACCTTATTTTCTGGCGCGTCAAAGGCACCATACTTGGCGGTATCAAATAGGCCCACCGGCTTCAGCGGCCCATAGCGCATGGTATCTTCCCCCCGCCGCGCCATCTCCTCAATCGGCAAACAGGCTTCAAAAAATTTTGCCGTCTCCCGTTCAAACTCCTTTAGCTCTGCCTGCTCCGCCGCGCACAGCTCAGCGTAAAAAGCCAAATACTGTTCCCGATTCATAGGACAGTTCAGATACGCCGCCTCACCTCGGTCGTACCGAGATGCCATAAACGCAACATTTCGGTCGATTGATTCGCCTACGACAATCGGACTGGCCGCATCGAAGAAACTCATATACGCCTGCCCCGCAAATCGCTCCAAGTCCTCACTGAGCGATTCACTGGTGAGCGGTCCCGTCGTCAAGACGGCAATCCCCTCATCCGGAATCCTCTGCACCTCATCCCGTCGCAGCTCCACCAGCGGATGCTCCGCCAGTGCCGCCGTCAGGTCTCGCCCAAAAACACCGCGATCAACGGCCAGCGCCCCGCCTGCAGGCACAGCATGCTCATCCGCCTTGCCAATCACCACAGAGCCCAGCCGACGCAGCTCCTCATGCAGCATCCCCGACGCCCGGTCTGTCCCCATCGCCCCAAAGGAATTGCTACACACCAGCTCCGCCAAATGCTCAGAGTGATGTGCTGGAGATTTCTTCACTGGCCGCATTTCATGTAGGACTACTGGTACGCCAGCCCGGGCGATTTGCCAGGCGGCCTCTGTTCCGGCTAGGCCTCCTCCAATCACATGAATAGGCTGTAGATCACTCATTGATATCCTCTGAACTGATTAACTGATGCAGCGCTACCTGCAGCTACTGATTTTTCTATAGCTTAATGGTTTTCCATCTTGTAGCCTACGAAGCCGCCTATGCAACGTAGACGGTCTGCAAGATTCACTCTACAGTCAAATTTACAGTTTCTAGGGTAAGCCTCGCTCGGCCATCTATGTACGATCCTGTTTGTAAATTTCTAGTCGAAAATTTCTCCGCCGATTTTGCCAGCTGGCTCCTAGGTGAATCCGTCGAACTCGCTACGCTTAACCCTTCCGAGCTTTCGCTAGAACCTATCCGAGCAGATTCCGTCCTGCTGCTAGAATCCGCACAGTCTGCGCAGCAGCCCACCATTTTGCACATCGAGTTTCAAACCCAGCCCAATCCAGACATTCTGTTTCGAATGCTGGACTACTGGGTGCGCATATACCGCCGCCATTCAAGCAAGTCGATCCGCCAGGTCGTTATTTACCTGAGACGCACAGGCTCTAATTTGGTTTATCAAACGCGTTTTCAAAAAGCCGGAACATCTCATCCTTTCGAGGTTGTTCGTCTATGGGAGCAGCCCTTTGAAGCTTTCTTGAGTTCTCCGGGTCTGCTACCGTTTGCTGCGCTTAGCCGCGTATCCGATCCTGCCGGTGCTTTGCGACAGGTTGCCACTCAAATTAGGGAAAACCTAGCACCTGAGGAGCAGCAAGGGATTGCTGCGTCCACAGCTGTCCTGGCGGGGTTAATATTAGAAGACCAGTCACTGATTCGGAGAATTATCGGCATGGACTTGCTAGAGCAGTCTTCTGTGTATCAAGGCATTAAACAGGAAGGCCGTTTGGAAGGCCGTCTGGAAGGTCGTCTGGAAGGCCGTCTGGAAGGTGAATGCGCTTTGGTCTTGAGGCTGCTGTCCCGAAAGCTAGGTGATATTTCTCCAGTGGTGGATTCACAAATTAGGGGGCTTTCAGTCGCTCAGTTAGAGAATTTGGGAGAGGCGCTTCTAGACTTTTCTGAGATGGCGGATTTGGAGCGGTGGCTGTCTGAGCAAGCATGAGCTGCCTATCAGTAATGCCAAATTCTTTCAATGTCCTTCTTGCCTGGCGATACTACTTCCAACACCAACCTCTGCGGCATCTCCAGCATTACCCAGTTGCAAGAGCATTTCCCAGGGTAAGACGCTGTGGCATCTACTCATACACCCCTGATCACGTGGTCTACGGCTAGCTGAAAACCTGACAAATTTGGAGACACCATCGTTTCTCCTTGTCGAAAGAGCTTTGTCTCATAAATACCATTCACCAGCGTACAGACGGTAATGGTCGGTTGCTTCGGTGTGCCAATGTATCGCCGTCCGCCTAATCCTAGGTAATCCACGATCCAATAATTTTGAATACCCATGCCCTCATAATCTTCAAATTTACGGGCGTAGTCATCGGGCCAGTTCGTAGAGACGACCTCAACCACCAGCTTGACTGAGCTGCCTAGCGTAATGATGGATTCTCGTTTCCACAAGGGTTCTTTCGAGAGTTCTTCAGGGTCAATCAGCATGAGGTCTGGCTTGTATCCGCTCTCAAAACCCAATGGCTGAATCATTGCTGTGTTGGGGATGAAATAGTTTAGGTTTTGCTGGTCAAGCAGTACGTTTAGCTTACGGTTCAGCAAGCCAACGACCTGCTCATGAGGGCCAGTTGGCTGCATCTCAACAATTACTCCATCGTGCAGCTCATAGCGTCCTGTTTCTGGCTTCCAGTCCAAAAAATCTTGGACGGTCATTAGTTTTGGTTTTGCCTGAACCATTGTAAAACTCGTGGCCGATAGTCTTGATTATAGGGGAACATAGAGCGGCACAGAGTCCTAGAAGTTTTTGTCAATTTTATGAGCTGAGCATCATAGGAGAGTGCTCATTCACGCGCTCCCAACACTTGCGCCGCACTTAGAAATTCCTTCGAATTCAAAGCACTTAACAGCGCAGATTCAATGGCAGCACTCCCCTCAAACACTGTTGCCTCATACAGCCCTTCCACCAAATTAAACACCGTCACCTTCTGCGCAATCGGGTCTACGATCCAATACTCCTGTATCCCTCGAGCTTCATATTGCGACTTTTTATACCGGTAATCGCGATCGCTGTTTTTCTTCCCTGGCGACACCACCTCCACCACCAGCCGCGGCGGTGGCATCTCTAGCATTACTGTTGCTCGCGTTGCCCCCTCTAGTGCTGCCACTAACTCATCTGAGAGCACCATCAAATCTGGCACTCTCACTGTCGCGCGAGATCCACTGACGGCTAGCTCTGTCTTCATTCTCAGGCACTCGAACGAAATCCCAGCTTGTAAGAAGTAAGCAAACAAAAATGATGCAATGCGCTGATTTAGTTCGCTCTCGGGTGCCATGGTGATGAGTTTTCCATTTTCTAGCTCGTAGAGCGTATCTGTCCCATCATCAAAAGATAGGAAGTCTTCTAGGCTCATCTGAGTCTTTGTCGCAATCATGGCGTTACCCTCTCACTTGTAGTAACTACTCAAGCTGTCTACGCTTAAGAATCGCCCGCCGAGATGAAATCGGGGCTATCGAAATCAAGCCCACTAAACGGGGCTAGGAATTTGGAGAGTCGCGTTTAAGTCCCTTTAGCGGACTTCGCTCAGTTAGCCCCGATTTTTAATCGTGGGGCGGATTACACGCGTGACCGATTCCCTCAATTTGAGCCTGGGTAGTTACCTGCTTCCTATTCTATCGACTCAGCTAACAGGTTCGGAATCTACGATCGCACCAACACACCCAGCCCTTCCAACAACTGCGGCTCTTCTTCCAAGGCGACTTTGGCGATCGCTAAATAATCACTCAACCAATCCTGCATCGCATCCAACGCCGCATCTCTCTTTTGTGTCGCTGCCTGCGCCTCTCCTTTCTCTTTCTCCTGCACCAAGTTCGCTGCTTCAACAGCTTTTACCGCTTCGAGTCCCGCTTTCAACTTTTTATCGGTAATGCCAAATTCTTTCAGTGCTTTGAGAATGGCCGGACTAGACAGGGCGTTTTGATAAAACTGATTGGCCTGGGAGAGCCAGCCGGAGAGGCTTTCTTTGCGTTTGCCGGAGAGGGCGAGTTGGGCAATGGCACCGCCGTCTTTTTTGAGCGCGACCCGTGACACTTTCACTAGCCGCATGTAGCTCTTTTTGGCAGTTTCCCACTGTGCTTGCACCGTTTCACTGGCGGAAATCTGCTCGCCGGATTCGCTGCTGGTTTCTAGCTGGGCGG
>JBCBIK010000080.1:0-22030 GCA_038524545.1 Cyanobacteria bacterium J06623_4 | reverse complement strand
CGTAGCGAGCCTTGAGTTCTGCTAAAAACTGCTCTTTTGGCAGGGCGAGCATGGCTTTGGCTTCTTCGTGGGGCGCTGTCCACACGATTTGGCAGCGGTTGTTTGGCAGGGGCAAAATAGCGAAAGGACCGCTGGGCCAAAACTTTTCGTAGGCCGTGTTGCGGTGCGATTTTTCAGGCTCAAGCACGGCGGTGATGCACGATTGCCAGTATTTCCAACCGAAGGTGTCGATGTTGGCGCGATCGCGCACCCCAGACCGCGCACCATCGGCCCCTACCATGAGCCGGGTTTGAAAGCGGTAGCGATCGTTTCCCTGGGCGACCTGTAGCGTTGTGGCTTCAGGCGATCGCTCAGCCAAATCTTTAAACAGCTCCATTCCCTGACCAGCCTCGTCAGTGAGAATTTGCGTCTCGCACCAGTAGTCGATATTGCTGGCTGCTGCCACCGCTGCCTGCAGCGCACCCATCAGCACCTTGTGCTCTGCCGAGTAATACACCGCGTCTCCCCGGCCATCTTCAGGATGAAAGGTGATTGCCTTCTGATAATCTGCGTCGGAAAGCTTTACTCGCTGGAAGTGAGTCAGCCTAGGACCGACCGACTCCCAGAGCCCTAAGCCCGCTAGAATTCTGGCCGACACTGGCGAAAAGGCATAGGCCCGCTCTCGACCCGCCACCTGCTGGGCTGACTGGGCTTCGACCACGGCTACTCGCAAATCGCTATCGCGTAGGCCACAGGCAAATGTAAGCCCTACGATGCCGCCGCCAACGACGACAACGTCGTAGTGGTAGGTAAGATGCCCTGTGGGCTGAGGTTTTGGGGAGTGCGATCGCGTTGGATGATCCGCTGAGTGGGACAAGGCAGCGCTCGGTGGTAGTTTTACGGCCATAAGGACGACTTTATTTACGCTCCTTTACATTCTTCCTCTATATTCTTACGCGCAAACTAGAATCCATCAACTCAGGCCGCCAGCTCAGCCCATCAACTCAGCCCTTTAGCTCATAGCCTGTTCCATCACCTGCTCAGACATCTCAAAGTTAGCCGTGACCGACTGAACATCGTCAGAATCTTCAAGGGCGTCCATCATCTTCAGTAGCGAAACTGCCAGGGTCGGATCTTCGACCTGTACCGTATTAGAAGGAATCCACCGCAAATCAACCGCTTCGACGCTGTAGCCCCTACCTTTGAGCGCCGTACTGACGGCTTCAAGATCGCCCACCTCACAAAAAACTTCTGCGCCAGAGACCCCTTCCTCAATGTCATCGGCTAGCTCGTAGGCGTCCGCGCCCGCTTCGAGCGTATCTTCGAGTAGGGTCTCTTCTTCGATGTCTCCGATGAGGGTCACCACCCCTCTCTGGTCAAACATCCAGCCAACACAGCCTGTTTCACCCAGGTTGCCGCCGTTTTTGCCGAAGGCTGTTCGCAGATCTGCCGCTGCTCGATTGCGATTATCTGTCAGAGCTTCTATGAGCACGGCGACGCCACCAGGACCATATCCCTCGTAGCGAATAGATTCAAAATCCCCTTCTCCGGCTAAGCTGCCGCAGCCCTTTGCGATCGCACGATCAATATTGTCATTTGGAAAGCCCGCCGCCTTCGCTTTGTCGATAGCTGTACGCAGCTGAAAATTGCCGTCCGGATCGCCGCCCCCATGTTTAGCCGCCACAATGATTTCTCGAGAGAGCTTAGCAAAGACCTTACCTTTTACAGCATCTACTCGCGCCTTTTGGCGCTTGATATTTGCCCACTTACTATGTCCTGCCATTGGTATCGCAATCACTCATTACAATAGACAACATCACGCAACATATAAAACATCGTACACTTTGCAAGCGACCTTGCAAGTCTCCTCATTTTGTCAGGTCGAGAAGATATTCTCCAACTTTTATAGACATGATTCATTAGAGATTTTTCCAAGCCACTGTAAAATACATCTGTACAATCTGTACGATGATGATCTCCTTCGGTAGAGAGTTTGGGCATGCATGGTGCCAGCGGCAAGGGTCCAAAACATCAATGACGAAATCGATCCGCACACAGAAGAGTTTTCGTCAAGATATTACTCTTCTTACTAAATAACTCTTCTTTACATATCACCTGACGATTGCCTATAGTCCCGAGAGATTCTCTTGCTGCGAAGAAAACGAGAACGCAAAAAGGTTTTTTATCACTATTGTCTTTTCTAAAGATCGGTGGTTATACTGTGCGTGAAGTTAAATACTTCTGAAAATCGTTTTTAGGCTTAAAACAGTACTCATAACAACACCTCGCTAACAACGTGTCATCTGAAATTGTTGTCTTTAGGAGGTAGCTCGAGGAATAAGTAGTAGGAGCCGTGTCGCTTTGCGACGAAGGGGAATGTCTGTCGAGACAGGGTCTGCGTCCCACGGCGAGGTAGGTTCGTAGCCTTTGCCGCTAAACGACTTAAATCTCTCTTACACTTAACTCTTGCATTTATAAATACCCAATTTTCGAAAGGTGAAAACAGTGTGGTTTTCACCCTGGTAGAGCTTTTCGCCTTGCTTTTGACCGTGCTGCTAATAAAAAAGACTTTTCTGAAAACGAATCCTTCCTAGAAGCGTTGCCATTTCGGCATAGGCATGACATCACTCTCTAGTACTCCTAGTCCACGATGTTTCTAGAGAATTGCACTCAATCATCATTGGTACTCTTCACCATGAATCGTATTCTGCAAGACATAGATATTCGTCAGGCTCAGTTCTCAAACCTTGCTTTTTTCAAGTTTTTGGAGCAGGGAAATCAGATAGAAGATTCCAAAATATTCATTGCGGGCATCGCCTTTTTTGTCCTTGCTTTCCAGGATATGCTGCGTATTAACGAGGCAAAGATAACCGATCCAGAGCTGCTACCGATTGCCCAACACCACAGACAAGAAGACTTGGGGCACGACGCCTGGTTTTTGCACGATTTGAAGCAGTTAGATGCAAACTGCGATGCCAGTCTACTGTTCGGGCAAGCCTATGCGAAAACAAGGGACGCTTCCTACGAGATCGTCTCTGAGATATACAAGGCCTCAGACGACCGCGTGCGTTTGGTTATTCCCCTAACGCTTGAAGCGACGGGGCATGTCTTTTTTAGCCGGGCTTATCACTTCTTTGCGAGGGCTGGCTATCAGAAAAAGCTTAAGTACTTCTCAGAAGAACATTTTCGGGTGGAGCTGAATCACGAGATCTTCGATAAGGAGATTAATGAAAGGCTTGAGTCTATTCATTTGACGGACGAACTTAGGGAAGAAGCTCTAGCGGTTGTAGAGCGAATTTTTAGGGCGCTGACGATGATGGTCTCTGATATTTATGACCACATTGAAGCGTCTCAAGAGAAGACGAGCCAGTCAGTGGGCGGTCGTGCGATCGCTTCAATGTCTTAGGTGCTAGGTCTTAGGCGCTAGGTCTTAGGCGCTAGCGCATCGCAACTATCTGTGTGAGTAATCTGTCCCATACTGTAGAAATGAGAATGACAAATCATAGCAGTTCACCCCATCGAGTGGAGTATTTAATCGTTGGTGCAGGTCCGGCAGGGCTACAGCTGGCGTATTTTCTAGAAAAGGCGCAGCGACACTACACGGTGCTCGAAGCTTCAGACTCGGCAGGCTCTTTTTTTAAGAAGTATCCTCGCCATGGCAAGCTGATTTCTATAAACAAGGTATACACCGGCTACGACGATCCAGAGATCAACCTAAGGTGGGACTGGAACTCCCTGATCAGCGACGATCCCACGCTTCGCCTACCTAAGTTCAGTCAAGAGTATTTCCCAGATAAGGAAGCCTTCACTGGCTACTGTCGGGCCTATGCCGAACAATTTCATCTCAAAATTCGTTACAACACGAGCGTTACGCGCATTTGTAAGCGCTCGACTGCACATCCGAATACGCATTCGAACACTCACCAACAAGGTAATTCCGTCGAAAAATCCTGCCCTAAGGCAGAACAGTTTCATGTGACTGACCAGGCAGGAAATCTCTTTGTCGCTGATCACCTTATCGTTGCGACTGGGCTTTCTCAGCCTTATGTCCCCACTATCCCAGGTATTGAACTTGCTGAGAACTACACTACGATGTCAGTGGACCCTAATGACTTCAGAAATCAGCGGGTGCTAATAATCGGTAAGGGTAATTCTGGCTTTGAGACAGCGGACAACCTTGTGAGTACGACTTCGCTCATACACGTGGCTAGTCCAGAGCCAATCCGGATGGCTTGGCGGACAAAGTATGTGGGTCATCTTAGAGCGGTGAACAACAACTTTTTAGATACCTATCAGCTGAAGTCACAGAACGCGGTTTTGGATGCTGATGTGCTGCGAATTGAGCGGCATGGTGATGAATTTCGAGTGACCTTTAGCTACACCCATGCCAATGGGGAACAAGAAACCCTCACCTACGACCGGGTTTTGGTCTGCACCGGTTTCCAGTTTGACAATAGCCTGTTCGATGATAGCTGTCAGCCGCGGCTGACCATCAACGATCGGTTCCCGGCACAGACGAGTGAGTGGGAATCTGTCAACGTTTCAGGACTGTATTTCGCAGGTGTGTTGATGCACATGCGAGACTTTAAGAAAAAGCAGTCTGGCTTTATTCATGGCTTCCGTCACAATATTCAGGCGCTACATCATATCTTGGAGGGCAAATACCATCACCAGTCTTGGCCCTGCGAACAGATTGAGGCGTCGCCACAGGCGATTACGGCGGCCATCTTAGCAAGGGTTAATAACAGTGCGGGGCTCTGGCAGCAAACTGGATTTCTCTGCGATGTGGTCACCATCAACGAAGCAGATAGAACGGCTCGCTACTACCGAGATTTGCCGCGTGACTATGTGCATAGCAGCGCCTTTGGTACGGCTGACTACTACTATGTGGTCACGTTGGAATTCGGCCAGGATGTGGCCAAGCTGCCCGATCCATTCTCTATTGACCGCGTGCATCGTGAGGACGTGAACAACGCGGAAGATAGTGAATTTATCCATCCGATTGTGCGTCGCTACTTCAGGCATCTGCTGGTCGATGAGCTGCACATTATTGAAGACCTAGAGGCCGAATGGAGAGAGCCGGTTCACATTGAGCCGCTGGTTGGCTTTATACAGAAGCAGCACGCGCTGTCGCTGGCGTCATCGCCGAGCTTGGTGCCACCATCTTCATCACAATCCGCTTCCTCTGATTCCATGCCGTCTCTACAGCCGCACTTGCCTGCTGGTGCAGAGCGCCTTAGTCCGCTGACGGCATCGCGAAAACGGTTGGGTGAGTACTTGATCGAGGCTGGGCTAGTCAATGAAGTTCAGATTCGCTATGCCTTGGCAGAGCAGCTGAAAGAAAACCGACGCCTTGGCGAGATTGTGGTTGCTAATGGCTGGGCGAGTCAACAGACTGTCGACTTTTTTGTTCGACAGCTATGCACAGCACCGAGCGTGGTTCAAACGGTATCTTAATTCGTTTGCTGTCTTACGCCTTTGTTCCTTTACGTCTCTGCTATGATGCCTCAGCTATCTCATGCCGCTGCGGTAGACAGACGGGTAGCTCAATGGTGAACTGTGTACCTTTGTCTGGAGTGGACTCGCAGTAGAGTTTGCCATGGTGGTGTTCGGTGATGATTTGATAGCTGATGGATAGCCCTAAGCCTGTGCCTTTGCCCACAGGCTTAGTGGTGAAAAAGGGGTCAAAGATGCGCGTTCGGATGGCTTCTGGAATGCCGGTGCCGGTGTCAGCGATTTGAATGCTGACGAATCCTTCTGCTTTTTGTGCTGTTTGTATGTGAATGGTTTTTTCGGTGTCTAGGTTGTTGGTAAGGGCATCGATTGCGTTGTTCAACAGGTTCATAAAGACCTGATTGAGTGGGCCTGGTCGGCACTCGATTTGAGGTAGTTCTGCGTAGTCGCGGAGGACGGTGATGCGCGATCTCGTGGGTGTCTCTTGCAGGCGATGTTGCAAGATGCCCAGCGTACTTTCTAGCCCTTCGTGAACATTTACGCGCTTGGTATTAGATTCATCTAGCCGGGAGAAATTGCGCAGCGAGAGGACCATTTGCTTGATGCGATCGCTCCCGTGCCGCATTGAACTCAGCAAGCTCTGCGAATCTTCTACCAGAAAAGGCAAATCGACATTACTAAGTACTTCCTCGACGTCTGCTGGCGGCGTGTCTGTGCTTTCTTGGTAGGCGTCAATCACCGTCAGAAGGTCTTGATTGTAGCCTTCTATGTGCTTGAGGTTTGCGTGGATAAAGTTAATGGGATTGTTGATCTCGTGGGCGATGCCCGCAACAAGCTGCCCGAGCGATGACATTTTTTCAGTTTGGATCAGCTGGGCTTGTGTCTCTTTTAGCTTTTTGAGGGCGGCTTCAAGGGCAATAACTTTTTGGTTTAGCTCTGTGGTCTTTTTAGCAACGTCTATTTCTAGGTTTTGGGAATAGTTTTCGGTTTGCTGGTAGAGCCGAGCATTTTCGATGGAGATAGCAGCTTGGCTGGTGAGTAATTGCAGTGTTTCTAAATGATTCCGCGTAAATGCACCTTTGGTCAGGTTGTTTTCTAGGTACACAATGCCGATGAGTTCACCTTGGCGATTCACGGGCACACACATGGCTGACTTTGGCTGATAGAGGCTGATGTAGCGATCGCTCTCAAAGGGCTCGGCGACGGCCAAATTTTCGTATACGGCGGCCTGCTGCGATCGCGCCACTGCATAAATCAAGCTGTGGGGAATATCTGAATACTGCTCAAGCTGGCTTTCTGTGATATTGACCTGATGCTGATCTGCTTTGGCAACAATCTGCCAGTGATCGTCTTGCTGAAGCAGCAACGTGCCAACCTGCGCGCCGGCAATGCTGAGCACAATTTTCATAAGCGTCGTCAGCAGGCTCTCAAGCTCCATCTCCTGAGAGATGGCCTGAGCTGCCTTCATAATGGCTGAAAAATCTAGCCGGATATTTTGCGTGTTCGTGATGTGACTATTGCTGCTGATGACCGTTGCAGACTGCATTGACGAAGCGGTGATGTTGAGCCCGTTAGAATGTGCCAGGGCGCTGGCCAAGAGCTGAGGATAGTGGCGCTCTAGCTGCAAGACCTTGGCTTTGGCTCCCCAGCGAAGGTATCCGTAGTAGGCTTCTTGCATGTAGCCAACGGCAAGGTGTTCTTTGCGCCAGTTGAGATAGAACTTTGCCGCCAGCTCGTTCGCTAGGGCGATTTCTTGGATGTAGCCTTGCTTTTCGGCCCCAGAAATTGCCAAGTCGTATTTTTCAATTGCCTGGTGGATATTGCCCAAACAGCGGCAACGCTCAGCCTCAACTAGATTGAACTTGTGAAGATAGTTCATGGGCGCATGGTCGGCCCAGTGCTTAAGCTGTTTTTGATTTTCAGCAACACGTTGGAGAAGGGCCTTCGACTGGTCTTGTAGTGCGCTGCCAGCAGGGTCGACACTTTCTGGTGTGTTCTCGACATGTCTATTGCGTTCACCGCTTTGCTCACTGGCCGATTCACTCCCAGGCTCACGCTCGGACTCACTATTAGGTTCATTCAGCAGCTGTGAGAGCTTTTGTAGCGTCGTCAACGAATCGTAGCAATAGAACAGTGGCGTGATGGAAAAGCCACTACCGCTTACGAGGTATTCTCGGCTTTTTAGGGCATAGTCTTCTGCCTGTGCGTAGGCTTCGAACAAGTAGCTCAAAATAAGCTTGTGAACGTATGCATTGTAGAGTCCGGTGGCGTCGTTAGCCGTTTGCAGCTGAGGTAGAACCGTTTCTTCATCGAAGGCATCTCCCGTCAGTTGGTAGGGTTGTTCTTGTTCGTCAATGAGGTTGAGAACAGCCTGCTGAATGCTTCGACAATAGTTAAACGTGACAACTTGCTTGTGGTCAGCCAGGACTTGGCTGTAGGCATTGATGCTTTTCTCTAGCTGGGTGAGTTCTTGACCTATCAGGTAGCCGTCTTGGCAAATGTGGAATGCTGAATAGCCTACATATTCCAAATCGCCGCCGTCCAGGGCAACTTTGTAGCTATCGATCAGCAGCGATCGCGCAGTCTGCAAATGACACGTATGGTGCTTAATAAAAGAGCCCACAACGAAGTATGTTCTCGCCTTTAGTGCCTTAGAAACAGAATCTGCTGCCAGATCCAATGCCAGCTGACCGAAGCGTTCTGCAGCGTCTATGTCGTTCAGCATCGTATTGAGAAAGAGACCGTAAGCCGCGTAGCTAAACGGCGACTGCGGCGCGTTTCCATACTCAATAGAAATCCGTATCTGCAGGAGAATCAACAGCGGAAAAAGAGGCGGTAATCTTAAAAATGCCGCCGGAATGACCGTAGAGGTCAACTGCATGATGGCCAGCTGGTCGGCGGCGGTCATCTCGGGGAGCTCAGCTAGGGAGAGAATATCTCGCTCTTGCAAGAGCGCACTGGTTTGCTGAAGGGACTGTTGAATATCGGCAGGGCCTGGGGCTTCTGGAAGGGTCAGTCCCAGCGTTTGAAAGGCCTGATGAGCCGTGGCCAACGCTTCTTGCAGCTGGGTTTGAGAGGTGTAGGCCTGAATCTTAAACTGGTAGATATTGACCTTGTCTAGCGTAGCTTGAGCATGCTGCAAAACTACAGCTGCCCGCTGTTCCATGCTCTCTATATCGCCGCAGATGAGGTAGGCTTCGGCAGCCAGGGTGTGTAGCTCCAGCGCTAGCGCATACTGACTTTGCCAGCAGTCTTTTTTCAGTAGCTGAATGCCTGTAGAAAAGTATTCGACCGCCGATTGGTAAGCGGTTGCCGCTTTGGCTTTTTGACCGGCTTCAAAGTTTAGCTGGGCGAGCTGTTCTCGCTGGGCCAAATCTGAGATCAGCGCAATTCCTGCGTTTAGGTGATTGACAATCTCAAAAAGATTCTCTTTTTGTTCGGCCTCGGAGAGATTGTTCAATAGCCGCTGGCCAATTTTGAGGTGGGTGCTTTGCTTTTGTGTTTCTTCGATGAGGCTGTAGGCGGCCTGTTGAACGCGGTCGTGGAAAAAGCTATAGGCAATGTCACCGCTGTAGATATTGTTGTGCTGGGGATCTTCTAGCGTTGCTGATTGGGCTAGTGGCTGATCAGCGAGTGAGGGCTCGCTGCCTATGTAGAACTTGTATTTTTCGCTTTGGGGAACGATCAGTCCTTCTTGTAAGCCTTGCCAGAGCGCTGTGGCTGTTTGTGAGGGGGAGCGGTCAGCTGCGATCGCCAGCGTTTCTAGGTCAAAGGAACTGCCAATACAGGCCGCCAGCTGAATAATTCGCCGTGTTTCATCCGGTAGCTTTTGCAGCTGCTGTGAAATGAATTTCACCACGTCATCTGTGAAGGAGCAGAGGGCAATTTGCTCCATATCGCAGGCCCAGGAACCCTGCTGACTATCGAAGCGGATGTGGCCCTCCTCGTGGAGAGACTTGAGAAATTGCGTGGTGAAAAATGGGTTGCCTTTGGTTTTTCGAAAGACCAAGTCGGTCAGCGGCGCGGCGTACTCAATGTCGTAGTGCAGAGTGTCGGCTACTAAGCCATTGGTATCGCGCCGGGTGAGCGGCGTGAGCGTGACGGTGTTGACGGTCGGCTGCTCATGGTCTGCGGTCTGGCTGGTTAGCTCTTCGAGTGCCAGCATGAGAGGGTGGACCGGCGAGACTTCGTTGTCGCGGTACGCGCCTAGTATTAGGAGCGGTCCTTGGGCGCTCATTAGCTTGCCGATCAGCTGCAGGGAGGCAGAATCTGCCCATTGCAAGTCGTCTAAAAAGAGCACCAGTGGCTGCTGGGGCTTGGCGAAAACGTCAATCAGCTGCAGGAAACGCTGATTAAAGCGGTTTTGCGCGGCGGCACCAGTGAGCGGAGGGGCTGCAGGCTGGGCGCCAATGATACTTTCAAGTTCTGGAATGACCTCGGTGAGAACCTGTCCGTCTCCGCCGACGGCTTCGAGAATTTTGCGTCGCCATTGGGCCAGCTTGTCGTTTGATTCTAGAAGCAGCTGGTGAATTAGTCCGCGAATAGCCTGGAGAAAGGCGGAGAGCGGCAGGTTGTGATTGAGCTGGTCGAATTTTCCTTTGAGAAAGTAGCTCTGCTGCTGGGTGATGGGTTTGTGTACTTCGTTGATAACGGCGGTCTTGCCGATGCCGGAGGTTCCGGCGACTAGGAGCAGCTCTGAGCGATGGTGTGAGGCTACGCCGTTGGTCCTATTTGCGAGGTCTGCAGCTGAGGGACTGTCTGAAGACTTATCTGAGGCGGCGACGCGAGCGAAGGTGTCGAGCAGCGTTTGGACGACGGCTTCGCGGCCGTAGAGTCGCTCAGAAATTAGGAAGCGATCGCTCAAGTCCCGTGCGCCCAGCTCAAAGGCCCCGACTTTGCCAGTTTCCCGCCACTGGCTGAAGCATCGCTCTAGGTCGTAGCGTAGGCCGTAGGCGCTTTGGTAGCGATCTTCTGCATTTTTAGCCATTAGCCTGAGCACGATTTTCGAAACCATCTCAGGAATGTCTGGATTGACCGTATGGGGTGGCTTGGGTGTGATCGCCATGTGGTGGTGCAATAGCTCTAGCGCATCTTCAGCCCGAAAAGGCAGCTCGCCTGTGAATAGCTCATACAGCGTGACACCAAAGCCATAAAAATCGGTACGGTAGTCTATACCTCGGTTCATACGACCGGTCTGCTCTGGGGCTAGGTAGGACAGCGTCCCTTCTAGTCCGCTAGGACTTTGGACCGCTGTGTTCTCCTTTGCCAGCTGAGATGCAATAGAAAAGTCAATCAGCTGAATGCGCAGGCTGTCTGGGTTGATTAAGATATTGGCGGGCTTAATGTCTTTGTGTACGATGTGGCGCTGTGCCAGCTGATGGAGAATTTCTGATAGCTGCAGTGCTATTTTGAGGCAGTCGCCCAGAGCGATTTCATAGAGGCTGTGGTAGTGATCGAGAGAAATCCCGCCAAAGTCTTCCATCACTAGAGCGTAGCCCTTTTGCCAAGGCTGTAAACTCAGCGAGCGGACGACACCGGGGACGTCTAAACTTTTGGTGATAGCATACTGATTGCGAAACTGAGCTAGGTCGTTCAGAGTTGGATACAGCGTTTCCAAGAGCTTGATCACAACAGTCCGCGGCCGTCCGCTGCTATCTGCTTCGACCGCCGATGCCAGCATTGCCCGATATACCCCAACGCGTCCTTTTTTGTAGAGCTGGGCTAAAAGAGTGTAGCCATAAACACGAGGTAAGGACTTTGCAGGTGTTGTAATGGTCATAGCTAGGGATTTATCAGAATCACGCCCTAGCATTCCCTACAAGGAAAAGTTGTTGCGATGTAAGAACATAGACAAGGATACAGACATCACTTACAGCGCCCTTTTCAGTACATCTGACCGTAGGCGCAGGTTTGGAAGGTAACACGGCCTTTGCCGGTATATTGCGCCAGTATTACCCGCCGGTATCTTGCTAATCGGCGCCTTCACAAGACGCTTGGCCACAGGCCAGAATCGACTCTTTGTAGTTGCGAGAGGCTTTTAGCGTTGCGCCGATCAGACCAACTGACTGATTGAGTACAACTCGCACGGGAATTTGGTCGAGCAGGTGGCTGACGCGTCCTTTACTGCTAAAGGCATACATAAACTCGCCCCCTTTTATCAGGGGAAGGTTTTTGGCGGTGACGCCACCTGCGATGTAGAGCCCGCCTCGGGGCAGCAGCTTTAGGGAGATGTTGCCCGCTTCAGATCCATAGGCACGGATGAAAATCTCCATGGTTTTTTGGGAGAGTAGGTCTGTTTTTTCGGTGGCGGCTTTGGAGATAATGGCTGCAGGGTCAGTGAGCTTGCTCCGCTGCCCGGCCTGTCGTTCCCAGGCTTCCATGGCGGCCTGGAGCTCTGCCGACTCGCTGGCGTACTGGCGATCGCGCAGGAACTGATAGATCGAAATAATGCCCATACCTGAGACGACCCGCTCTTCAGACACCCGTGAAATGCAGTGCTTTTCGAGCAGGTATTTGCGCAGCTGAAACTCCAGCTCGGACTGGGGGGCAAAGTCGACGTGACCCCCCTCAGACGGAAAGACATGATATTCGCCGCCGCAGGGGAGCAAAAAGCCCTGTCCTAACCCCGTTCCTGCTCCCAAGACGGCCTTTGGAGAAGCGTTGGAGGGTTCACCGGCTTGCAGCTCATAAATATCTTCGGGTTGGAGGCCAAGAATGCCGTACCCGATGGCTTCAAAGTCATTGATCAGCTGTACGTTGGCAATATCTAGTGCGCCGCTAAGAAATTCGGCGCGCAAAAACCAGGAGAGATTGGTGAGCTGGGAGGTGTTGTTGACGATGGGGCCTGCGATCGCAAAACAGGCCGCCTCTGGGTTGACCTCAGAAACAACGTCTGCTGCCGATGACAAAAATTCCCTGACCATCGGCACAAACTCGGGATAGTCCGCACTGGGATAGCGAGCCTCATGCAGCGTTTCTACCGCGAGCTGATGCGTAGGGTTTTGTTTGATATCGGTATCGTCAGCCTGGGCCAGACGCAAAATCGTTTTGGTTCCGCCAATATCGCCAGCGAGCAGTTGTGCCATTGGTTTAGATATCTCGAATGTATGGGAGATAGGCTAGGGCGCTAGCCATACAGTAAGCAAATATTTCAAAATTATTCTATCTGCCGTAAAAACTATTCACAATCCTCCTTAAAGCGGTATTAAAACAGCGTTAGAGACGGCGGTAGAACGAAATTTCTAAGTAAATTTTGCCAGGGGCACTAATTTTTATAGAATGGGGGACTTCTAAAATTTGCTCCTGCAGCTGACTCTCTTTAACGCTGTCTTCCTGACACTCTCTGAGCTGACATCTTTGTCCATCTGAGATCTTCTCCCAACGTCTTCTCCCAACGTCTTCTATATAGGTAAGCGCTGTGACCGTTACTCCCCTTTCCAAGCCCCAGTCCCAAACTCTTGACGAAAAATCGCTTTCTCTAGAAGCTCGGCCCGATTCTTTTGGCCGTTTTGGTCGCTTTGGCGGTAAGTACGTGCCCGAAACGCTCATGCCTGCCCTCAAGGAGCTAGAGGAGGCCTATTATGAATATCGCGATGAGCCTGCCTTCAAGGCTGAGCTAGAGGGCTTGCTAAAAGACTACGTCGGCAGAGCCAACCCGCTCTACTTCGCTGAGCGACTCACCGCGCACTACGCCCAAAAACACGGCTGGGACAAAGACAACGGCCCCAAAATTTACCTCAAGCGCGAGGACCTCAACCATACAGGTGCCCACAAAATCAACAATGCGTTGGGTCAAGTTTTGCTGGCTAAGCGCATGGGTAAGCAGCGGATTATCGCTGAGACGGGGGCGGGCCAGCACGGGGTGGCAACGGCGACAGTGTGTGCTCGCTTCGGCCTAGATTGCGTCATTTACATGGGTGTCGAAGATATGGAGCGGCAGGCGCTCAACGTGTTTCGGATGAAGCTGATGGGGGCGACGGTGAGCCCGGTCAGCGCGGGTAGCGGCACGCTAAAAGACGCAACCTCAGAGGCTATTCGCGACTGGGTGACCAATGTAGAGACGACTCACTACATTTTGGGATCTGTGGCCGGTCCCCATCCTTACCCGATGATGGTCCGAGATTTTCATGGGGTGATCGGTGAGGAGACGCGATCGCAGTGCTTGGAGAAATGGGGCGGCAAGCCGGATGTGCTGCTGGCCTGCGTCGGCGGTGGCTCGAACGCGATGGGGCTATTTCATGAATTCGTGCCGGATACTGAGATTCGGATGATCGGCATTGAGGCGGCGGGCGAAGGGGCTGAGACCGATAAGCATGCGGCCACCCTGACAAAGGGCAGAGTCGGTGTGCTACACGGGGCGATGAGCTACCTACTGCAAGACCATGAGGGGCAGGTGATTGAGGCGCACTCTGTGAGCGCGGGGCTAGACTATCCTGGCGTGGGCCCTGAGCATAGCTACTTCAAAGATCTGGGCCGGGCGGAATACTACAGCGTGACAGATGGGGAGGCGCTGGAGGCGTTTCAGCTGGTGTCGCGACTAGAGGGCATTATTCCGGCGCTAGAGACGGCCCATGCCTTTGCCTACCTGGAGTCGCTATGCCCCACCCTGTCGACTGAGAAAGTAGTGATCAACTGCTCGGGCCGGGGCGATAAGGATGTGCAGACGGTGGCAAAGGTGCTGAAGTTTGACTGAAGTCTGGCCGAAGTTTGGCTAACGCGCACACCGATTAAGGTGTATGTTCTAGCAGTGTGTTTCCCACCGCAGGAGCATTTGGGATGGAAAACTTTGAAGTGTGCGACCAGGATTTGTCGCCGCAGCTGCTGGAGCGATACCTTCAGGCAAGTGTGATCGCTGTTGATACCGAAACCATGGGTCTCAATCCGCTGCGCGATCGCCTTTGTCTGATTCAGCTCAGTGACCCTGAAGGCTACGTCAGCGCCATCCGCGTGGCACTGGGGCAGACCGAAGCGCCCAACCTCAAGCAGCTGCTAGAGACTGAGCGCATCACCAAAATTTTTCACTTTGCCCGCTTTGACCTAGCCACCCTGCAGCACCACCTCGGCATTGTGACAACGCCTGTTTTTTGTACCAAGATTGCTAGCAAACTTGCCCGGACCTACAGCCCTAAGCACGGCCTGAAAGCGCTCGTACAGGAGCTAGAAGGCATTGAGCTAGACAAAACTCAGCAAAGCTCCGACTGGGGAAATGTGAGTGCCCTCAGTGAGGAGCAGCTCAGCTACGCCGCTAACGACGTGCGCTACCTCCACTCGCTGCGCAGCAAGCTCACCGATATGCTCAAGCGGGAAGATAGATGGGCGATCGCACAGCAGTGTTTAGCCTGTTTGCCAACGTTCGTAGCGCTAGATCTCAAGCAATACAGTGGTGTCTTTGAACATTAGATGCCTGATTGAAAGCTAGATGAGTCTTATTGTTTACCCGTTGATAAGGCTAGTGATTTGGTCGCTTGCCAATCGAAGGAGAGCTTGATTTAATGCTAGGCAGCAATGTGCTGAAAACGTTTGGGATCATTAGCTTTATTCAGTAATGCCACTGAAAAAGAAAAATAGCTAATCTCTCCGGAAAGCATTTAATACTTCAGTATTTACTCATATTTGCTCAGTCGTACTTAAAGATGGTGTGTATTCAATCATTCACAACGTCTGATGTATGTACAGGCGGGCATAGGATGAATTAGCGCTTGTGACCGGCGCAAAAAATCGCTGAAGCCTCTTCGCTGAGCTACTACATAGGACTGCATATTAAGGAGACAACATGGTCAGCCTGACAAAAACCATCAAATCAGTTGCACAGACGTTCGGGCTCGATATTGTTCGGCACTCCCGAGATTTTAGCCAAAAGAATCTAGACATCTTTGGCCAGGTGGAGCCCTACACCATGACCAGCCTAGAACGAGTGAATGCACTGGTAGATGCTGTGCACTACGTGGTGAATCACAACATTGAAGGAGCGATGGTCGAGTGTGGCGTCTGGAAAGGCGGCTCCTCTATGGCAATGGCCTACGCGCTCCAAGACATTGGCAACAAAGAAAGAGAGCTATACCTGTACGATACGTTTGCCGGTATGAGTGCTCCGAGCGATGAGGATGTCTCTATCCACGGGCAAGATGCCAAGCAAAAGTTTTCCGCTGTGAAGCTCGCAGAAGATGAGTCTGACTGGTGCCTGTCTCCTCTGGACGAAGTGAAAGAGAATCTGAACCGCACAGGCTACCCTACTGACAAGATTCACTACGTGCAAGGCAAAGTGGAAGACACCATTCCCGGCACGATACCTGACGAGATCGCCATCCTCCGGCTCGATACTGACTGGTACGAATCGACTAAGCATGAGATGGAGCACCTGTTTCCACGGCTCAAGCCCAGCGGCGTGCTGATTTTGGACGACTATGGCCATTGGGAAGGTGCGCGGAAGGCCGTCGATGAGTACATTGCCAATAACAACGTTCGCATTTTGCTAAACCGAATCGACTCTTCTGGCAGAATTGCGATTAAGACGGCGTAGAGGGTTGTGCCTGAATCTATGAAGCAGCTTCTAAAGGCGATCGCAATCCGGACCTTATCACCGGGCAAGGTGTTTCCCAGCACCGCGACCGATAAGCAAGCTGTTCAAGCCTTAATCAATAAGCTGCATCCTGTTTCACCGGAGAAAGGCCTGATTCGGCTGGGGCCAAAGGGCGATGGTGGCTACCTTGTACCGGATGATTTGGCGGGTATTGAGGCGTGCTTTTCGCCTGGGGTGAGTGCGGTATCAGGCTTTGAGAAAGACTGTGCCGACTTGGGTATGGCGGTATTTCTGGCGGATAAGTCTGTTGAGGGGCCGAGCATAGACCATGAGCGGTTTCACTTTATGCAGAAGTATGTGGGAGCGCTGAATAATGATGACTTTATCAAGATGGAGGATTGGGTGGAGGCGGCCCTGCCTGGTTCGTCTGCTGAGCTGATGCTGCAGATGGATATTGAAGGCTTTGAATATGAGACGTTTTTGAATATGCCTGACTCGCTGATGAGGCGGTTTCGCATCATGGTGATAGAGCTACACTGGCTCGATCAGCTGTGGGGCTGGTCTTTTTTTCAGCTGGCTTCGCGATCGCTCGAAAAAATCCTTCAAACTCACACCTGCGTTCATATCCATCCCAACAACTGCGGTATCTTGCTGAACAACGATGGCGTGCAGATTCCAGCGACCTTAGAAATTACGTTTCTGAGAAATGATCGGCTGAGCGATCGCCGCTACGCCCACACGTTTCCCCATCCGCTAGATGTGGACAACACCTCGGCGCCTACGATTGTCTTACCTTCCAACTGGTATCGGTCGGCGTCTGAGGGAGTTGCTTCCTAGAGTGCCTAGGCGACGGGAACCGATCGCTGCGCGGATGGCCTGTTGTTCGTATCTACGGAAAGGGACAGTTTCATTTTCGGCCACTACAGAAAAAAGGTCTGGAAAATCCCTCGGTAAAATAAGCTCGCTCTCGAATGTACCCGTCTGCCTAGGAGCGCTGCAGTGGAGACCTCTCAGAAGATTACCCATGTGCTAGATCGACTTGGCTTTGGGCCTAGACCGGGCGATCGCCAGCGGGTTGAGAACATGGGTGTGGAGGCTTATATTGAGCAGCAGCTAAACCCGCCTGACAATGTAGAACCGGCGGAGTTGGCCAACCGGCTGAATGGCTTTTCGATGCTGAAGCTATCGCCGACGGCCATTTTTGAGCGCCATGCCACGCCCAGGCGGCCGACCGATGAGCAGCGCCGGAAGGCCAATGAGCGGCAAGATCAGATTGCGACAGAAACTCATCAGGCCCGGCTTTTGCGATCGCTCGAAAGCCAATATCAGCTTCAGGAAGTCATGGTGGACTTCTGGTTTAACCACTTCAATGTGTTTGCTGGGAAGGCACTGACGCGGATATGGTTTGGTTCCTACGAACAGGCGGCTATTCGCCCGCACGTACTGGGCAAGTTTAGAGATTTGCTGGGCGCGACGGCCAAGCACCCGGCGATGCTGTCGTATCTAGATAACTGGCTAAATACTGACCCGAGCAGTGATGCAGCTAAAGGACGATTTAAGGGGCTGAATGAAAACTACGCCCGTGAGCTAATGGAGCTGCATACCCTGGGTATCGACGGCGGCTACAGCCAGGCCGATGTAGAAGCGCTCGCACGCATTTTTACCGGTTGGAGCTTAGTGCATCATCAGCAAGAGGCGGTGGATGACAGCGGCTTTGTTTTTGTTGACAATCGCCACGATGCTTCTGACAAGGTTTTTTTGGAGACGCCGATTGCCAATGGAGGGGTGGCTGAGGGCGAAGCAGCGCTGGACCTGCTCAGCGAGCATCCGGCGACGGCCCGGCACATTAGCTACAAGCTGGCGCAGTATTTTGTAGCCGATGATCCGCCGCCGTCTCTGGTAGACCGGCTTGCTCGCCGATTTACAGAGACCCAGGGAAATATTCGCGATGTGCTCTCGACGCTCTTTTCCCAAGATGAATTTTGGGACATGGCCCACTACCAGCGTAAGTTCAAAACGCCCCATCAGTACGTGCTCTCCATGGCCCGCGCCATCGGGCTGACTAACCCAGAGGAAGATCAGCTCAAGCCGCTGGGCGGGGCGATGAGGCAGCTAAACATGCCGCTGTACAACTGCCGGATGCCCGATGGCTATGCCCAGGTAGAATCTGCCTGGCTGAGCCCAGATTCTATGCTGCGACGGGTGAGCTTGGCTATTTCCTACGTCAATCAGCGCAAGCATCTCATCCCGGAACCGGACGCTCTTTTAGAGACGCTGGGCAACCCTTTTTCGGAAAGTAGCCTGACGACCATTCGGCAAGCGCCGGAAGCCGCCCAAGCTTCACTTATTTTGGGCAGTCCTGAAATGATGTACCGCTGAACCCCCTCAGCGGTTGCTCCGTCTATCTTCTAGCTCTCCCTTCAGCCCCTTTTTGAACGCTCTACTGTTTGATCTTTCTACTATGAAAAGACGCCATCTTCTGAAGTTTGCTGCTGCTGGCCTAACGGCTGTCGGGACCCACGGATGGGCTTGGCGTAAGCCTGCCTACGCGGTCAGGGGGAATGATTCGCGCTTGGTGGTGGTGTTTTTGCGGGGCGCGGCGGATGGCTTGAACATTGTAGTGCCCTACCAGGAGGCTGATTATTATGCGGCTAGGCCGACGATTGCGATCGCCAAACCCGGTGAATCTGACGGGGCTCTCGACCTCGACGGTCAGTTTGGCTTGCATCCGGCCTTAGAAGACCTGATGCCTGCTTGGCAGGCGGGGCAGCTGGCCTTTGTGCATGCGTCGGGGTCTTCTGTGCTCTCGCGATCGCACTTTCAGGCGCAAGACTACATGGAGAGCGGCACGCCAGGCACTAAAGAAAACAGCACCGATGGCTGGCTCAATCGCCTGATGACTTTTTTGCCTGCGGGTACTCCGACGCGGGCAGTGAATATTGGCACTACCCTACCGCTGATTTTCACCGGGTCAGAATCGGTTGCCAACTTGGCGATTGGGCGGGCGGGCAGTCGGCCTATGCCCATAGACCGGCCTCCGTTACAGACCGCCTTTGACCAGCTCTATGCGAATGACCCAAGGCTGGCTCAGGTGTATAGCGAAGGGCGCTCTGCCCGCGATGTTTTGCTGGGGGATCTTGCGCAGGAGGAGATGGAAGCTTCTCGGGGGGCGCAACGGCCCGACCGCTTCGAGACCAGTGCTCGCTACTTGGCTAGGCTGATGAATGGCGATGCGGCGACCCAAGTTGCCTTTATGGAGATCGGGGCTTGGGATACGCATGTGAGTCAAAGAGGGCGCCTGACTCGCAATTTGCGTGGGTTAGGGGCTGGGCTCGCGGCGCTAGCTGAGGGCCTAGGACCGGTGTACGACAAGACGACGATTGTGGTGCTGTCTGAGTTTGGACGTACGGTGGCAGAAAATGGCAATGGTGGCACAGACCACGGCTATGGAAATGTGATGTGGCTGCTAGGAGGCGGCGTGCGGGGCGGTAAGGTATATGGCGAGTGGCCGGGGCTCTCTGCGTCCGCCCAACACGAGTCGCGTGATTTGGACATTACAACAGATTTTCGAGATGTGTTGATCTCTTTGATGACGGATCAGTTTGGTCTGGATGCGGCAGCGATCGCGCAGATTTTCCCAGGCTATGAGCAGCAGCGATCGCTACAGCTTTTGGCTTAGGCTGAGCCGTAACCCAAGGCTACAGCACACTAACTAGCTCACCGGCCTGTGCCTTGGGATAGTCTTCGCCGAGCTTGATTAAGGCCGAATCGAGGTAGCTGCCCATGCGCTCTATCTCCTGCGCCACGTAGCTAGGAATATCGCCCTGAAACTCGGTGGCCAGTGCGTTTATCTTCAATTCTAGGTCTTGGTAAGCTTTGCCGACATCGCCCACCAGTGCGTTTACAAAGGCAGGGGGACCATAGGCAACGTACAGCTGGTCGTCGAAGATGACTAGCCAGTCCGGCGCGCCTGCATACAGCACAAAATTCACGACGCTGCAGGAGGTGCTCCGTAGCTCGTCTAGTCCTTCCAATGTCATTGGAATGTCATAGCAGTGAAGCTCTTCTGCGCTGTAAAGTCCAATCGCCGTCATTGTGTCGTGTCCGGTCGTTTTGGCAACTTCAAAAATTGTTCTTAAAATATCTTGGGTAAGCGTCCCTTTGTGGATGACCGGGGCGACGATGTAGTCCTCTTGCTTGAGTAGGGATACTGTGGGGGATCCGTCTGAACTAGAAGATAGGGCAACCACATTTTTGAGTTGACGAATGGCTGTTTCAGCGTCGTTTCCTTCAAGAACCTGGATATGATTCAAAATGCTTCTCTCCCGTGCTCTGTCGTTTTTGCTGTCGTATCTGTTTACTTACGGATGAATTACGGTGTGTATTTTTACACACAGATGACCACGTGACTTATTTAACACTACTTCTTTTTTCCTTCGGTTGAGCGCTTGTTCAGGAGAAAAGACAATCTACTCGCCTTTGCTCATCTGTCTTAGGGCGATGCGCTTGGCGAGGTACTCTACGCTTAGGGTGAGCGATCGCACTAGCTCAGAGTCGTCCGCATAGCTCGCAGGCACCAGGTTAGACAATCGCTGGTTTTTATTCACCCGGTCTAAATGCTCCCACGACTTGGGTGTAGCATCCGGGGTATGAATGCCGATAGCAATGCCGCCATACTGCTTCATTACCGCAAAACACGGGATATCTGATGCACCGTCACCGATGTAAATGACCTGTTCCAGCGGGATATGTAGCTGCTCTGATGGAACGCTGTCGTAGTTGTACACCAGATCTGTTTCGTTTTGGCTATCTGTTCCTTTCGAGAGATAGTACAGATACCGCGTTTTTTCGACATGGGTCATCTGCTTTTTCATAAACTCAATCTCTCCAGAAGGGCCATACTGAAACTCGCAGCCCCACATACATTTGAAGTCTTTTGCGATGGGTGTATTTCGAGAAATGTCTACAAACCCACCGGAAATAAGATAAAACTCTAGCTCAATATCTTCTTTAATTGCTCTAATTGCCTTTAGCAACTTATCAAATAGTTCTGCTGTGCCTTGGTACAGAGAAATCTTTTTACCAATGGCCGCTAATCTGTCTTTAGTAATTTTGTCATCACGTCTATTAGATTCTTGGACTAGGCAGTACGCTCTGGCTAAATATTTTTCCCATCCCTGCTCTACTAAAGGTTGAATCCGCTCAGACTTAAAGGTGTCAGGGGCCAAATCTAGGTCTCGTAGTATGCTCTCGAAGCTATCTTCGGGTGTCAGCGTTTCATCAAAGTCAAAAACAACAGCAATTCGATTGGCGAGCGATCTAGTGACTTTTTTTCTCATGATTATGGTTATTATCTATAAATAGTAAAAATGGTAAATGGCCGCAAAATCTCTGTCGTTTAACTTGAGTATTCAACATCACTGCACTGCCCTGCACTCCTAGAAGAGATACAGGGCAGTGAGAGAGAAGGCCTAGATCAAGAAAACAGACCAGATGGTTTCTCTGCTTTTAGTCATGATTTACCAAAGAGCGCGGGGGCTGTTTGAATAAGACTCAGCTTCGATATCGGAGTCATCGTCATCGCTGTAGTCGATGTCGCTCTCCATGTCGCTATCTTCAAAATCCATCTCGTCGACATCGCTATCCATATTAGAACTGTTCATGACCTCTTGGTCGACGTCATTACTTTCTACCTCTACAGTCTCTGTAAAGTCAGTTTCTCCTGTACTTTCTTCGATGGTCTCTTGTGCACTCACAGATAGAGGTGCCACGAGAAGAAGAGACAGAATGGATAGAGCTGATGCACCGGCCAGGAAGGTTTTGTTAAGTAGCGTACGCATAATACTAGGTATCTCCTAATTTTGTAATTATTAACAGGCCTGCATTCTCACAGCTATGACGTCTGAAATCATTGACTGCAAGCTCCGCAGGCCGTTGTAAGCATACTCTCATAGCTGCCCGTTTTACCTCTCTACCGAAAGCTCCATATAAGCCGAGATAAGTCTGGTGAGTGACCGTATGTGCGAACGCTTTCTCTATCTTTTGATATCTGTCTTTTGATGTGTGATTTGTGAGAAT
>JBCBIK010000079.1:0-22042 GCA_038524545.1 Cyanobacteria bacterium J06623_4 | reverse complement strand
TATTCGTGCGGCTATACTGACCTATGCTCATGAATCAGAATTGACAACGAATGCGGTTATAGAAGGGGCGCTCAAGCACTTCCTTGAGCTAGATACCTCGCTCGGCAATGAAGCGACTACTACAGCTGAAGACGCTAGTCTGCTAGCAGTTCCTCCTCCTATCCTTTTAGATATCAGTCTATATCTCGAAAAACTGAAACATATTGACCCCCATCCTCTCGGCATAATGCTTGACATGATTGAAGAGATTAGAGAAAACACAGTCAGAGCGCTGAACAGTAATCTCGCAGCGGGAAATTTTGCCGCTTATTCAAACGACGTATTTTGCTTTTCGGAATGTCAGCCGAGTGACCTTCGCGAAACGATGTACGAGCCCGCACTTTGCCTGGTTTTGCAGGGTGCAAAACGCACGATGATGGACGGGAGAATTCTCAATCTCGGGCCAGGCGATAGCGTGGTTATTAGCCACCATGTGCCAGTCCAGGCTCAAATTACAAAAGCCTCCAGCTTAGAGCCATATATCGCGCTCATCGTGAAAATGAATTTGGGAATTCTACGCGATTTGCACCGTGAGATCGCAAAAATTATCAAGACATCGGACACAGGCTATGCCGTTGTGTCAGAAAGAGCTGATGAAGCGCTCCTCGAAACAACTTATCGCTTACTGGAAACGCTCAGCGATCCTATTGAGTCAAAGCTCATGGGGTCGGCTGTATATAGAGAACTACACCTAAGACTGTTACAGGCGAATCATGGCGGCATGTTGAGACAACTGGCGACAAAGGATAGTGCTGCAGAGGGCATCTCACAGGCCATAAAATTCATCCGCGAAAACTACGAGAAAGCGCTATCGGTCGCGGTACTTGCAGCCGAAGCAGCAATGAGCGAATCTTCCTTCTATCAGAAATTCAGGGAAATAACGGGTACGACACCCAACAAATATCTCAAGTCATTACGACTTCAAGAAGCCCACAATTTTCTATCATTACAGGGTATGAGTGTTACCCAGGCAGCGTTTGCCGTCGGTTATCAAAGCGTCAATCATTTTAGCCGTGACTATTCCAAGGCCTTTGGCGCATCACCGAGAACCGCGAAAATCACCGCTCAATGAGCAATCCAATAAGCGACATGTAGACTAAGCGATGGACCGCGAAAGCGACCCGTAACTGACATCAAACACTTCGCCTGAGACCTTCGATGTCCCTTCACCTGCGAAGAACGCCACAGCGTGGGCAACATCTTCAACCTCAAGATGGGCTACATTCAATGGACTACTTGCAAGACCAGCCTCCGCAACGGCGTCGAAGGTGGGATTATTGGTATCCGGCATTAATGTCCTCAGAACCGTCAGATTATCGGCGAGAGGGGTGTCAACAAGCCCCGGAGCCACAACATTGCAGAGGATATTCGATTTCCCGTAGGTGACCGCTGCGGATTTGGCAAAACCGATGACTGCCCACTTCGTAGGTGTGTAGATCGGAAAAAGCTCATTTCCCATGCGTCCGAGCGCCGACGAAATGTAAATAATTCTTCCGCCGTTCTGACGCTGCATGAAAGGCGCGGCAGCTTGCGTTGTTTTAATCACACCGCCGACATTAATCTCGAAAACGGTGCTGATATCATCGCTGGAAAACTCTTTGATCGTGCCAGCTTGAGAAACACCCGCGTTAGCGACAACGATATCGAGGCTGCCGAATTCATCGACAGTACGCTCGACCGCACGCTTTTGAGCCTCCAGGTCTCGAACGTCACCTTTGAAGGTCAAACACCGTACACCAAGCGCTTCGATTCGGGCTTTCGCCTGGCTAAGATCACGTTCTGATGCCAGTGGATACTGAACATTTGGGACGTTTGGTTCTGCAATATCGAAGAGTGCAATATTGGCCCCCTTAGCCGCAAGCACTTCACCACACGCGAGACCGATACCCCGCGCACCCCCTGTAATGAAAGCAGTTTTTCCGGATAGTTCTTTTTGACTCCCGGCATTAGCCGAGGGCTGTACATCTGAGGGCTGTGCATCTGAGGGCTGTGCATCGGCAGCGTCCCTGCCGAGAATCGTCGGACCAGCTACAGCCACAGCCGCCGCTCCAAGCCCGGTAAGCCCGGTCGAAAGAATGCGGCGACGTGCAGGGTTGCCCGGCCCGTCTGAAGGGGAGCCAGCCGTTATATTCTGGCGCTCTGAACGTTTGGAGTCATTGTTGTTGAACATGGCGAAACTATGTATCCTCATTAGCGGTGAGCTGTTCAACATCATCGTAAACGCCGCAAAACCCGGACAGGTGCTTAATCCTGTAAATTACTTGCCTAAAACTCCAAGATTATGATGCCGCTTACGCTTGAATCCAAATCATTTATTGTGTTGCTGATTGATAGCCGAAGCTCGCAACGCTGAGATGAGAGGATCTTCATCTATGCGCCAAAAGCCGATCAGCTTTTCAGCATCATTCGGGTTACAAGCATCCGCCAAATTCGGTCAGGCAACAGTGCATGTATGAGTAAAAATGCCTGCCCGTGGGGGGAGTATCGTAGCTTGTGTGAGCGATCGCACGCCGCCTGATAGATAGCTTTGGCAACTTTATCTGGCCCCGGCAGCGAGTCGTTAATATTCTCACTAAAGGCCCTCACTTGCGCTGTCAACTCACTGTATGGAGCGGACTCTGCCCAGACCGTACTGCCATGAATAAAGTTTGTTTTAATACCACCGGGTTCAATGATTTTGACTTTGATATTGAAGTCTTGTAGTTCGTAGCGTAGCGATTCAGAAAGGCCTTCTACTGCCCACTTCGTCGCATGGTAGGCAGACGTGAGGGGAAAGGCCAATCGTCCGCCAATTGACGCGACGTTTACGATAGTGCCGCTTCGTTGCGATCTCATCAGTGGTAAAACGGCCTGAATTGTTGACACCAGCCCTACAACATTTGTCTGCAACTGCTTTTCTAGCTGTGCAGATGTTATCCCTTCTATCGGCCCCATTAGTGCATACCCTGCATTGTTAACTAGGGCATCAATTTTACCGAAGCGATCAACGGTCTCTTGTATAGCAGAATGGATAGAATCTTGTTCGGTAACATCCAGGTAAGGACAAATAACAGTTTTTGCCATTGTCCAGTCCCTTGCTTTATGGGGTGATCGCATGGTTGCCGCAACATTCCACCCTTTGTCGATGAAATATTTTGCGCTCGCTTCACCGATGCCGCTAGAAGCGCCCGTAATCAAAACTGTTTTGCTCACAATCAGTATCACCCGTAGGATTAACGGTCTATACTGCGCAGCTTAAACTGTAGACTATAGTCCACAGTCAAGGGGGGTGAGTATAAACGATGCTGATTGGTGAACTGTCGAAGCAAACGGGACTCTCGAAAGATACGATTCGCTTTTATGAGAAGAATGGTCTGATTCGGTCGGGCGATCGCAAAGCAGGCAGCAGACTTTACAGGGAGTACTCAGCTGAGGTCGTAGAGCGTCTTGCTATGATTCGGCAAGGTAAGGCGCTTGGCTTTACGCTCAATGAAATTCGAGAGTTGACCACTGCTTGGGAGAGTGGTGCGATGCCTCGTCACGAACAAGTGAGGGTTATTCAAGACAAGCTTACTGAGGTTCGTCAAAAGATGACGCGACTTCGAGAAATGGAAGCGTACCTAGCAGAAAAGCTGAGTAAGCTGGAAGCAAAATCGTAGCGTCTTACGTCTTAAAGCTCGTACCTTTCGGTACCCTACGAAAGCACTGTCCCGAGTCATGTTCCAAAATAGCGTTCTTCAAACGTCTTAGAGGTTTTAAGACATATCGTTAACGGTCTTGGTCAGCGGCGGTATCTCACCCTTGTCACCACCGATGTCTTGATATCGTCCGCTGCACCAGGGTTGTTAGCCTGCGTCAAAGGGGTAGCTTTGCAATGCGATTTACCCACTCCTCTACACTGGATGCTGCCCAAATCAAACGCAATTCTTCTATAACTGTTTCAATCGATAGCTTCCTAGAAACAATGATAACTCCTGAACTTTGACTGCTAGTAATAAACGTGGCGAACTCCGATGGCATCGTTCTGCGATCATGACTGATGAGAATACGCCTTTGTTGTGCCGCGATTGTCAACACCTCTGGGTCTTTAACACCCTCCAATCCAGCAGCAAAAGCGGTTTGAAAATCAATTCTAGGTTCTCGCCGTGAAACACCTTTTACAATCGTTTGATTCAGATCAGCATCGGCCTGATAACGTATGGTCACAGTTCTATCTGCCGATTCGCTGCTTTTGCGGCCATAAGTCTGCTATACAAAGCAGGCGCACTGGTTTGTAGTGGTTGAGGCATCGCGTCGAATGCTTCCTCCTCTGCTGCCAAATAAGCATCGACCTCAGTACGATTAGCAAGATAGAAGGTGATCGCGCCATAAACCTGTTCAAGAGTTAGTAACGGAAAAGACTGAACGATACCTTCAGGGGATACCCCTTGCTGGAAAGCATAGACAACCGAGTCAAGGGAAATCCGGGTTCCCTCTACCCAATAAGCATCGCTTCGGTATTCTATATAAGCTTTGGGTGCTAAAACAGGCATATATTTTGCCTTAACTCTAAACCCAATTATAAATGCACTCGGCAAAATTGACAGGTTCGTTTACCTGGCTCAAGACACATGTTAGACAAGGATTCGAGTTCTCTAACCTCGTCGCACAGGCCAGACACCACGCCTTTGCGATCATTTTCTATAGATCATGCATTGGGAATTATTCTTACCAGCTAACTATATATTCAACGTCAGATCTGCTGCATAACCCTCTTACCCGGGATCTTAAACGTCAAAGCTGACGGATAACTACCCTATTCACAGAAGTTATCTGTCACTTCTGCTGTATAAGTCCATAAAACAGGGCGTTATACGTCGACTAAGGTTATGTTGTTGTTGCCCAATATACTACTGTCTCTTAACCACCTTTTGTAAGACAGATTGCAAAGGTCTGAAATTCGGAGAGCTTTGCACAGACACCATAACTTACAACCTATCTCATGGTCTACGAAAGATAACAATTGGCGCATGGGCGATCGCAAAGCAGGCAGCAGACTTTACAGGGAATACTCAGCTGAGGTCGTAGAGCGTCTTACTATGATTCGGCAAGGTAAGGCGCTTGGCTTTACGCTCCATGAAATACGAGAGTTGACCGCTGCTTGGGAGAGTGGCACGATGCCTCGTCACGAACAAGTGAGGGTTATTCAAGACAAGCTTGCTGAGGTTCGTCAAAAGATGACACGACTTCGAGAAATGGAAGCGTACCTAGCGGAAAAGCTGAGTAAGCTGGAAGCAAAATCGTAGCGTCTTACGTCTTAAAGCTCATACCTTATCGCGACATAGAAAAATCATGTCTCTTTTGATGTCTTAGAATAGCCATCTCAAAATATTTTAGAGATTTTGGAAATATATAAACATCAAGCTGTGCAGTTATTTTGGAGCGCAGCAGAAGGGACTAAAGTGACAACAGCGCTCTGCTTTATGCATACATTCAATCTAGTAAACTGAAGTTTAGATCTACCAAAAATTCTTCTATCGCGATATCCTCGATCTCACAAAAAGTTTTTAACTCTTCCACGAACGGCCAGCCTTCAACTATCTCGCATATTTCGATAGTAGGTAGGTTCATATCGTCAGGGAATCCTTCTTCAATAAACCTATACTTATCAAGAACTTGAATCACTTCTTTCAACTCTGGTGCGTCAGCGCCCGTAACTAGCTTGACTTCGTGTTCAGAGATATGCAGACCGTTTACGCGGTCATATGTAGCTCTTTTTACCATTAAGGAGAGTATTTGACGAGCCTGAATTGGCAACGTACGTAATCTTTGAGAAAAAGCAATGACGTATTCTAAGCTGCCCGCTAGCTCATCATCAGTATTAACCCAGTTTAGAACTCGACAGATACGCTCTAAGGAGGAAGGTAAGTTTACCACACTGTTTTCAGTATGATCTCTGAATGAATTTTGGATTGTAGAGACAATGTTGGTGAATTTTGATTCATGCTGTGACTTGATGTCCCTCATTCGTTCTACGGTATATTCGTCAACATTATCTGTGACTTTATGATGTGCATGGCACATTAGAAGTAGGTTTGCAAATTCCCGCCTTTGCTCATTTGTCTGGTTGGGGTTAAATCTCTCACCTCCTTCACTGGCTGCTTCTATATGACAGATTTGAGCTAGAAACACGCCAGAAGAAGAGATGATTTTGTGGGTACAACCAGGATACGCACATTCATTTCCTGACTTCAAAAATAGCTCTCTAAGAGTATCTTTTGTAGGCTCTAGCCTCTTCACAATCTCAGTCATTTATGCTGTCCTAGCAACTTTTGCGCGCATTTCAATCCAAGTTTAGCTTCGCACACAGGAGTATTAGGTAAGAGGTTTCTATCCGAATATAGCTAATCTCCCTTTATTGTCTCTAATTCATTCAAGCCTTTCTCTCCCTTTAGTGTCTTATAAGCGACCTTTTGTAAGACAGATTGCAAAGGTCTGAAATTCGGAGAGCTTTACACAGCCAGCATAACTTATAACCTCTCATGGTCTACATATCATGAGCGCATCGGCAACGCTAAGCAGGCTGAGCAATGCTGGATGTGTTATGTCAGGAGGCCATGCGATCGCCGTCTCAACCACAGGCATTTACTCGACTATCGAATGTGAAGGCTAAAGCCTGCCTCCTGGCAAAAGCGGATAATGGAATCATACAGTACGGGGCTTGTACCTATTACCGCACCGATTCCTCAGAGCGATAAGCCGTTTCCTCAGAACGATAAGCAGTACTCAAATTGTCATCCGAGCGCTCTAGGCTAACTGGGCCAGAGCCGTAAGCCGTGACCATCAACAGTCCGCCGATGATAGCCAAATTCTTTAAGAACTGAGTCATCTGAGTCGGATCGACTAGGGGATTATGAAACACTAAAGTCGCTGGGACTAGAAATAACAGCAGCAAAATAGAGCCGATCTTAGCCTTGTATCCCACAATTAAAGCAGCGCCACCCAATAGCTGAAAGGCAATAGTAAAGACAGTGACTAAAGCCGCTAACGGCAATCCAGCGCTGGCGATTTGCTGTTGCGTCCCGGCGAAGTTAGAGAGTTTTCCGATACCGCTATTGATAAAGATAACGGCCAAGAAAGTTCGAGCGATCAGGGGCATGTATTTTTGAACGAGCATGAGAGATTTCTCCTATTTAAGTGAATCGTGTTTTAGTTGTACGTTGCTAGAATTTAGCGATTTTGAGAGTGAGATCCCAGAAGGTGAGACTGGCGGCGGCAGGGTAGAACGCTGTGGAGGCGAGGGAGAGAGAATCAGGCGAATGGCGCGATCGCCCAACCCATAGCCATGTAGCCAGCTCAACAGCACCAGCAAGCGACTGCGGAAACCCGGCAAGTAAACCAGATGAACGCTCAGCCACATCAGCCAGGGTAAAAAGCCGGTCAGCAAAACAGGGCCAATTTTTCCGACGCCACCGTAGCCGCCGATAATCGCTAAGCGACCTTTGTTGAAATAGCTGAAGGGTTGAGGATCTTTTCCCTTAATTTGCCTGCGGATGTTGCGAGCGATCGCCACCCCTTGCTGCAACGCTTCTGGAGCCACGCCTGCCAGCGGCTTACCGTTCTGTTGCACATAGGCTACGTCGCCAATCGCATAAACGTTATCGTAGTCAATCAGCTGTAGCGTATCTCGCACTTTCACTTTCTGCTTTTGATCCTTTTTAATCTCAGCAGCCGCTTCAGGCATCGCCGCTTCGAGCCCAGCTGCCCAAACAACTGTTGTCGTCGGCAAGCAAGCACCATCCTGAAACTCCACGGCTTGAGGCGTCACCTGACTGACTCGCGTATTGAGCATTACTTCCACGTTCAGGCGGCTAAGCTTGCGCGCCGTATAGCGACCTAAGCGACTCGGCAGATTGTTCAAAAGCGTGTCACCAGACTGCACAATGACAATCCGCATTCCTCTCAAATCAAGTGTCGGATAGTCTTTTTTGACCGCCTTTTTTAGCTCAGTGAGCGTACCTGCCATCTCAACGCCAGTTGGCCCGCCGCCAACGATGACAAACGTGAGTAGCTGCTGTCGCAGTGTCGGGTCAGACGTTTGAGAAGCTTGTTCTAAGCGCTGAAGGATGTGATGTCGTAGTGCGATCGCCTGTTCCAACGTCCTCAGGGCAAACGCATTCTCAGCAGCGCCAGGAACGCCCAGATACTGCGTTCGACTGCCCGTAGCCATCACCAAATAGTCATAGGAGAGGCTACCACTATCCGTTTCTACCACCTGATGAGCAAAGTCAACTCGATGCACCTCAGCCCGAAGAAATTGAGTTCTCGGGGCACCTCGTAAAATGGTGCGAAGCGGGTAAGCAATCAGCTCTGGTTCAATTTGAGCGGCAGCGACCTGATATAGCAGCGGGACAAATGTGTTGTAGTTGTTGCGATCAATCAACAGCACGTCAGCGCCACTTTTCGATAGCGATTGAGCTGCCTGCATACCGCCAAAGCCTGCACCAATCACAACAGCTCTCGGGTGCCTTTTCATTTCCTAAAAGTCTCCATAGCGTTTTCTCCTAAAGCAATTGATGAGAAGACGTATGCAGGGTCCCCTCGTTTACATATCTTAATTATGAACCAAGTTCTTTACAAATACAATAGCGTCTTTATGGGACAGACTGTCTCTAAATTTTCTACAATAAGGCTATCAATCACCAGGTTTGCTGACCGTTGAGAAGCTGTAGATCTGCGTTCTCTTTTGGAAACTCCAGCGGTCGTCATTTGAGACTGCCATCCATGAGTCTAGCTAGACTATCCTTGGAGTATTGCTTTCAAAGATAGAAATGGCAGACAAGATTAAAATCTATAATTCAATGTCTGAGTTCTATGCTTCGATGGGCGGAGCGCTAGAGCAATTCGTCGATTTCACCATTCATCGGCTAGAAGACATTCATGGAGATGTCCCAGTAAAGTCGCCTATCTTTCGCGCGAACTATTATTCGATAATCATCATTCGAGCGGGGCGAGGCCGCTATATTATTGACGACCAATCATATCCGACGCGGAACGGTACCATCTATTTCACAAATCCAGGCCATATCAAAGGCTTTGAAATCTACGAGCGCTCGTACGGCTATGTGATTACCTTCTCAGAAGCCTTCTTGAAGCAATACGTTCGTGAAACAGTGCTAGATGACTTTCCTTTTTTGATTGCAGAAGTCGCTCCGCCCAGCTATCCAGAGGCTGATATCGTTCAAATGTTTGACCAGCTTGGTGAGCAGTTGCTCGGAGAATATCAATCCGAGTCTGACTATAAGTTTCAAATTATTGGATGCTTGGTTGTTGTTCTGCTGCTCAAAATTAAAGAACGCTTCTGGAAAGCCTACAATCCGCTAACAGAAGTTTCTACCAGCTCTACTATTGTGATTACGTTTAAGCGCCAATTAGAGGCTCACTTTAGAGACTTATTGGCAGGGCGGTGCGATGGCGAAGCCTCTCCTAAGGAGAATCGCCTTTTTCAAGTGCAAGACTACGCTCAAGCTCAATATTTAAACCCCAGCTACTTTAGTAGTGTAATCAAACTCAAGACAGGAAAAACGGTCAATACTTGGATTGCCGAGAAAACAGTCGCTGAGGCGAAATCTTTTCTGGGTCGCTCGTCGGCACCGGTTCAAGAAGTCGCATCCCTACTAGGCTTTAAGAGCGCGGCTCACTTCTCACGCTTCTTCAAAAAGCACGCTGAGGTCTCTCCGTCTGTCTTCAGAAAGAGATTACAACAGAAAGCATAACAATCTCTCAATTCTCGCCATAGAGGTTTCTTGCCCTCAAAGAAAGCCATCAGAGCAAGCCCTCAGAGCAAGCCCTCAGAAATCGGCAAGCCTACCTATAAAATGTGCATTTATTTCCCAGGTTGAGTCTGGCTTAATAGTAATCAACCAAAGGCAAACGCCGCTAAATCAACTCACTGGGAGATTATTATGAGTTCTAACCGCCGTAACTTTTTGACTGCATTGGGCGCAACAGGTGCTGTCAGTGCATTGGCCGCCAGCAAAGCAATGGCCCAGTCGTCTTCTCAAACTGCGCCTGCTGAAGCAATTTTTGCCACACCCTCCGCAGAAAGCCGCGCCCTCACAGGCAAAGTCGCTATCGTTACCGGAGCTAGAGCGAATTTGGGCCGAGCCTTCGCCCAGGCCTTCGCCCGACAGGGGGCAGATGTTGTGGTTCACTACCACCGGGCTGAGACCATTGGCGAAGCAGAAGAGACGGCGCGCCTGGTGCGTGAGCAAGGGGGCAGAGCTGCGCTAGTTCAAGGCGATTTGGGTCAGGCTGCGAACGTGAAGAAAATGTTTGACGTTGCTTTTAATGAGTTCGGTCGAGCTGACATTTTGGTGAATAATGCCGGTGCGATTGTGAAGAAGGCGATCGCAGATGTCACAGACGAAGACCTTGAAGCCATGATCAACATCAACACCCGTGGCAGCTTCCTCTGTACCCGTGAGGCTGCTCGTCGCCTTTCTGACAACGGCAGAATTATCAACATTGCCACGTCGCTACTGGCAGGTGCAGCTCCCAACTATGCCGCCTATGCTGGCAGCAAAGCCATTATGGAAGAGATAACTCGCATGGGTGCAAAAGAGCTAGGAGGGCGAGGTATTACTGTTAATGCTGTTGCCCCGGGGCCTGTCGATACGCCTTTCTTTCACAGTATGGAGACGCCCCAAACGGCTGAGTTTGCAGCAGGGTTAGCAGTAGCAGGCAGATTGGGCGTCGTCAGCGATATTGCCCCAATCGTAGAATTCCTCGCGTTGCCCAGTGCTCAGTGGATTACAGGACAGACTATCTGGATTAACGGCGGCTATTTGACACGTTAAATTGTTCTATTAAACGCGCTTTTTAGAACGACTCAACTTCTACATCCAACAAACCACTTTTTAGGAGACATCCAGTTATGAAATATCGCAAACTTGGAAACACAGAGGCTCAAGTCTCAGCTATTGGACTCGGCTGTATGGGGATGTCCGATTTCTACAGCGGTCGGCAAACTGACGATGCGCAGAGCATCGCGACCATTCAAGCCGCAATTGACATAGGCATTAACTACCTGGATACGGGCGACTTTTATGGCATGGGTCATAACGAGCTATTGATTCGTGAAGCCATCAAAGACGTTCCGCGGGACAAAGTTTTTATCGGTGTCAAGTTTGGACAACTGCGTGACCATGCCGGTAACTTCATTGGCGCTGACAACAGTCCTAATGCAGTAAACAACTTTCTGGCGTACAGCCTTCAGCGACTGGGTGTTGATTATATTGACTTGTACTATCCTGCCAGAGTTGATCCCAACGTACCCATTGAAGATACAGTAGGCGCAGTTAAAGACCTTGTTGATGCTGGCAAAGTTCGCTACGTCGGCCTTTCAGAAGCAGGTCCAGAAACGCTACGGCGAGCAGCTCAAGTTCATCCGATTGCCATGCTGCAGACAGAGTACAGCCTGTGGACTAGAGAACCTGAGCAAGATGTCCTACCGGTTTGCAAGGAATTAGGGACGAGCTTAGTTGCTTATTCACCGCTAGGCAGAGGCTTTTTGACCGGCGCGTTTCAGTCTCCCGACAACTTTCCACCGGACGACTTTCGGCGCTACAGCCCTCGCTTTCAAGGTGAAAACTTTTATCGCAATTTAGAGCTAGTTGAAAAGGTGAAAGAAATTGCGGTTGAAAAGCAGTGTACGCCTGCTCAGCTTGCGATCGCCTGGCTGCTAACAAAGGATGAAAGCGTGATTCCCATACCGGGTACGAAGCGAAAAGAGAGGCTGCTAGAAAACGCTGGTGCACTTGAGATTGAACTATCGGCGGATGAGATGCAGCAGATTGAGGCAGTTCTCCCAATCGGTGCCGCTAGCGGCACTCGCTATCCTGAGTTTCTTATGAATACTGTTAATGTCTGAGGACTTTCAATGCCTGAAAAATTGAAAGTTGTTGTGTGCCGACTAGTCACACAACAACTTTCTCTATAGTCTCAGAGCTTCGAGCCTGAACTTCAAGTTGGCAACAGTTAGCAGCCTGTATACAGGACATATGATCGTTTTGGAAATCTTCGTTAAAGATGCATCAACTTTAAAATCAGTCTTCAAAGTCTTTAAGAGCTATGCTGAGCGCTAGTTCAACTGTTTTGCGATTTACAGGACAGATTTGGAGGCCCGCTAATAATCGATGAATCGTTGAGAGGGCAACATCTCGACCTTCTGTTTTACGAACGATGTAGAAGATAGTTGTGACTGTTGTAGCTGCGATATGACCGACAAAATTGCCGCGCTCAATTTGCTCAAAGAAGACCATGCTTCTTTAAAGAATGGCTCTCTCTAGAATCACATCGAGAATTACGTTGGTGTCAACCAGCGAATTCATAAGAAGAATCACTGATATTTGCTGATGAGATAGTTGGTGTAGTCAGCCTGCAGGCTATCGTCACTAGGAGGTTGGCCAGGTTGTTTGGCAATGCCCCGTAGACCGGTAAGCGTGCCAGCAGGTATCGTCTGAGATTGCGATGTGTTGTTTTGTTTTTGATGGAGAGATTCAGCAAGAGTCAGAATTTCAGCGATTTACTGATCTGATGAGACTTTTTAATGAGTTGAGTAAGTTTCCCTGTGGCTGTCATTATTTTGTAGAAACGGATTTTTATCGGTCAAAGTTAGAAGTACTTGATTGTTATTTTAGGGGCCGAAGCAGATTATTTTGCTTCTTTACCCCAGTAAGCTCAGCTGCCCATCATGCTGGTTTTCTTTGCGCTTTTGACGGTTCTTTTGTCTGGCGACTTGCTGACGTTTTGGATTTTCTAGCCAGCTGCCATGAGCGATAAACCAGGTTCGCAAGGTTTGAAACTCGGGTTTCTCTAAGCTGTCGAGATCTAGCGCGGTGGGGTAGAGGGCTTCGATTGGCGTTTGTGCCCAGCTGACGTCGCTGGGAAATAGGTCTGCGCCAAAGGGGGTGACATCTTCGGGGATACGCGTGATGAGGGGCGCGATGTTTGGGGCGTGGATGATGTCGAAGCGCAGTTCATCGATGAGGGCGGCCCGGCGGGCACGAGCTTCGGTGTAGTCGAGAATGGGGGTGGGATAGCCTTTTACCTTTGGGGGGGTGCCCAGCTGCTCGGGCTTGAGGTGGCGTAGCTCTGGCACCCAGCGATGGACAAATTTGCCCTGGGGGTCGCAGCGGTCAATGGCTTCTTGCTCGGGGTTGTAAATGCGGATCCAGGCTTTGTTGAGGCAGTGGGTGACGCCTGCTTGCTGAGCCCACTGGTAATGATCGATGGGGCAGTCGCCGTCGATGAGGTAGCGCATGAAGTGGAGCGCGCCGTAGCGCCAGTCCATACCAATGAGATTGCACAGAAAGCTGGCATAGATGGCTCGCACGCGAAAGTTGAGCGCTAGCCAGCCGCCGGTTTCCTGCAGGCAGCGAGCCGCCGCATCGACGATAGGATAGCCGGTCTGGCCCGCTTTCCAAGCTTCGTAATGCTCCAAGTTGTAGTCCCAGCCGCCGTTTTCTAGAGCGCTGTTTTCTAGCGTGCTCTGCGAAAGCTGTGAGTCTGCTGGACCGGTTTCAAAGGGGGTGTAGAGCGATCGCACTTCCAATTGCGGCAGATAGCGAAACCGCTGTGTAAACCCACTGCCCCACCGCAGCCGTGAAATCAGCTGGTGGCTGCTACGCTGAACTCGCTTATCGCTGACCCACTGGGGTTCTGCCTGTCTGTCCCAGACCCGCTGGGCACATTCTCGAATAGAAATGACGCCGTATTTGATGTACGGGCTGAGGCCGCTGGTGGCATTGGTGCCGGGGTAAGAAAGCTGCCAGTAGTAGCTCTCTGCCTTGCCCCGATCAAAAAAGAGGTTTAGCAGTTTGCGCGCTTCTGTGGTGCCGCCTGGGGGAATCAGCATAGAACTTTGCTGATGTCCTAGGTGCTCGATGCTGGGGAGGTCGTCGGAGGGAATATCTGGTGGAACGTTAATCGTTTGAGGTGTGGGAGTTTGAGGCGATCGCATCTGCTGATGCCATAGCTGCCGGTACTGCGGGTAGCTCATCAGCTCTGGGGTGGTGCCCTGCGGTTCAAACCAGCGAATTTTGAGGCCTTCCTTAGCTAGTGCTTTGTTGAGTCTGGCATCGCGGACGCGGCCATAGATACGTTCAAAGTCGATATAGCTATAGATGCCCTCTGCGCCGGTTTCTTTGACAAGTCGCGGCAGTACCTCTACCGGATTCCCTTCTCTAAGGATTAGCCTACCGCCCTTTTTCCGCAGGTCTTGGTCTAGCGACTGTAGGCAGCTCAGCATAAAGCGAACTCGACCTGACCCGGTTTCAGGATGCAGGAGAAGGGCACGGTCGAACACAAAGACAGGAATCACCGCACCGCGCCTAGCCGCTCGATAGAGCGGTTCGTGGTCGGAGATTCGTAAGTCGCGGCGAAACCAGACAAGGGTGCGGTTCATGAATTAGCTGTGCTGACTCAACTGTGCTGGCGGTCTCTTTATGCCTGTCTCCACTTTAAAAAGTTTCTGGGGAGTTTGCAGCCCTTACGTATCTCTTATGCCAATTCGACGACGATATCGAGCGTTTTGCCAAAAATGCCAATGGTATTTGTTGAAATGTTTGTTGAATGTAGTTCAAGTGTACTATTATTGTACTACTGACAGCTTTCGGAGACAGCTGATGTCACGCTCACCTGCATCTCGTACCTCAACCGCTTCCCGCCGTTCTCGTCGCAAGGCAACCCGTGCGGCTGTTTCAGCGCCTCAGCCTACCCGGCAGCCTACACAGAAAACTATCCAGGCACCTATTCAGAAGCGCTTGAGAAGCGGCTCCCAAAGAAGCATTCAGAAAGGTGTGCCGTTAGCTCCTGTCGATAGAGAGACTGTTGACAGAGGATCTGAACCGTTTTTGTCTCCTCACCGACGCAAGGTGCTCTGGGCAGGAGGTGCGATCGCGCTACTAGCAACGGCGACCGTACTGCCGACCCAGGTCTCTTCGCAGGCAATCCCTCAGTCGAACTGTGAGCAAGTCATCAAGTCAGGCGCTGAAATATCACGTGGTCAGATTTCGCAGCTACTAGCTGTACCCGAAGGTGCCAGCAAAGAAGCCGTGCGTCAAGTCGTTCTTGACCCCTACTGCACCCTGCCAGCGATAACAACGACTCAACTAGCAGCGTCTGCTGAGGAGGGTCGTCACGATCTGGCAGAAAGTGCTGCAGGAAAAGGCGCAGAAGTTACTTTGGCGCGAGATGCCTACCCGCTAGCCTTCGATCCAGAAGCCTGGGTTGTGCTCACCTACGAAGGTGACGCGTACAGGGGCTACGATTTCGTTTTCAAGCCTTAGTCATTAGGTCAGCGAACGGTGCTCAGGCGCTAGCCGCCTCGGGCCAGTCAGTAAAAGGCTTGTCTACCAGCGAAATCGCCGTATCGGCAGGGAGCGCTTTTTGAAATAGAAACCCCTGTCCATACTTGCAGCCGAGCTGCTGCAGCTGTCGCAGTTGCGTAATATTTTCGACTCCTTCAGCAATCACCTGCATGCCCATCGTTTCCGCCATGTTAATAATCAGGGGCACGATGCCTAGGCTACTCTCTTCGTGGGTGATGGGATGCACAAAAGACCGATCTACCTTCAGGCAATTAACCGGTAGAGTGTGGAGATAGCTAAGGGACGAATAGCCCGTGCCAAAATCATCTATGCTCAGCTGGATACCGGTTTTCTGAAAGGCTCGTAATAATTCATCGACCGCGTTGTGATTGCTAATGATAGAGCGTTCGGTCAGTTCTAACCGGAGCCTGTAGGGCGCTACGCCGGAGGCTTCTAAGATATTTTTTACCTGTTCTAGAATGTCGGGCTGCAGGAGCTGTTCAGCTGCCATATTGACGCTTACCGTCATCTCTTCATCAATGACGCCCTGGCTCTCCCAACGAGCAATGTTCCGACAGGCAATTTCTAGTACTTGGGTACCTAACTCCACGATCAGACCCGTTTCTTCGGCAAAGCGAATAAATTCATTGGGTGGGATGAGGCCTTTGGTCGGGTGCTGCCAGCGAACGAGGGCCTCAAAACCGACTATTTTCATCGTTTCTAGGCTGACGATGGGCTGGTAGTGCAGCTCAAATTCTTTGCGCTCTAGGGCGAGGCGCATGTCAGTTTCTAGCTGAAGCAAATGCACCGCGCGGCTGTGCATGTCCGATTCGAACCAGCAGTATCGACGCTGGCTGCAGTCTTTGGCCTTGTACATGGCAACGTCTGCGTCGCGCAGCATGTTCTCAGCGGCGACATAGGTCGATTCGCCCCATACGAGACCAATGCTGGCATCAATGAAGATGTTGTTACCGGCAAGCAGAAAGGGGCGTGCTAAAGACTGGAGAACGGCATCTGCGATCGCAACGACGGCCTCTCTATCGGCGACGCCCGAGAGCAGGATGGCAAACTCATCTCCCCCGAAGCGGGCAACCATGTCAATAGCGGGATGCCCCTGCTCAATACGCACAAGCCTACGGGCTAGTCCTTTGAGCAGCTGGTCGCCGATTCTGTGGCCGAGGGAGTCGTTGACTCGCTTGAAGCGATCGCAGTCTAAAAACATGACGGCAAACGCGCGATCGCGATAGAGCCGTGCCTGAGCCATTGCCTTACTGAGGCGCTTTACAAAAGACAGTCGATTGGGCAAGCGCGTTAGTCGGTCTGTCAGGGCGACTTCTAATAGCTGATTGTGCGCTAGCTCCAGTAGCTGTGTGCGTTCTTGGACCCGGCTTTCTAATTCGCTATTGCGTTGCTGCTGCTGTTGTTGCGCAACCTGGAGATTAAGCTGGTTGCGCAACCGAACCAGCACTTCTTCTGGTTGAAAAGGCTTGGTGACATAGTCGGCTGCGCCGTAGCTGAAGGCCTGAACCTTGTCGAGCGGAGCATCCAAAGCAGTCAAAAAAATAATGGGTATGTCTGCCGTTGCTGTGTGTGCCCTTAGCCGGGTACAGACCTCGTAGCCATCCATATGAGGCATCATGATGTCGAGCAAAATGACATCCGGCCTGATCGTGATCGCCATTTCGATCGCGATCAGCCCACTGCTGGCTCTGGTAACCTCATAGCCTGCACGAGTGAGCAACTTGTCTAGGACGAGCAAGTTGGTAGGTGTATCATCTACCACTAAGACTCGGCCTTTATCTTCCATGGCATCTCCGACGTGAGGTGAAAGCATCACAGCACTACGCGATATGGCAAAGGTCTTGAGCAAGGGCTGGTCCAAAAACAACTACAGTCCAAAACAGTGTTCGGAAAAAATCGAAGTAGGAACGGCTATGAAAGAGAATTAACTATCAAACTAGGGGTACTTGACTGTGCCACTTATAAGTTTGCCACAATATAGGTGTGGCACTTAATCAATGTGACGCTGCGCTCTTTTCGTCTAGGCTGAAGTCTCTCAGCCTATTTTTTCTGGGTCACATTACCGCTTAGCCTCCGAGCATAAAAAGCATAAAGTCTATCGCGGTAGCCACCCGATATGTTTACTGGATTGGAATCAGTAATCTCACTTAAAAAGTGCAACTAAGCATGACCGATATGTCTTGTATGCTCTCCTACAGTGCAGCAAATGCTCCTTCAAACGCCCTAGACGGTAGGTTTCTAAAAAATCAGGAAGAAAAACCCAAAAATTTTCTTCAAAAGCCCCTCTTTTCTAATGATATTAGATTGATACTTGCTTGAATCAGGACATGTGAGCTTAAGAGATGCTTAAATTAAGTCCGCTTCTACGGCTGCGAGCAGTCCTTCGCAAGCGTCTGTGAGCAAGTCGATCACATAGTCGAAGCCAGCCTCACCCCCGTAGTAGGGATCAGGAACCTCGCGATCATCGTGGCTGTGGCAGAAGTCACACATCAGTTTTACTTTTTGCTGAGCGCCGAGTGCTTCGCTGTCATTGCCTGCTACAGACAAGATGTCTTGGTAGTTGCTGCGGTCCATCGCCAAGATCAAGTCGAAGTTCTGAAAATCTGCTTTGGTGAACTGGCGGGCGCTGCCTTCTAGCGTGATGCCTTTTTTCTGCGCTGCTGTAGCCATGCGGGGATTTGGCTCGCTGCCGATGTGATAGCTGCTTGTACCCGCTGAATCGCAAACAATGCGATCTGTGAGTTGTTGCTGTTTGATGAGATGGTTCATGATGTTTTCTGCTGAGGGGGAGCGGCAGATATTGCCAAGGCAGACAAACAGGAGGCGGGTGGGCAGGCGGCTGGACATTTGGGGTGAGTGATTAAGAGCGCTTGGACGGATTTAGATGTTTTCGCAATTTGGCGAACTGTGTACGCTGTGCGTCGGTTTTCAGGATGTCGGTTTACGGCATATTGGCTCACAGCATATGAGCAAAAAAAAGAGGGACTTGCCCTCCTTTCTTGTCATTACGTTTGTCGTTACATGCCTGGTAAATTCAGGCCACCGGTGAGTTCTTCCATTTGTTCGCGCATGGTGGCTGTCGACTTGTTGTAAGCGTCGAGCATAGCTGCTTTTACCAAGTCGGAGAGAACGTCTGCACCTTCGCCGAGTGCTTCTTCAGAAATCACCACGTTGCGGGGTTCTTGGTTGCCGCTCATGGTGACTTTGACCATGCCGCCACCCGCTTGGCCCTCGATTTCCATTTGTTCGAGTTCTTCTTGCAAGCGCTTGGCGCCTTCTTGAACCTGCTGAGCTTTTTTGAATGCTTCGGTAAGCTCTTTCATCTTGCCGAGACCGAATCCGAATCCTTGCCCTTTAGTCATGATGGTGTGGGATTTTCGATAAATTGACTGTCAAACTATAGCACTGGTCTCCCAATTAAACCGAATGATGGCGATTGCGAATGATGGTGAAATCAAATGATTGGGAGGACGGCCTATATCGTGCTGTTATCGCAGATATCGGGCGCTGTATTATCGCACTGACGTCTCAGGGTTTAAGTCTCAGGGATTAGTTCATTCAAAGTGTCCGATAATCTTGACTTCGGTTTCTAGATCAATGTCATTGCGCTCCTTTATCACGGCCTGCGCATGACGAATGAGTGCCAGCACGTCGCTGGCCTTGGCGCCCCCCAAGTTCACAATGAAGTTGGCGTGGAGGGTAGAAATCTGTGCCTGTCCGATTTGGTAACCCTTGAGCCCAGCGTCTTGGATGAGTCTGCCCGCGCTGTGGGGACGCGGATTGCGAAAAACGCTGCCGCAGTTTGGCAGGTGATATGGCTGGGTGGTTCGGCGCTGCTTCAGATCGTCGGCGGTTGCGGTTTTAACCGCTGCTGGGTCGTGACCGGGGCTCAGCTGAAAGGTTGCCTGAGTGACGATTTGGTCGCTGCCTTGCAGGTTGGATGTGCGGTAGCGATAGTCAAGATCTGCTGGCGTGAGGCAGGTCTGAATGCCCATTGGGCTGATTACTTCAGCCTCCACAAGGATGTCGGCAGTTTCTCCGCCGTGGGCACCAGCATTCATCACGACTGCGCCGCCAACGGTTCCAGGAATGCCAATGGTCCACTCAAAGCCTTTGAGCCCGTGGCGAGCGGCTTTCCATGCTAAGGAAGACCAAGGCTCCCCGGCTGCCGCAATGACTCGCCCGCTCTCGGCATCAAACTCGCTGTGGCGAAGTGCCCGCGTACAGATAACGAGCCCTGGCAAGCCCTGGTCGCTAATCAGCAGGTTGGATCCTGCCCCCAAAAGAGTAATCGGTAAATTTTTCGAGCGTCCCCAGTCCAAGGCATCCTCTAGCTGCTGGGGCGTCTTGGGTAGGGCGAGCCAGTCTGCTTTGCCACCCACGCGAAAAGTGGTGAGCTTCGCTAGCGGCGCTTGAGCTGCGATTTCAAATCTATTGCCCAGTGCGACGGTCGCCTGGGCTGGGATAGCCTGAGCTGGATTGGCCGTACCTAAATTGGCTGAAGCAGTATTCGCCGTCACGATGTTGAGTCCTCTTTTACGTCAGGGCGGCTTCTGGCTGGAGTACCTTTTGATAGGCTGCGACGACTTCGGGGATAACCTGGTTGAGGTTGCCAGCCGTTAAAAAGATGACAATATCGCCAGGCGTCAGGCTGGTTGACAAGGTCGCTTTGACATCGGCCAGGGTTGGTGTGTACTCCACACTGGAGTGATGCTGAGCGATCGCACTTACCACATCCTCACCCGTGATGTTTGCCGTGTTGGTTTCGCCTGCACTATATATATCGGTAACTAGGATACGGTCTGCACCTTCAAAAGAGGTGGCAAATTCGTCTAGCAGCGTCGCTGCTCTGCTATAACGGTGCGGTTGAAAAACGGCAACCACTCGGCGCGCTACGCTATCTGCCCGGTTGCCATTGGATAGACTGCCATTGGATAGACTGCCATTGGATAGAGCGCCATTTGCCAATGCATTGCCGGATAGTGGCTCGTTGCGCTTGACCTGAGCGGCGGCGAGGGTTGCTCTGATTTCGCTGGGATGGTGAGCGTAGTCGTCAATGAAGAGAATGCCGTTTTCAAAGCCACGGTGCTCAAAGCGGCGACGAGCCCCTTGAAAATTTGGTAGGTGGGCGGCTAACGCCTCGAAGCTGACACCGAGCTGACGGGCAACTGCGATCGCAGCAAGCGTATTGCTCAAGTTGTGTAAGCCTAGCAGCGGTACGGTCAGGGTGCCGAGCTGCTCGCCACGCTCCCAAATGTCTGCTGTGATGCCAGACGCCTCTTCAATAATGTTGGTGGCAATATAGTCAGCACCAGAATTTGGCTCAAGGCTGTAGGTGATATCTGGCTGGATGCGATCGCGCACGGTAGGACAGTCCAAACAGCCAATGACTGTTTCGCACTGATTGACGAACCGATCAAAAATCGCCACCACCTGGTCAAGACTGCTGTAATGGTCTGGGTGGTCTAGCTCAATGTTGGTAATGACGCCGATGTGAGAAGTCAGCTTGACGAGAGATCCATCGGATTCGTCTGCTTCTGCCACTACATAGTCGCTGCTGCCGACGTAGGCGTTGCCATCCCAAGCGCTCACCTCTCCGCCGATGATGATCGTCGGGTCAATGCCAGCTTTGAGGAGTAGGTAGCCGGTGATGCTGCTGGTGGTGGTTTTGCCGTGGGTGCCTGCGATCGCGATGCCCTTACGCTCATTCATCAGGGCCGCTAAAATATCCGACCGATGAAAAATCGGGCATCCCAAAGCCAACGCTTCTCGGTACTCGGCGTTGTCTTTGCCGATTGCCGTTGAGCAAACGACCTGCGGTAGGCTGCTGGCCACTTGGCCATTGGTTTGGCCAGCTGTAAAGAAAGACAGATTTTCAGCCTGCTGCTGGTTAAAAATGTGTGCGCCCTGGGTCTCTAGCCGCTCAGTGATGTGACTCAGTCTCAGGTCTGAGCCCGACACCGGTAGCCCTCGGCTTGCTAACACGTGGGCCAAGGCCGACATCCCGATTCCGCCAATTCCGATGAAATGGAATGGCTTACCGCTGAAATCTACTGAATTCAGCATGCTTAACTTCCTCTCAAGCCGTGGTACATCACTATAATCAGGCGTATCATAGCAGGAATCTTTATCGGACCCTACCTGAGTTATGTCGCCCATCTGCAGAGGCTAACCCCCTCCATTGGTTACCAGGTCATCCCACAATGACGGTCTAGGACGCCGGTACAGCGTTTGTATTTTATGACACTACGGAGGCAGCTACTCTGATCCGTGAAGCGATAGCATACAGCCTTTGTGTCCCAAAATTTCAAAAACTGTCCAATGACTTACCTCACTTCAACAGACTTCACCAAAAAACCTTGATAATAAACAGTCCTTTTTGCAGATGTCTGGGGATCGTTATTTTTCCAAAGCAAATTATCAGCAACTGACATTGCTTGTCGAGGGGTGTTGATGGACGTAATGACCGCGTGTCAGTTTTGTTACCCAACGAATGGCTACCGATATTGGGCAGCGGCACGCCTTGTTTGGCATGCTGGCTAGGTATAAAAACCTATTTGATATGAGATTTGGGGGCCAACGATGCGATATGATTAGCTTGCTTATCAAGTCTTAACTTGACTACATCATTTCATTTCTTTTTCTGAAGACAC
>JBCBIK010000078.1:0-22182 GCA_038524545.1 Cyanobacteria bacterium J06623_4 | reverse complement strand
GCGATCGCGTGTGGTGAGCACCGCATTCGCCGCTTCTAACTCAATCGCACGGGCAGCGCGTTCTCGATCAATTAGCGCCCTGCGCTCAACCGTTTCTCTCGCTTTGTTGCTTTGATCGCGCTCAATGGCATTACCAAAACAGTTCGCCACGGTGCGAAAGATAGCGATTTCGGGTGAGGTCAAGAATCTCTTGTAACGGCAGTAGTCTAACCCAATTACACCCCAATAATGATCGCCTGTGAAAATAGGCACAGAATAGGAGGTTTGAATGCCGATTGATTTTAGCCCAGCGCGCAAATCATCAGGAAAAACTTCAGCATCGTCGAGATCACCTCCCACCCAGCAACCGTTACCCAAGCGCTCGTTGATCACATCACCCAAAATCGCAGCCGGAATTTCTTGCATTTCCGGATCGTCCGTTTGGCTAGGTTGTTCTACAGAAGCCCATTCCGCATACATTCTGTAGAACAGCTCACCATCTCGCCAAACCGCTTTCATAATGCCAACCCTATCGGCCTGGGTACCTTCCCCCAAAATTTGCATTGTGGGTGCGATAGAGGTCTCCAAATTAGCTGCTAACAGCGTATTGGCAGCAGCAGCAGTCACTTCTAGCCAGCGATCGCGCAATGACAAAATCTCATTACTCTCTTGTAACTGCGTTGCCCGTGCCTGTGCGGCCTGTTCCCGCCCCTGCTCCAACAAAACATTCCGCTCAGCCTGCTGTCGATCACACCTAACCTGGGCCTGATAAATCGCACTGCCCACACAGGTCGCTGCCGTCTTAAACGCCGCAATTTCTGCTGAATTTAATCGTTTGGCCTGGCGACAGTGAACGATACCGACAATGCCCCAAATATCTCTTTCAATAAAAACTGGAATGATATAGGAAGACTTCTCGCCCAGCGATTGATGACGAGTACGTGCAGGCTCATCCAATTCTTCCACTAGGCCCCCAAACCACGCACCTGAAGTCAGCTGTTCTACCGCTGCTTTAAAGTCTTGGCCGGAAACCTCGCTAATTTCTGGCTTGTCTATATGGCTCTCCAGTCCCGGCATGTGCCATTCGTAGGTAAGCTTGGCAAATCCAAAATCATTCTCAGGCGCATCCGGCGGCGTCATTTTCTGCATGACATAAACGCGATCGCAGTCCAGATTCTCTCCGATGGTTTGGAGGGCTGTTGCCACGCTGGCATCGATATCAGTAGCTGAGAGTAGCTCATTGGCCACGGTGGCGGTTGTCTCTAGCCAGCGATCGCGCGCAATTAGCACTTGATTGGCCGTTTCTAGCTCAGCGGCCCTTGCTGCCCGCTCCTGAGCCGTAACCTTAGCAATCAAAATCTCTCGTTCAGCGGCTTCGCGAGCCCGCCGACTCTGATCTCGCAAAAGGGCGCTACCCACGGCAGCCGCCGCCGTTTCTAAGACAGCAATTTCGGCCTCACTCCACAGCCGTTCATCCAGGCAGTCGTCTAGGCCCAAGAGCCCCCACCATTGACCATCTACCATAATCGGCACCCCGATTAACGCGCGCGCATGGCCGGGCGGGCGATCTTCCGGGCTGATGCCGTCTAGCTCACTGGCAAAAAACTGGGTGGCATTGCCCGCTTTCAGCGGCGCAGACAAATGCGCCGGGAAGTGCGAAATCGGCACGGGAAACCGGCCCCCCGCTTCCACTTTGCTCGGGATATCGGGCGCATCCCACTCAAACGCCAGGTTGAAGATGAGTTCGCCAGTGGGTTCATCTTTGGAGTTGCACAAAATGTAGGCGCGGCACTGCCGGGTACCCTCACCCAAAATTCTCAGCATTGCGGGCAACGCTACCGTAAGGTCGTCGTTGGCAACCAAGCATTGCGCGGCTGCATTCACACATTTGAGGAGCGTGTCACGCAAGTATTGATTGCTCCGCTGAACGGGTATACCCATGGGAAAATCAACCCATCACTCTATGACATACCCAAAATGCTACCGCATAAGCTAATAGCATGAACCCATCCGATCAGTTGGACTACTCGCTCGGACGCTACGCAGGCTTTTCATCACAGGTCTCGGCGGTATGCAAAGTTTCTGCGCTGCCATGGGCTAAGGTCGCGACCAAAATTTGTCGCACTAGAGAGATTAAGTTGGCATTGCCCTTATGACGAACGCTGATAAAAAAGGTGGGAGAGGCTTCTACGCCGTACTGTGCGGCGCTGTCTATATCGGATTGAATGCGCGGGGTGTGGACGTTGTGACTAATTTCGTGGAGAAAGGTAGACATCTCTAAATCTAGTTCGCTGGCGTATTTTACCAAGGAGGCTTCATCAAGGGCGTCTTGGTTGGCAAAAAGTTTGTTGTGCATTTCCCAAAACTTTCCTTGGGCACCGGCGGCTTCGGCAGTTTCGGCTGCGGTCTGGGCGAGCGGGTAGTCTGCAGGCACGGGGTAGTGACGAAACACAAAGCACAGCTGATCGCCTAAAGACTCTCGTAATTCCTGAGTTGTTCTATGGGCTTGGCCCGCTTGAGAACACTGATAGCTCCCGTAGGTCATGATGGAAAGTGGGGCAGACAGCGGGCCCTGGCTGTGGTCGATGTCCCGGAGCGTCGGCATGACATCCATAGGTATTAAATCGTCAGGCATAGGGTGTTTGCTTTATTCGCTGCTTTCATTTTGAAAGTTTTTTGGAGAGAGCACGACTGTATAAATCAAAGGATGTTTGCCAATCTATTGCCTTACGCCATACCTGACCAATCGGATAGGTATGGCCCCATGCGATTGATAGAGGCAGGGCTCTATCGCTGGTGTAAGTCGCAGGCAGTCTTCCCTCCGCCGGAAAATGTACTATGGGGCTGGTGGATAGCACTAATGTGTTTCCCACAGATGATAGAATCGCCCCACGATTGAAAATCGGGACTATCGAGACTAAGCCCACTAAAGGGGCTAGGAATGATGTTTGTTAGCGCTTCGGTTTGGCTATTCTAAGCAAAGCTTACCTAGTTTCATACCATCCGATGTCGCTTTGGAAACTTTACTATCATTTGGTTTGGTCAACTCACGAGCGGCTGCCTTTAATCACACCCAGACGAGAAGCAGCACTTTACCCATACTGCAATCACAAAGCGGATGCACTAGGCGCGCATCTCCACGCAATCGGTGGCATCGACGACCACGTTCATCTGATTGTCTCCATTCCACCCAAAATTGCGATCGCCGAATTTGTTCGACGGATAAAAGGTAGCAGCAGTCACTATCTCAATAGTCGCTATCCAGACGATGACGGCTGTGCCCTCAAATAGCTACAGGCAAATGGCAACAGAACTACGGCGTTTTCTCGCTAGGACGCAAACAACTCGACATCGCGATCGCTTACACCCAAAACCAAAAACAACATCATCTCAACCGCACTACGCTGTTTGCCCTAGAGCCTGAAGCCCTTTCGGAGAAGCCTAGTTAAGTCCCTTTAGCGGACTTCAATCAGTTAGCCCCGATTTTAATCGTGGGGCGGATGATAGGCGTGACCTAGGGCTCTTCTTTTAGCCTAACCAGGCCGCGCTGTAGAGCGGTGACAACGGCCTGGGTGCGATCGCTCACATTTAACTTCTGCAAAATGTTGTTCACATGGAATTTCACCGTACCTTCAGAGATGTTGAGCGCGGCGGCGAGTTTGGTGGTGCTGCTGCCTTTCACCATCATTTTAAGAACGTCTAGCTCTCGGTTGGTGAGTTCATCGGTTTCCAAGCGTTCGGCAAGCTTTATGGCCACATCCGCAGGAATAGAGCGTTTGCCTTGATGCACCTGTCGAACAGCGTTGGTGAGTTCGGCAGCGGTGGCGTCTTTGAGCAGATAGCCCCGTGCTCCAGCTTGCAGACACTGATAAATATCTTCGTCAGTGTCGTAGGTGGTGAGAACAATGATTTTAGCTTTGGGTGTGGCTGCTCGAATTTGGAGGACGGCTTCTAGGCCTTCCATTTGTGGCATGCGCAAATCCATCATAGTGATGGCTGGCTGGTGCTGCTGATGTAGGGCGATCGCTTCTTTGCCATTCTTTGCCTCGGCAACCACTGTAATGTCTTCTTGCCGATTGAGCACAGATACAATGCCTTCGCGAACGATGCTGTGGTCTTCAACGACAAGAACTGTAATAGGAGAGTCGGAGGTCATAGGTCATTCAGGTTGGGCAATGGAAGGATAGGCAGCAGAAGGATGTGCAATGGGAATCGCGATGGAAATCGCAGTCCCTTTACCGGGGGTGCTGCTAAAAGAGAATTGTCCGTCGAACCGGTGGACTCTTTCTCTCATGCCGACTAGGCCGAAGCCTTCAAAGTCTGCAAGGGAGGTTACTTTGCATCCCTTCCCATCATCGGTGATAGTCATGTGAATTTGATCAGGGGCAAATTCGAGGGTGAGGGTGAGGGTGTTGGCCTGGGCATGGCGCAGAGTGTTGGTGGTGGCTTCTTGGCCAATGCGCAACAGGTTGGTTTGAATGTCTTCGGGGAGGGGATAGGTTTTACCCTTCAGAACAAATTTAGCCTGGGTTGGGCTAGATTGGGTCATCTCCTTGAGGGAGGTGCGCAGAGCATCGGGAAGGCTGCCGGTTTCGAGGGCGTGCGATCGCAGCGCCCGAACCGAACGGCGCGCTTCAGAAAGCCCTTGCCTGGCCAGGTTGCCCGCACGGGTGATGTGATACAGCGCATCTTCAAAGTCTTCGGTGGCGGCAGATTTTGCGGCTTCGAGCTGGAGAGAAACGCCGGTGAAGGCCTGAGCAAGGGTATCGTGGATTTCGCGGGCGAGGCGGTTGCGTTCGTTGGTCAGGGCAACGCTGAGGGCGGCGGTTTTGCTGGCGTCTGCAAGACGGGTGAGATGGATGGCGAGGGTGGCCTGGTTAGTAAGGGCTTGAATAAATTCGAGCTGTTCGTCTGTGAGGGTAGGCACGCTGCGGAAGGTGAGGGCAATAAAGCCGATGGGGTCACCGCCTACTTTCATCACGGCGCAGATAGCGGCGCAGTGGCCTTCTGCCCGGTTCCAGGGTAGGGACTCTGGCCACCAAAGATTGGCATCGGCTGGATTGTCTTTTTCCAGCATCCAGGGTTTGGATGAGTTGATGATTCTGTTCCAGGCTGGGGAGATATCGGCTGGAATGGGGTGGTGAAACATTTCGGGATCGTTGGGGGCGGTGCCTTTATAAACGTGCTCCCAGTCGTGAACGGAGAGATGGGCGTGAAGCGTATGGGCTTCTTCGTTGTACAAGAAGAGGAGCGCTTTGCAGGCTTGAACGGGTTCACTGATTTTGCATAGAATTCGACCTAAAAAGTCATCGAGTTCTGGTGTGGTCGTTAGTACGCTGAGGGTTTGGCCGAGGGCTTCGTTTGTTTTTGCAAGTTCGGTGACGCGGTCTTGCGCGGCTTTTTCTTGTTCTTGCAAAATGGCGGCTTGTTTGGCTTCTTCGCCCAGGCGGGTGAGCTGAATGGCAACGATCGCTTGGTTGGCTAGGGCCTGCATAAACTCTAGCTGTTCGTTGGAGAGGCAGGTGCGATCATAAAAGCAGTAGCCGATATAGCCGATGGGGACATCGCCTGCTTTTAGCGGGATGCAGGTGATAGCTTTGTGTCCTTGAGACTTATGCCATCCTATTGTTTCGGGCCACCAAATTTCTTCATCAAACGGCTGTGTTTCGTCATATGTGAGAGGAGCTCCTCCGTTGATGATACGATCCCAGCCGGGAGTGATATCTGCTGAAATAGGCTGGCGGAACATCTCTGGATCATCAGGACCAGGGCCGAGGTAAACTCGCCCATCTTGAACCACGACACGCTGAGTGAGCGTATTGGTTGGTTGATCGTAAAGGAACAGATGAACTTTCCCTGCGTTGAGCTGTCTAGACATCTCAGCGAGAATAGTGCCTAAGAATTGGTCTAATTCTGGGCTTGCGGCGAGTGTGGTTAGGGTTTGAGCGATCGCTTCGTTGGCTTTTGCTAGCTTCTCCGCTCTCTCCTTTGCGGCTTTCTCCTGTTCTTGTAAAATGGCGGCCTGTTTTGCCTCTTCTGCCAGGCGAGTGAACTGAATAGCCAGGGTCGCCTGGTTTGCTAGCGCTTGAATGACTTCGAGCTGAGCGGCAGAGAAGGTGCGATGTTCTTTGAAGCAAAAGCCGATGAAGCCGAGTGGCACGTTGCCAACTTTTAGCCGAGCACAGGCAAGCTCCTTGTGTCCTTCGCTGATGTGCCAGCTGACGGTATCTTGCCACCAGAAGTTGTTGGGGTTCTCTTCGGGTGTGCCGGTATCTGCAAATGTAATCGGTTGAGGAGACTCTAAAATAAGCCGCCAAGCATCGGTAATATCTGCCAGGAAAGGCCTTTGCAACATTTCTGTATCCCGTGGGATAGCACCGACGTAGGCTTTTTTATCTTGAAACGCGATGTGACGATAGAGCGTATTCTCGTCTGAGTTGTAAAGGAACAGTCCTGTATTGTGAGCGTTAACGGCTTCGGAGAGTTCTTTAATTAGCAGGCACAAAAAGTTGTCGAGTTCTGGATTGGCTGCAAGGGTGGAGAGAGTACGGCTGATGGCCTCATTGGTTTTGGCTAGTTCACTAGCGCGATCGCGTGCGGCCTTTTCTCTTTCTGCTAAAACAGCTCTTTCAGCAGCTTCTTTGTCTTTTTGTGCTTGCTTCAGCTCTGTGATATCTGTCTGGGTACCCCACAGTCTGATGAGTCTATTGTCTTCGATAACGCCAATGACATTATTCAAAAAGTAGTGAAGGTTGCCCGAAACATCCAATTCCTCAGACTCACTGTTGCTGATGCTGTAGTTGGAATCGCGAGCAAGCTCACTCAAAAATTCGATATTTTGTTCTGACGCTTCTACATGAATATCGGTGAGTCGCCAGCCAATCATCTCCTCTGCGCTTTGATAGCCGTACATCTTGGCAAAGGCATCGTTGGCCTCTGCGCCATATGCCCTTTCGTACAGGAGTTTAATTTGCTCTCGAATAGGCAAGTCTCTAGAAATAGGCTCATCTAGCTCAAGTCGATAGATACCTTCGGTACTTAGCTCAATTAACGTTCTGTAGCGTTCTTCAGCTTCGCGAGTAGCCTTTTCCTTAGCCTGCCGAGCGATCGCAGCCGCAATGCTTTCTGCCGCCACCTTCAAAATCGAAATTTCTGCCTCGTCATACAAGCGAGGCTCACCGCAGTTGTCAAAACCAATTTGGCCCCAGGGCTCGTTGTTTACAACAATGGGTATGTATGCAACCGAACTGACACCTTGTGCAGCAAAAGCCCCACGACTCGGTTCAGGAAGCTCTGCAACCAGATAGTTTGCGGCTTTTTCTTGAGTAAGACACTCATAAAATTTTGAGAACTGTTGCCAGGTCATAGAATCTAACTCTGGCGTACCCTCGTGAGTTGGCGGAATGTTTTCTTTGTGCCACTCTGCCATCAGATAAACCGAAGAAGATAGCGAAAGCGTAGAATCGTGGGTAGTGACAACACCGCAGCGATCGCAGTCTACGGCTTCACCCAACAACCGCACCACCTCGGGAAGCACTTGTGTGTAGTCTGCCGAACGCAACAGTAAGTTCGCCGCCTTAGCCACACTACCCAATAGCATCGCCCGCTCTTGCGCTGCCCGGTCGCGCCGCACCGTTTCTTGATAAATTGCACTGCCTACACAGGTCGCTGCCGTCTTGAACACCGCAAGTTCCGAAGGCTCCAGCCGCTTGGCCTCACGGCAATAATCCACGGCCACCAAGCCCCAAAGTGCCCCTTCAAAAAACACAGGCATCGCATAGGTAGACTGCACCCCCAGCGACTGTTGCCCACTGCGCACAGGTTCCGGCAAATCCGCTACATCACCGCCTACCCACTCGCCCGCTAGCAGCTGCGTAAACCATGCTTCAATGCCTTCTGCTGAAATAATATTCAGGTCAGGATCGGTAATTTGGGCAGAAATGCTGGGGGCGTCCCACTCGTAGAGAACCTGCACCGCTCCAAGGGGGTGACCCTCGTAAGTGGGGAGATATTGCATTACGGTGACGCGATCGCACGCCAAGTTTTCACCAATAGTTTGGATAGCGATGGGGACGCTGGCCTGCACATCCTCACTAGAGAGCAGCTGATTTGCGGCAGTGGCCGTGGTTTGCAGCCAGCGATCGCGCGTTACCAGCACCTGATTGGCTGCTTCTATCTCTGCCGCACGGGTCGCTCTCTCGGTGGCAATCAGTGCTTTACGCTCTGCGGTCTCTCGCTCTTTTTGAGTTTTTTCCCGGCTAATGGCACTGCCAATGCAGTTTGCCAGGGTCATCAGCGCTTCGAGCTCAGCTTCACTGCGACGGGTTTGTTTGTGACAGTCATCTAAAGTAATTACTCCCCAATATTGGCCATCCGTTTGAATCGGAATTGAATAGGTGGACTGAACGCTTAGTTCCAGCTGACCGCTGCGAAAGGGCTCTTGCATCTCTTCAACGATGCCACCGAAAATGCGGCCAATCTTTAAATTTTCGACAATATGCTCAATGCCCTCATTAGAGATTTTGGCAAGTTCAGAATGCTTCATCTGAGAGGATGTTCCCTCAGAATCCCATTCGAATAAGAAATGCATATAGTCAAAATCTGAGGGTGATGCAGCTTCAAATTGTTTTCCTAATCCAACACGATCGACTGCTAGCCCTTCACCGACAATTTGCAGCGCCTGGTTTACCGCACTATCAAAGTCATTATCTGTAAGCATGACATTGGCGGCAGCGGCAGTAGCTTCAAGAATGCGGTCGCGTTCTGCCAATTCAGCGGCTCGTGCGATCGCAATAGCCTCCCTCTCTTTTTTATTATTTTCTCTTTCAACGGCACTGCCAATGCAGTTTGCCAGAGTCATCAGCGCTTCAAGTTCAGCTTCACTGCGGCGAGTTTGTTTATGGCAGTCATCAAAGCCAAGTAATCCCCAATACCGACCATTCGTTTGAATCGGAACCGCGTAGGTAGATTGAACGTCTATCTGCTGCATCTTGCTCCGAAAGGGCTCTTGCATCTCCTCAACAATGCCACCAAAAATGCGGCCATCCTTCAAAGTTTCAGCAATATGCTCAATACCCTCATCAGAGATTTTGGCAAGCTCAGAATGTTCCATCTGAGAAGATATGTCCTCAGCTTTCCATTCGAATAGAAAATGGTGATAGTCAAAATCTGAAGGTGACGCAGATTCAAAATATTTTCCTAATCCGACGCGATCAACTGCTAGCCCTTCGCCAACAATTTGCAGCGCCTGGTTTACTGCACTGTCGAAGTCTTCATCGGTGAGCATAATATTGGCGGCGGCAGCAGTGGCTGCAAGAATGCGATCGCGTTCTGCTAACTCAACCACACGAGCTTTGGCGGCGGCTTCTTTTTCTTTACGAGTGCGATCGCGCTCAATAGCACTGCCAATGCAAGCGGCTGCGGTTCTCAGAACGGACATCTCAGCAGAATTTATCAGAGTCGCTTGCTGGCAGTAGTCAAACCCGACAACGCCCCAAAATCTCTCGTTTAGCCAAATGGGTACTGAGTAGCTAGACTTTATCTCAACAGCCTTAAAAGCACTCCTCAGCGGTTCATCCCAATCATCGACAGGCCCACCAAATCCATCTTCCTGAAAATATTTTTCTATGAAACCCTCTAAGCCTTTACAGTTAATTTCTGCGGCTTCTGCGTGGGAGAGTTGAGAGATTGTGCCAGGCGTTGCCCATTCGTAAATAACTGCCTGATAGTCAGGCATTTGCGTTGACGATGGACCAAAGTTTTCGAGAACTGCAATGCGATCGCAGCCAATTTCCTCACCCAAAACTTTCAACGCTGAGTTGATAGATGCCTCCAAACTCTCAGCCGTTAGCAGAATTTTAGAAGCCGTCGCTGTCGCTTGAAGAATGCGATCACGCCCTGCTAACACCAAATTGTGCGCTTCTATTTCAGCGGCTCTTGCCTGTGCAGCCGCTTCACGGGCCTTTCGAGTGCGATCGCGTTCAATCGCACTACCAATGCAGGCCGCCGCCGTCTCCAGCACCGCAATTTCAGCACCACTCCACACTCGCTCAGTCACGCAGTCATCAAATCCAATAACCCCCCAATCATGACCAGCCACCAAAATAGGAACAACAACCGATGACTTGGTCTCCACATCCTCATTAGCCTCTGCGGCAGCACCTTCCAATTCTCGCGTAAGAAACTGAACCGCCCTACCTGCCGCCAATGGAGCCGTTATCATTTCCGGAAATGCATTCGATGGAAACGGAAACTGCTCTGCAATATCTTGAATAGGAATGGCCCTAGGCGAACTCCATTCATCAAGAATGTCCCAAAACAACTCATCTGGCCCATTTGGATACACATTCTCAAACACATACACCCGATCCTGCTGCGTCCCTTCTCCCAAAATTCGTAGCGCGTCAGGAATGGCTACTGCTAACTCATCGGTCGCAACCAAACGCTGCGAGGCTGCATTCACACTATTGAGCAGGGCATCCCGCTGCTGTAGCTGCTGAGTGTGGGCTTCTAGTTCCCTTAGGTTCTCCCCCTGTTGCAGCGCCGCTGCAAAATTCGCCGCTGCCGTCTGGAGTACCGCAATCTCCGCCTCGCCCCATACCCGCTCACGGGTACAGTCATCAAAGCCAATTAGCCCCCAAAACTGCCCCTCCACAAAAATCGGAACCGTTAACAGCGATAGAACGTCTCCCTCTTGCCCCTGCTTTGCCTTTCCCGCATCAGACAACTCACTCGTTAGTTTCTGGACCGCTCGTCCTGTCTTTAGCTCAGCCAGCCACGCTTCAAAGCCAACATCTTTGTAGAAAAAAGGATACTGCCTTGGAATCTCGCGAATGTTGACGACACCTTCAGCCGTCCATTCATACGGACAATCTGCGAATTCTTGCTGTGTAGCTGGGTCTATGTGATTTTCAAAAATATAAATGCGGTCAATACCTGCGGCAAGTGCGATCGCCTCCAAGGCCCCATTCACTGCCGCATCAAAATCTGAAATTGCCAGCAACCGCCTAGCCGCTTCAGCAACCCCTTCCAGCAGTGCCGTCTGTCTCAGCGCCGCCTGTCTCAATACCTTCTGTTTCAACGCCGTCTGTCTCGGTCCCGCTTGATCTAGCGCCGTCTGATCTGGTGCAGTCTGTTCTGGTGATATGGCACCAGAACGGCCACCTCTGCCCCGCCGCGAGTTAACCCCATTAAGATTGGCTATCCCTACCATAGACTTGAAGCCCTTGTATAAACCTACGCAGACATGAAGGCGCGCACATACGATGCACTAATGTTCAGACACTTTCAGACATATTTAGGCGCAAGCCGTCAAAAACAAAGGTTGCAACACAACCTTAAATTATTATTAACACCTTACCGAATCCGACCTTCTTCGCATACCTATCCGATCGGTCGGGTTGATTGCACAACGATCGATAGTCAGCATCCTCATTTTCTACTAAGCCGCCGTTTCAACGAAGGCGGTAAAACTGAATATCATTCCTATGCTCATGTAGACTTGGCGATGCGATCTTCCCACCTTCTGCGGAGACACTGCGCGAACAGAAGAACCACGCCATTACATTCCTAATAGAATCGTCAGGGGGGCACCGATTTGCAAAAAAACAAACAGATTTCCAAAATCGGAAAAGAGCGCTAAAGTTTTATTTCTAAGAAGTGGAGTACCTTATTTGATGTCTTTTGCGAATGCAATGCCCACCCTAAAAGACAACGACCACGTTTTGGGCTCACTGTCGGCCACCCTACTCATGATGACCTACGGCAACTATCCCTGCCCCAAAACCGGCCTTGCACACGACGCCGTCCAAAACCTTCGCAGCACGCTAGGTGACCAGTTCTGCTTTGTTTTCCGTCATTTTCCTACCATCGAAAGGTATCCTCAATCACAAAAAACAGCTGAAACGGCTGAAGCCGCCGGTAGTCAAGGTAAGTTTTGGGAAATGCACAACAAACTCTTTGATAACCGAGATGCTCTCGACGATGCCTCTCTGGTCCAATATGCTGACGAGCTGGGGCTAGAAATCAATCAATTTTTGCAGGAGCTGGCGAATCACGTCCACCTTGAGCGCATTCACACCGATGTAGACAGCGCCCTACAGTATGGCGTCTCAAATACACCAACCTTCTTTATCAGCGTCCGCCATGAAGGCACAGAAAATTTAGAGGACTTTGTTAAACAGATTATGAGCGTTGCAATCAAGAATGAGAGCAAAACCACCGATAACCCTGTTAAATTGGCAACCCCCTCCGATAAGACTAAAACCTCTTGAACGGCAAATTCTAAAATTCTAATTGCCTACTCATCTCGCGATTGCCAGCACTCCATTGCCAGCACTCCATTAAGCGGTCATGTATGGATGCGTCGCTCCAGCCAGCAAGGGCTTATGACGTTTACCCACTCACCCACACTTCATTCACAGCACGAAACAACAGCAACCTCACAGCGCGGTGGGCTGAATGCAGGCAATCAGACCATCTGAACGGGCCAAAGTATCAATCTGTTTTGAACCTTCCCTTCAGGTACACCTAGCCGATCGGCCAGGTGTATTTTCTATTATTTAGCTGAAGTGCCTCCTACTCTTAAAGCAGAGCGCTTCACATACAGGCAACTCGATACAAAGTTAGGCTAACGGCTAGTCGTGGGCAAAGTAATGTTTCTTTACGATGAATTCGTTACTTCATTCACCTACTCGCATGGAACCCGCAGCTGGCCAAGATCCGAGCGCCTACAAATTTGAGGGTCATTTCGATGGCTTTAGCTGTTATTACAATCCTTCAACACGCTATGAGAACCCCGAAGAAAGCCACGGCGCAGTCGAGATTGTAGTTCTATTTGAAAATGCGATCGCCAAACTCAGCTGGCAAGAAAACCAAGCACAACACGAAAAGGTAATCACCGCTGGGCAAGTCTGCATTCTCCCTATTGAGCAACCTCATCAACTAATTCAGCAGCAGCCCGGTCCTCTCTTAGCCATTCATCTGAGCACTCAGCTAATTATCGAAGCCACTCATCAGACCTTACGCACGCCCAGCTGGAGCCTCGCCGGAGACTATGGCGTAGAAGATCCCACCCTTATTTTTTTGGCAGACACACTCCGAGGATGGCTAACTCAAACAGGTGAAATCGCCGACCTCTACCGCAAATCATTGGTCAAACTCATTGCCGTACACCTCATCGCCCACTACGCTAGCGCCGACTTCAAAGCGGAAAACAAAACAGAACTCTTCACAGACCTCAAAATAGGCCCCACCCTAAACTACATTCACAACAATCTCGACAAACCGCTAAAAGTCCCGACCCTTGCCAAATCAGCAGGGCTCAGCCAGTCTCACTTCTGCCGCGTCTTCAAAAAATCCGTTGGGCTCTCTCCCTATCGCTACATTCTCTCCCAGCGCATTCACAAAGCCAAACGCCTACTCAGTGAAACCGACCTAGACCTATCCGAAATCAGCTTCCGCTGCGGCTTCTACGACCAGAGCCACTTTATTCTCCAGTTTCGTCGCTTCACAGGCACAACGCCTAAAAATTACCGAGAAATTCCCTTCAATACGGATGATTTTCACGAAAGACAGACCGCTATTTAATTTTTTCTTTAGATTATTAGCGAGCATGATTTACAATCGGTAGCCATAAATTCAAAGACACCGCCATTTATCTCTCATATGCTTTTGTCTGAAAGGTTAGCAATATGGCCCATTCACAATTTTCCATCGAACTTACATTTTTTTAACGTTTTTCTACTTCCGTTTACATCTTCTGTCGTAACGCTTGCCAACGTTCTCTTGATATTCCTTCCGCAACACCATGATTATGAGAAACACCCTCAAATCAACCTCCAACGTTAGACTTCAGCGACTGGCAAAGGCTCCCCTCGCTCAACATATTATGTTCATCTCAGACGAGGTAGAGCTGGTAGAAGCGTTGCAAATAGAGCTTTCTCAAAAAGGCTTCCAAGTCAGCATCATTCACGATGGGCTGCGAGGCTTACTTGCCATCAACCGCATGAAGCCCGACCTTGTTGTCGTGAGCTGGGCGCCCCCACGTCTCTCCGGCGTCGAAATTTGTCAGCGCCTCAGCACCAGCAAACGCAATACCGCCGTCATCCTACTCACCCAAGCAGATAGCGTAGAAGAGCGTATTGCAGGCCTCAACGCAGGCGCCGACGACTGCCTCTCCCTGCCCTTCGTGAAAGAAGAATTCCTAGCTCGCATCCATGCCAATATCAACCATTACCAAAAGCACAAAATAGAAGAACCGCTGCTAAGATACGCAGACCTCTTGCTCAATCGAGAAACCAGGGAAGTGTTTAGAGGCGGCGAATTCATCCACCTCACCGCCAAAGAATTCAACCTGCTAGAGTACTTCATGGAGCACAATCTCCAAGTCCTCACCCGCACCCAAATTTTAGAAAACGTGTGGGGCTACGACTACACCGGCAGCTCAAACATCATCGAAGTCTACATCCGCTACCTCCGCAAAAAGCTCGGTGCCACCCCAGATAATCGCATCATCTACACCATCCGCAGCGTCGGCTATATCCTCAGAGAAGTCGGCTAGCTACCCAAAAGACACAACCCAAATCAGCCACCACCACCCCATCTAAGGCTCTACACAACCCTCATCCAAATAAATACCAAAGTTGTCAATTTACGATCCACTTGAGGCACAACAACTCAAGTGGATTTCTTTTCACAAAAGCATTTTCAAAAAATCTTCAAACACCCACAAACCCGGCTAAAATTCGTTATCTTCTCATGCTTCGTTCAGACTACTCCAGAACAATCAGGATATCTTTGAATTGTTGATAGAAACCAAACATCCGGTTTGGCTGTTCTACAGCGCAATCGTTGAAAACGAAACAGGTACCCATGGAAAATAAAGAGAAGAACAATCAACAACCCACAGAGCAAATCTCTGATGAAGCGTTAGAAGACGTTTCGGGTGGTAACAAGGTTGCTTTTGAGGAAGCAATCGAAAACACCACCGTCAATCAAGACCCCGTAGAGGGTGCCGGTGAAAAAGGCCTTTTCTTCAAGTTCAAAAAGAAGAAGAAGTTCTTCCACCATCACCACCACTAAAGCCCAAAGTGATAATGCCGAAATTGGAATACCATAGAGAACCATACCACGCCCCCTTTTTCAAGAAAGGGGGCATTTTTTTGTCTGTCCCTACTACGAACGAAGAAAACAGTACCATTCAGGCAAAGAAAAAGCACCCATAAGAAAAGGATAGCCAAAATGACTATCCCCAAGGTGATATCACTTCAATAACGAAAAGAGCAACACCGGAAGGTGCTCCCCTTGCTAAGCCAGCGCGTCTTGAATCAGCCCCTGCAGGAGCGCCAAACCCGCCGCCACATCACGGCCCAAGTGCACCCGCAGAGCCCTCCGGTTACGCTCAGCCAACACCTGAAAATCACCCCGCGCCTGGGCGGCTTTCACCGTACCAAAGCTGTAGCGCTGCTCCGGGATCTCTACATCCACCGCGTCTTCACAGGTCACCTGCAAAAAGACCCCGCTGTTAGGACCGCCCTTGTAGGCCTGCCCAGTAGAATGCAAAAACCGTGGACCAAAACCCACACAGGTCGCCACCTGCTTACGATTTTCAGCAGGAATTGCTAAGCGATCGCGCACCATCTGACGCAATTCTTGCAGCACCGCCTGGTTCTCCTCATTCATCTGAATGTAGGCCAGTATGGCGAAGTAATCGCCCTCTTTTAGGCGCTTCAGGTGAGCCCGCAAGTACCCCCTTAGCGACTGGTCTTCTCCCGCAATGTCTCCAAGCGCCTCAGCATTGGCATCATCGGTAAAGAACCGAATCTCTCCCTCTTCTAACAAGGGCACCTCGGCAGGTAGTTTGCCCGTTATCTCATAGTCGTCAGTCAGCTCACGAGTCGCAATCTTACTCGCCTCCACATCCGGCTGATTAAACGCATGAATACCCAAAATGGAGCCAGCCACCGCCGTCGCCATCTCCCACCGGAAAAACTCTTGACCCAGCTGATAGGCATCTGTGACGTTGATTTGCACCACCGGATAGCCTTCATCGATCAGGGCTGCGATCGCAGCATCCTGCTGCACATCCGGAGCCGCCTCAAGCCGAATATAGGCAAACAGCCGGTCATTGCCATAGACCTTCGGCTCACCCAGTGGCTCTTGATCCACCGGAATAATTCCCTTTCTTTCTTTCCCCGTCGATTCTGCAATCAGCTGCTCCAACCATGCACCAATCCCCACAATCCCCGGCGAAGCAATTAGCGTCAGCTTATCGATGCCCCGCTTGGCCGCCACACCCAGCACAGCCCCCAGCACCACCCCCGGATTATCGGTGGCAGGCACAGAAGCCGAGCAAGAATGCACCATCTCCTCAGCCGAATCCAAAAAGCGCACCACATCCACCCCCATACAGGCCGCCGGAACCATGCCAAAGTTAGAAAGCGCCGAATAGCGCCCGCCCACCGAAGGAATCCCAAAAAACAGATGCTCAAAGCCATCACGCATCGCCACCAGCTGCAGGTTAGAGCCCGGGTCTGTCACCGCAATAAATCTCGCCTTTGCCTCTTTTCCCACCGCCTGCTGCAGCCGAGCAAAGAAATACTGCTTAAAAATATTCGGCTCCAGCGTGTTGCCAGACTTACTCGACACGATAAAAAGCGTCCGGGTAAAGTCGAGCCGGTCAGCCAGCGCCTTCACTTGTGCCGGATCGGTAGAGTCCAGCACCAGCAGCTCCGGATAACCCGCAATGCGACCAAACGTCCGCCTCATCACTTCAGGGCACAGCGAAGAGCCACCCATACCCAAGAGCACCACCGTCTCTAGATCCATCGCCTGCACATCTGCCGCCAGCTTCGTGAGCCGGTCCAAGTGAGCCAGCTGATCTTCTGTTGTACCCAGCCAGCCCAGCCACTTGTTTTCATCCCTGCCCGTCCACAGATCTGCGTCCATCGCCCACAGCCGCCGAACTTTGCCTGTGTTCTGCCAGTCGCACAGCGTTGCTTCTACCTCCTTAGCTAGCTTGTTCGGCAGCCGATAAGCCTGCCGGTTGAGCGCTTCTCCCAGTTCGGTTTCTCGCTTTTTTGCCACCGCGCTCAGCAGCTTATCAAAAGCCTGTTGAAATAGCTGTACCCCCTGCTGTAGCAGGTGGTCCGTCACACTCTGAAGATCGATCATCACCTCCGGCAAGCAGGCAATAATCTCTTCTGCAATGTCAATTTCTTCTGTAAGACTGTTGCGAGGCTCACCATGGTCACAAAACGCCGAAAACGTACTCGGTGGAATGGTATTGACCGTATCTGCACCAATCAGCTCTTCCACATACAGCACATCGCTGTAGTTTGGATTTTTGGTACCGGTGCTGGCCCATAGCAGGCGTTGGGGCCGCGCGCCCTGGGCTGCTAGTGCCTGCCATCGCTGGCTGTTGCACAGCGCCAAATACTTTTGATAGGCCAGTCTAGCGTTGGCGATCGCCACCTGTCCTTCCACACTTTTAAGCAAAATGATTTTCTCATCATTCCCTGCAAAGTCTCTCTGCCGCTTAGCGATCAAATTATCAACCGCAGAATCGATCCGACTGATAAAGAAACTCGCTACGCTAGCCACCTTGCTCACATCCCCGCCGTTGGCCGCAAGTGTCTCTAGCCCCACCAAATACGCATCCGCCACCTGCAGGTAAGCCGTCTGAGAAAACAACAGCGTCACATTGACATTAATCCCTTCAGCAATTAGCTGTTGTATCGCCGGAATGCAGGCCGAAGTAGCAGGCACCTTTACCATCAGGTTAGGGCGATCAACAGCCTGCCACAGCCGTCTGGCTTCGACTAGCGTTTGCTCAGCATCCTCAGCCAAATAAGGAGAAACCTCCAAGCTCACATAGCCATCTACCCGCTCAGATGCGTCGTAGAGGGGCCTCAAAATATCTGCAGCCGCCTTAATATCTTCAATAGCCAGCTGTTCATAGAGGTCAATCGGGTCTCGGTCGTGGTCCTTTTCTAGAGCTGCGATCGCCGCGTCATAGTCTGTGCTGCCAGCGATCGCCTTCTGAAAAATAGCCGGGTTAGACGTCACCCCCCGCACGCCCTCCACATCCACCATACGCTTGAGTTCGCCGCTATCCAGCATAGAGCGCCGAATAAAGTCCAGCCACGTAGACTGACCTAGAGAATGTAGCTTCTGTACAGGGGTAACGTCGGTTGCAGGCTGTCTGAGCTGGGTAAAAGTCATATGCTTACTCCAATTACTGTTGATTACGGTTGAATAAATCAATAACAAACTGATAATTGATAGATTGTTGAACTCATCAGTCACAAAAATTTTCTGATGAGCTTCTGAGCTATGGGTGAGAGAAGTGCGAACAAGCGGTTAGGAATTTATCAACCTCGGGCCTTGAGACAGCCAAAGCAACAAATGACGACATCTCCGAAAGCAGCCAACCGGCTACTCAGGCAGGCTATCCACTACGCTAAATTCAAACGGTTCCTTCGGAAATTCGTCCAAATAAGTCTGATTTAAAAACTGATCGGCCTCTGGCTGATCTTTCAAATGCCGATCAAAAAACGCTAGGCTCAGCGCCCGAGTAGGCGCCCGAGCAGCTGTCGGGTCAGGCCCCGTCAAACCATCCGAAAATGGCAAAACGCCCTGAGCGTTTTGGTCTAAAAAAGAAAAGTGCGTGCCCTTATTCATCACCACCAGCTTCTTGTATTCTGTTGTCAGCCAGTCAAAGGGTTCAATCTGCTCAGGCAGCGCCGGGGCCACATAGTCATCTGTTCCAGCCACTATCATCACCGGAATCTCTATTTCCTGTAGGCCAGACCTTCCAAAAATGCTGCTAGTCAGCGGATTGAGAGCAACCACCGCCGCCACTCGCTCATCGGCAACATCCATCAGCGTCCCAGCTGGCAACTCCAAGAGCGTACACTGCGTCAGCATCGAAAGGTTGAGCGTAGGCCGCTCTGCCAAACTCGACTCACACTCCGCCGCCAAAAACGCCCGGTCGATCTGCGCCCCGCCAGCAGCCAGCACCGTGTACCCCCCCAAAGACTGACCCAGCAACCCAACCGATGCCAGGTTTAACCCGCTCACAGAAAGCTCTCCGTCTGCCTGCTGCTCGCTCAGCACATCTAGCGCAGCAGTAATATCTTGAGTCCGCAGCAACAGCTCTTCCCCACCCGGCGCACCTTCCTTACCCCACAAAAAACGAACAAACTTTTCAGCGCTCGTTTCACGGTGCTCAATCGCCACCACCGCATAACCGTGGGAGGCCAAATGCTCTGCCATGTAAGCAAACGTATTGCGGCTAGAGGCCACGCCATGAGAAATTACGACGACAGGAACACTAGAGCCAGTCCCCCCCGCAGCGGTACTATCTCGTTCAGGCATGTACAGATCGGCTATCGAAGCCGTCGAACGACCAGGCGTCTGAAAAGAGAACATTTCAACTTGCCAAGCATATGCTCCCGCCTGCTGAGGGTCATTGGTTAGCGACAGCTTATTCCGATCCATTGCTTGAGCGCGCGCATGCTGTCGAATCGCGTCTACCGCGCTATCTCGCCGCATAAAAATTTCTTCATTCTCCGCTGCTATCTGCCGAGCTAGAGAAAAGTCTATTTGAATGGTCTCCGTAGGGAAATGACGCATCGCATTGAGGGTTGTAAGCCCGCCCTGCTCTTCATCGGCTGCCGCCAATATTAGCGCAGAGCGGAGACCTTTCATCCCGCTCAAAAAGCTATCCGTTTGAACAACTTGACCTAGCTTTCCTAACAAGCTTTCACCGAAAGAAGAATAGGTAAACTGAGCAACTGGGATCGGACTGAGATCGGCTTTGGCATTCAAAAAGCTACGCAGGGACTGCTTTTGCGGCTCACTCAAGCGACTTGCGAACGGTTCTAGGCGCTCAGGTACGTCTCCCGTCTCTGCAAAAATCTCAAGATCTTCTACATAGAGAGTCGGTTCAAAAGGACCAAAGAAAAACTGAATTCTATCAGCGGCTCGAGCAGGCAATGGCGCGATCGCATTACCTAATATCCCCAATGCAATGGCCAGCGGATAAGCACACCGAATCATCAGCTTCTTGCAAAGTTGTATCCGACAGTTTGCCTGTAGCGAAAGACTTTTCATCGCAGTGCCCCATCACGTCATGGGTTCGTTCAACTGTGAAAACAAGCATGCCAAAATCGAGTCGAATAAAGATGAAAGCACTGTGAAAATTCCTGGTGAACTCATTCTAAAGCGCTCACTCACAAAATTCTCACGCTGGATTAAGGCATCGCAAGCAAGATCTTTTTCATTGTGATCGATCTATTTCCCTAATCAGCAACATGACTCAGGTCTAATGGTGACCAACAAATTGATTCATCCTGTACTCGTCTCTCCCGACAACAATGACAGCAAACATCAACAACCCGTTCTCCCATGAAATTAAATCACTGGATTCTATTCTGTAGTGGCGCGTTCTCAGCGCTGATAGCGTCAGCCGTTTTGTATTCACCCACCATCGCCCAAACAGATTTTGACGATGACCTACCCCAGCTATCGACAGCGATCGAAGTACCCGATTTTGAGGCGCCAGTTATTCCTGCCAACCCAAGTACTTTAGCCGCCGACGTTGCTCAAAATTCAGCCGTAAGAGAGCCAATGATGACTATGACAGTATCGGCAGCCGGGAGCATCACCGTTCAGCTAATCAACGAAACATCGGATACTCTCACATACCAAGCTCTTGGGGATACAGCGCCGCGATCGCTAGAATCAAACAGCAGCATCACCTTACAAAATCTTCGAGTCCCTGCCACCGTCACCTTCTCCTTCGCAAATGTAAACAGAAACCGTCAAACAGGCACCGGCCTCACCAAAGCAGAGCTTAAATCTGACCCCGGTACTGATATGTTGCAGCTAGTCATTCAGCCAACAACAGATCTCGACACCGAAGTCAGCAACCTCACTGTAGAATCCAATGGAAATATCTTCGTTTTTTAATTTCCCTTCGGCCAACAGTTCTGCCACGCCCAACACGCGAAGCGATCACTGTACACCTGAGTTGCAGCGCAAACTACCCCATCCACTTCTCAAGCGAGCTCTACCATCTCACGCACATTACCGCGCACGTCTCCCACTCCTTTGAAAAACTGTCGGTCCTGCTTTGAAATCCGCATTTTCAATCCTTGCTTGGGTGACATCACAATCACCCCCGTACGATCTACCGGAGACTGTAAAACAAACTCGGGCCGATACTGCTGCAGCAACATAGCCAAGATAATTTTCATTTCCATCATGGCAAAGCCCGCGCCAATGCACAGCCGAGGTCCAGCGCTAAACGGGTTGTACTCGTAGCTGCTAGGCTCAATAGTTTCCCATCGGCTAGGGTCAAATCGCTCCGGATTCGGATACAGTTCGCCCATATGGTGAGTCTGAGAAATACTCACCAGAACTTCGGTATCAGCAGGCAAAAAATAGCCGCCTAGCACCGTGTCTTTTGCGGTTACCCGCCCATTCCACGGCACCGGCGACAGCACCCGCATGCTTTCTTTAATCACACGGTCTAGCAAGGGAAGCGCCTTCAACTGCTCTAACGAAGGAACCTCCCCCTGCAATACAGACGTCAGCTCATCGAGCAGATTTTCCATTACCTTTGGGTGCTGCGATAGCAGCAGTAGCGTCCAAGTGAGCGCGTTGGCACTCGTCTCATGCCCAGCTACAAACAGCACGCCCACATGGCCTAGCAACGCTTCTTCACTCAGGCCCGTTTGCGTTTCCTCATCCTGTACCTGCATCAGCATCGAGAGTACGTCGGGATCGTCAGCCCCCCTTTTTCTTTTCGCTTCTATGAGCGATCGCATCACCTCCTCATACTGTGCCGCCAGGTTCAAAAATCGATGCCACGGCAATCCCGGCACATCCCATCGCAACAGCTTCATCAACACATTCAGCTGCAGCCTCAGCGCCTCATGGATAATCTCCCCCGTCTGTCCGCCCGCCGTACCAATATCTTCACCAAAAAGAGACTTTGTCGCGACACGCAGCGTAAGCCGACGCATGACAGCCGCCATATCGTACACTTCACCCACCTTCAGTCCATTTAGTTCCTCATGGGTAATATTCACCATATCTTGCGCATAGGTCGCAAGACGCTGCCGGTGAAATGCTGGCATCATCAGCTTTCGCTGCTGTAAATGCTCACCTTCATTCACCCCAAAAAGACCCACCAGG
>JBCBIK010000077.1:0-22186 GCA_038524545.1 Cyanobacteria bacterium J06623_4 | reverse complement strand
CGCCCTTTCGCAGCTTTGCCTGGGGCATCGGCTTCTTTTTTGCTTTAGGTAGTTTTGTTTTTGGCCTAGTGACGGGTTAATAGATTCGAGCTTACTTGCACAAATCATGGACATGCCAGAATGAATAGAGAAGAAACATTACTTTCCGCGCCTGATCGAAGTCCGCAAGACCGCGCCCAAGATATTCCACGACGAGCCGCTGACCACATAAAAACGGGTGCTCTCAGTTCGGACCATAGTATCCTTGAACTCGAACCTGGAAGTGTAAGCAAATTCTATCATTACGACTTTTAGTATGTCTCAAAAATAACGACTCCTGAAGGTTTTGAGACGACCTGAATATAGACTAAATCACTTCACCTTTGCCGTCCGCTGCTGCCGCTGCGCGAGCCAGTAGCCAACGGCAATGCCTACCAAGCTGCAAACCATATCGCCCGCATCCAGCGTACGATTCGGCGAAAATCCTTGTATCAGCTCTTCGGTCACTGTGAACAAAGTAAACAGCACCGGGAACAAAGGTAAGGTACCTCGCCAAATGTGACGATAGCGACAAAGGCGATGGCCTAGATAGCTCGGGATAAAATACAGCACCAGATGCCCAACCTTATCAGCATTGTGATACCGAGTAATCCAACCCACCGGCAAGTGCCCTGTGTAGGCAGCAATTAGCATCAACAGAAAAAAGAGACCGTAGATCGCTGATAGAACAATCACTTTTTTGGAATGAACAACAGGCCTCGTAGAAGGATTAGACGAACTTGGAGATAAGTGAGACATGGCAGGCAGTAGCCGAATTAAACAACACAAGCGGGAAACAACAGGTTCTGTGGAATCTTTGGCGCATCCAGCAAAAGCCCGACGACGGCATCATCCAGAACCTCTCCAGAGCTACAGTCTCCGGCAACAACAATCCCGACGCCATCGCCAAGTATTCTGAGCAGCACAAAGCACAGGTGACTTTTCGCACCTTGCTGTCCATCCAGAGACATATCAAGCTGTCTATATTAAGTTCCTCAAACTCCATCCCCCAAGCACCGCCGAATAGAGAAATAATCAAGACACCGTTCGCCAAAAGAACGCTGGATAACCCTCACCAGCCGCCGACCTCTCGTGGCCAATCTCTATGGAAGTCAAAGCTGCCCATACCCGTCTATTTGTAAAAGACATTGGAGCCTGCGCCGAGTTTTATCGGGATGTGCTTCAGTTCGAGCCCATCACCATTCAGGTAGAAAAGGGATACGCCGAATTTCAAATTGCGGACATGCGTATTTCCCTCTTTCGCCAGCAGGAAATGTCCGAGATTTTGCGCACTAGCGATCGCCCCACCAACACCAACACCCAAGACAACGTTGCCCTCATTCTTCAAGTCCACGACCTAGACGATATCTACCACGAGCTTCGCAAAGCCAACGTAGAATTTGCCGAGCCCCCTACCAAAAACGCCGAATTTTCCCTCAAGGTCGCCTACTGCCGCGACCCCGCAGGCAACCTCATCGGCCTGTTCGAAGCCCTCATGTAGTCCGCCTTCTACACCGGTCCTACACATCCAATCTCACACGCCCAATCCCGCACGCCCAACCCGTTATAGATCTCCATTCACATGACCCACATTCTCGCTCTCGATCTCGGCACCACCGGCAACCGCGCTATCGTCTTCAACAAAGCTGGCGACATCATTGGCCAGGCCTACCGAGAACTCACCCAGTACTATCCCAAGCCCGGCTGGGTAGAGCACGACGCCAGCGAGATTTGGTCAGCGGTAAAGTGGGCCATGGGTGAAGCGCTAAAAGATGCCAACATCACCGCGCAAGACCTCTCAGCTATTGGCCTCACCGTCCAGCGCGAAACCTGCCTCCTCTGGGACAAAACAACCGGCCAGCCCCTCCACAAAGCCATCGTCTGGCAAGATCGACGCACCGCCGATTTTTGCAAATCTATCGCCGGTTCCCAAGCAGATATCTACGAGCGCACAGGCCTCTTCCTCGATGCTTACTTTTCGGCCACCAAGCTAAACTGGCTGCTCAAAGAAGTCGGCGACATAGACCCAAACAACGTTTTGGCAGGCACTATCGACAGCTGGGCGCTGTGGAACCTCACCGGCGGCAAAGTCCACGCCACCGACCACAGCAATGCTAGCCGCACCATGCTCATGAACCTAGAGCAGCAGCAGTGGGATGAGTCGCTACTGTCACTGTTCAAAATTCCAGCCCAGATGCTTCCAGAAATCAGGCCAAGCCTAGGCATCTTTGGCCACACAGCACCCGAGCTCCTAGGGGTAGAAGTGCCCATCGCCGCCATCTTAGGTGATCAGCAGGCCGCGCTGTTTGCCCATGGCTGCGATCGCCCCGGACTGCTCAAGTGCACCTACGGCACCGGCGCATTTCTCGTCGCCCACACCGGACAAACCAGAGAGCGATCGCAACATCAGCTCCTCTCCACCGTCGCCTGGACCAGCACCCAACCAGAGTCTTCTACAGGCTACGACCTAGGCTACGCGCTAGAAGGCAGCATGTTCACCGCCGGAGCCTGCATTCAGTGGCTCCGAGACGGGCTAAACATTATTGACACAGCCCCCGAAACAGAAGGGCTCGCCCAGCAGGTTGAGGACAATGGCGGCGTTTACTTTGTGCCCGCCCTCAGCGGACTAGGTGCCCCCCACTGGGACATGAGTGCCCGTGGCGCTTTCCTCGGCATCACCCGGGGAACCACCAAAGCTCACATGACCCGGGCTGTGCTAGAAGCGATCGCAAACCAAGCCCGAGAAGTCGTCGAAGCCATCAACCAAGACTCAGGGTCACCCATCACCGAGCTAAAAGTAGACGGCGGCGCTTGCAGCAACGACTTTTTGATGCAATACCAGGCAGACGTGCTAGGCATCCCCGTTGAGCGCCCCGCCATTCTCGATGCCACAGCTCAGGGGTCCGCCTTCGCCGCTGGCCTAGCCGTCGGCCTCTGGTCAGACTACGCAACCCTTGTGAACGGGCGCAAAATTGATCGCGTCTTCAAACCGTCAGAAAACGCTCAGCAGGCACAAGCTAACTTCAAAACCTGGCAGCAGGCCGTAGAGCGCGCTAAGCATTGGGAAGAGGTCTGAGGCAGACCGGTGGTGGCATAGCTAGCAACTAGCAAACACACTTGATTAAATAAAACGTTAAACAAAAAGCACCGTCAATCAAGGGAACTACAGAGGGCTTATCCATAGCGCTGCGCCTACACTGAAGACTCTCTCTTCATAGCGTCTATGGCTCATCTTTTAGACAACACCGCACGCCATCAGTGTGGACTCTGCGACGACCGGCTCCTACGACACCTCAAACAAAAACAGCTCTACTGGTACTGCCCTACCTGTCGGCAAGACACCCCCTTTCGCAGGCCCATCGCCAGCAACACCGTCACCAGCGTCGCCCCCGACCTCAAGCTAACCGACCTGAAGTCGCAAAACTCCAAGCTAGCCAATACCAAGCCAGCTAGCCGAAAACGCAACCCTCACACTATCCAAACTGAACTCAGCGTCTGAGCGCAGCCCTACGACGCACTAGCCGGCCTCACTTACCCACTGCACTAGTAACCTGACGCCGTATCCGGTCGCGCCGGGGCTGTTGTAGCCATTCTCCTTATCCGTCCATACGGGTCCGGCAATGTCCAAATGGGCCCAGGGCGTCTCTTTTACAAACTGCTTCAAAAACAGCGCCGCCGTAATCGATCCACCAGCGCGAGGTCCCGTGTTTTTCATATCGGCCACGACCGACTTCATCCCTTCAAAGTAGCGGTCTTCCATGGGCATTTGCCACAGCTTCTCGCCTGCCAGCGTTGCAGAAGAGGTCAGAGACTGCGCCAGCTCTTCGTCCGGGCTGTATAGCGCTGCGATGTCGTCACCGAGAGCCACGACGCATGCGCCGGTTAGCGTCGCCAGATCCACAATGGCGTCTACCCCCAGCTTATCGGCAAATGTCAGCGCATCGGCAAGGGTCAATCGGCCCTCTGCATCCGTGTTGTTTACCTCAATGGTCTTACCGTTCGACGCGGTCAAAATGTCGCCGGGGCGCATGGCATGGCCACTCACCATATTCTCCGTCGCAGCGCTGATGAAGTGCACTTCTACAGCGGGCTGGAGCTGAGCGATCGCCTTCGCAGCCCCCAGCACAGCAGCCGCCCCACCCATATCTATTTTCATCATCTCAATGCCTGACCCAGCGGGCTTCAGATTTAGCCCCCCCGAGTCAAATGTCAGGCCCTTACCGACCAGAGCGACCTTGCGCTCAGCGCCTCCCGCCGGGCTGTAGGTCAGGTGGATAAACTTCGGCGGCAGGTCAGAAGCCTTAGCAACACCTAGGTACGCGCCCATTCCCAATTTTTCGCAGTCGTCGCGTTCCAATATCTCCAGCTTTAGGCCGTAGTCTTGGGCGATCGCAGCAGCGGTATCGGCCAGCTTCTCTGGGGTGACCACGTTGGGCGGCGCAGACACCAGCTCCCGCGCCAAAATAACTCCCTCACACACGACTTTTGCTCTCTCAACGGCAGCATCTTCACCCACAAAAGAGAGTAAATTCACCTCAGTAATTTCAGTCTTGTGCTTGTCTGGCTCAGATTTGAAGCGGCTGTCCTGATTGAGCCCTAGAAAGGCCCCTTCGGTGAGGGCCTGCACAGTGAGAGCACTGCTGTTATTCCACACCGGAAAGCTCACACCCAGCGTGGCGCACTTTGCTTTTTGAGCCAGTTTGGCCGCGATCGCAGCTCCCCGCCGCAGGCTCTCCAGATTCATCGCATCAGAGCTACCCAGGCCAACCACCCCAATTTTTCTCACGGGCGCATCCGGGCCTAAGCGCGTAATCGCCGTTGTCCCTGCCTTCGCCTCAAAAGATTCCTCATCAATGAGCAGCTGCAAAAGGCCAGAGACCTTGTCATTCAAGTCTGACAAAATACCTGTCAGCGGCAGAGACTCTTCCAATAAGCCCACCACCAGGCAGTCTCCCTGCCAGCTCAGGCAAGATTGTTCCGACGCTATAAAATCCATTCGCTATTCGCTGCTCTAAGTTCCCGTTCTATAGTATCTACTGATTTTGCCGTTTTTCCATGCCTTGTGAGTTTGAACTTTTTCCACCTTCAATCCGAAGAAGGCCACAACACTCTGGCGCTTTTGGCTTTTTTCCGGTTATTTTCAAGCAGCAGGCAACACGATGCATCAATTTTTTTGCTAAAACTTCAGAGAATGTCCGTGCAGGCGTCTGTCCCTACAAGTCGTTAGGCATCACCCTCATGTTGCTGATGTTGACTTACCCATCTCGAATTGCCGGATATTGAATTGCCGATAGTGAACCTGTGTTGAAACCCCTATGTTGAAAACGCTAAAAGAAAAGTGGCCGCTCATGGCGCTTATCGGCATCAGTACGCTCTCAGTTGGGCTCGTCGTCTCTCTTCTCAAGCACACCGACGCCTTTAGGCAGCCCTCCTCTGTCACCACAGAGCAAACTCCCCGCGCGGTCAAAGAGTCTGCCGTGCTCGGACTGGTGCGCCAACCGGCAGAGCAGCGAACAACTGCGCTAGCCCGCATCGCTCAGCAGGCTGAAGGACTGGAGCGCGATCGCGCCCGCTACATGCTCGCCACAGACTTCATCAACCAGGGCCAAGCAAGCCAAGCCCTTCCTCTCCTCGAAGACCTCGAAAATACCTACACGGCGCTACCAGCATACGTACTTCTTAGGCGCGGCCAGGCCTACATGGCGCTAGATCAAACCGAAACCGCCACAGCCACCTGGACCGAGCTCACCCGCAAATATCCAGACAGCCCGGCCGCAGCCGAGGCCCTTTACCAGCTCGGCCAGAACGGCGCCAACCCAGACACTTGGAATACCCTACTTCAAACCCTGCCCAGCCACCCGCTCAGCGTCAGCGCCGCCCTACAGCGACTAGCCAAAACTGGGCAAAACACCGCCAGCACGACATCACCCCAAAACCCAGCAGCCCCAAACCAAGCAAACAGCTCGACAGTAACCGCCTTCGACGAGCTATCACTGCTAAAAATCATCGCCTATCACGGCGTCGAGCATCCCAACTACGTCTCGGCACTCGACCGGCTTGTCCGTCAGCACAGCGATGCCCTCACCCCCGAAGACTGGGCAGCCGTGGGCTTTGGTTACTGGGAGCATCAGGCCTATGGTAGAGCAGGCGATGCCTACGCCAAAGCGCCTGCCACCCCGCGTAGCCTATACCGAGCAGCCCGCGGCAAAGAGCGCAATGGCAAAACTCCAGAAGCGATCGCCCTCTACACCCAGCTCAATCAATCTTTTCCCGATGCACCCGAAACACCTACCGGTCTGCTAAACCTCGCCCAGCTGCAGCCGAGCCAAGCTGGGCTAGCCACCCTCGACCAGGTCATTAGCCGCTTCCCCAAGCGAGCCGCCGAAGCCCTCGTTCAGCGGGCCGACCGGCTCGAAGATCTCAACAGTCCAGACTCGGCTAAGCAGGCCAAAGCGTCCATCCTTTCCCAGTATTCTGATTCTGATGCTGCCGCCGAAATCCGGCTCAAGCAGGCCAAAGAAAACGCCAAAGCAGGCAACATTTCTGCCGCCATCGGCTGGGCGCAGCAGCTCGTTGACGCTGCGCCCAAAAATGAACTCGCCGCCGAAGCTGGGTTCTGGCTAGGCAAGTGGGCTTACCGGCAAAACCAGCCCGATCTCGCCCGGCAAGCCTTCGAGCAGGTCATTGCTAATCACCCAGAAGCCTACTACGCTTGGCGCTCAGCGATTTATCTAGACTGGGAAGTCGGCAATTTCGACACCGTACGCACCCTCGACCCCAATGTGGTGTTGCCCCAGCGCCGCACGCCGCTACCTGCCGGAACCCCCGAGCTACAAGAACTCTACCTACTCGGCCACGACCAGACGGCTTGGAACCACTGGCAAAGCGAATTCGCCACTCGGCGATCGCCTTCTGTGAGCGAGCAGTTTACCGATGGCATTCTGCGGCTAGCCATTGGCGACAACCTAGACGGCATCTTCATGGTTTCTAGCCTCGCCTGGCGCGAAGACCCCGCCGAAATTGCCGAATACGAATCCCTCAAAGCCTCCTCCAGCTTTTGGCAAGCCATCTATCCTTTCCAATTTCCAGACCTAATTTTGGGCTGGGCCGAAGAGCGCGATCTCAATCCCTTACTGGTCACTGCGCTAGTGCGGCAGGAGTCTCGGTTCCAGCCCAATATCCGCTCCGTCGTGGGCGCAGTTGGCCTGATGCAGGTCATGCCAGAGACGGGCGAATGGATCAGCAGCCAAATCGGCCAAGATAGCTACGCGCTGGATCAGCCCGCCGACAACGTGAAGTTTGGCACGTGGTACCTCGACTTCACTCACCGCGAATATGCCAACAATTCGCTCTTCGCAGTCGCCAGCTACAACGCCGGACCCAACGCAGTTAACCAGTGGGTAGAAGAAGGAAAATTTACCAACGCAGATGAATTCGTCGAAAATATTCCCTACCCAGAGACCAAAGGCTATGTAGAGAAAGTCTTTGGCGGCTACTGGAACTATCTGCGCACCTACGATCCAGCGATCGCAGCCAAAATTGCAGCCCTCTAGCCTCCAGCCCTGAAATACACCCTTCAATACATAGCGCTTTCACACCTCATCTCCCAACCAAAAACCCTACATACAGACAGGCTTTTACAGCGTTCTATCCCGATCAATGGCCAAATCATTGATACGATAAGTAAAACTACGGTAGTCATTAGGTTGATGGAGTATTGTGACTAAATTTAGTGCCTCCCAACAGAGTCAGCTAGCGCAAATCGGCGCTTTCTTGCGAGAACACCGAGAAAAGCAAGAAAAATCCCTGGAAGATATTGCCATCCGCACCTATATCAGACCCCAGTTGCTCAACGGCATTGAGACCGGCAACCCAGATATGTTGCCCGAGCCCATCTTTGTTCAGGGCTTCATTCGCCGCTACGCCGAAACCCTCGGACTTAAAGGCATAGAACTTTCCCAGCAGTTTACAGTTACCTCCATTCCCTCCACACCACGCCCAGTCCGGGTTGCCGAGCCGGAGAGTAGCTCCACCCGTCTGCTGACTCGTCCGGCCACATACCCAGCCAATGCCAAGCCCGCTGCCCAAGCCGCTGCCGGTACGGCTGAAGAGCCGCCCATGTTCAGCGCCGCTAGCCAAACCCCGCTAGAAGAATTTGTCCCTGCCGCCAAGCCAGAGACGACACCAGCGATCGCAAACACCCAAGATTCCCCACCGCTCATCGTTGATGACGCTGTCACCCTCGATACTGACCTCAACAGCGTCAGTGACGACAGCATTAGCGACATTGCCACCCCCACCCTTCAAAATGGCAACGCTCTACCCGTCGTCGACCCACTCGCTGCAGACCCTGTAGCAAACCCCATTACCCCAGCCGCATCTACAGAATCGGCTACCAGCGCAGAAACCCACACACTCCCCGACCTCGTCACAACATCAGATCAATCAGACAAGGAAGACTTCGCCAGTAAAGTCTCCGCTTTCGACCAGGCAAACCTGTCCACCAGCACAGACCTCCCAGTCGAAACGCCCACCTTCGACGACAACTTGCCAACAGCCTTCACCACCCAAGCACCTGCATCCACGCCCACCCCCCCTCGCGCCCCCTACAATCCAGAGCCCGTCGGCGTAGAACTCAGCAATTCAGATGCACCCAACCTAAAGCCTTTCGCCATCGGCGCAGTGCTGGTAGCGGCGGTCACAGCAGGCATTCTCCTGCTGACCAATCTACTGGGCAGTGGCGAGCGTGCCACCGTCAGCAACGTCGGTGAAACGCCCGAGCAAACCACCGAAGCACCACCGGCTAGCGACCCCCTGCCCGAAATTCCTGACACCCCTGCTGCGGAGCCTGAGCCACCCGCTAGCACAGCACCTGTGTTCGTCACCGGCGAAGCCACTGCAGAAACCTGGGTCAGCATCAAAACAGATGGCGTGATCGTCTTTGAAGGGCTCATGCAGGCAGGCGACAGCCAGCTCTGGGAAGCCCAGGAAGAAATCGACGTCTACTCTGCAAACGCAGGCGGTCTGCAGCTTTCGGCCAACGGAGAAGAGAGTGAAGTGCTCGGCGCTGATGGCCAGCTAGGGCAAAAAATATTCAATCCACAGTAGGTACTGCCTGCCTCAAACGCAACGGCTACAATGTAGCCACTGTCCTAATGCATTTCTTCCATGACGCCTCCTTCAGACCTTGAGACAGCATCCCCTGCAGGCATCTCCGTGCTAGAGTCGCAGACCCGTGAAGACTTTCTAAACGAGGTGCCAGACGATGTTGAAATGTCTCTGTTTGATCATCTCGATGAGCTGCGATCGCGCATTTTCTACGCGCTAATTGCGGTCTTCATTGGCGTCATTGGCTGCTTTGCAGGCGTCAGGCAAATTGTTGAGCTGCTAGAGATTCCCGCCCAGGGCGCTAAATTTTTACAGCTTTCCCCAGGCGAGTACTTTTTTGTTTCTCTCAAGGTTGCAGGATACAGCGGCATTCTAATTGCGAGCCCGTTCATCCTGTACCAAATTATTCAGTTCGTACTGCCAGGCCTCACCCGCAGAGAACGGCGGCTAATTGCACCGGTGGTCATCGGCTCTAGCGTCCTTTTCTTTGCTGGGCTTGCCTTTGCCTACATTGCTCTAGTCCCCGCAGCCCTCAACTTTTTTATTAACTACGGCGCAGATGTCGTCGAGCAAATGTGGTCAATTGACCGCTATTTCGAATTTGTACTGTTGCTGTTATTCAGCACCGGGCTTGCCTTCCAGATTCCGGTTATTCAGCTACTGCTGGGTCTACTAGGCATTGTGGGCTCAGACCAAATGCTCTCCGGCTGGAGATACGTTCTCTTGGGTGCCGCTATCTTAGGCGCGGTCCTCACACCCTCTACAGACCCTATCACCCAGAGCCTGCTCGGTGGCGCGGTCCTATTTCTCTACTTCAGCGGCATTGGCCTAGTCAAAGCCATTGGCAAATAAAGCCCACACTCAAATAGACTACGCTCAAATAAACTACGCTCAAATAAACCGCGCTCAGATAGATTTGCCCAGATAGGCTCACTCGTTTCACCTGAATCAACCAGGCAGATATCTATAAAAGAAATTCGCTGGACAAATGCATTCATCATGCCTGTCCAGCGGATTTCTTTTCTATCAGTAATATTCGAATTTTTCAGGATTGACCGTAGAAAGCTAATACTCAAAAATTCGACAATGCAGACCCAAATCTGGTCTAAAAATGCACTTAGTTTGTTAATGCTTTTATCGCTTTATCATCGTAAACAGCTATCAACAAAGCGCTTATTTACACAGCAACTGCTGTTAGGAATAAAGTCATACTAGAAATTTAACGGAATGGTTCTTTAACGTAGTGACGGATATCATTGAAATAATTAAAAGAAGATATGACATGACGCTTTTCAGGTCCTAAAGATTTTGACTCGTGCTGCACTCATAAAAACATGTTCAACGCGGCGCGCGTGACAACGATCACAGCGCACTAAGCGTTTAACTGGATCATCTCTCTGTTGTTTTCCGGCTGCTGCCCAAACAAACTATCTAAGTAAATACGACTCACCTGCCGATGAGTTACGCCGTTTTGCATCAAGAATAACGATATCGCCGCACAAAACAATCGATCTTGGCTCCACCCAGAGTGGACATCCAAATAGTGCTGTACGGAGGCATGTAGTTCTTCAGGAATTTCAACGGACAAACTAACGGATTGCTGCACCACGAAGGCTCCTTCCACTTGACTTGTTTACAGCAAAAATCGTCACGGCTCGTTTGCTTAGAAAGGTTCTACCTAAAGAACAAATCCTGCTAGCGAAATGAGGCGCTCGATTAATGTGTTTTTCATTGTGGAGCATGGTTTTAGAAATAGCAACGGACCCCATCGGGCACTGTTCGTTTAATAAAGATTTAGGCTTCTCTAAAAGTAGGCTTTCAACCCCTTTTTTGTTACATAGCTTTACATGAAGGTTGTGATCATACCCATTTTCTAGCCGATCTCAACAATCCACAGAAGTTGATAGAACCACCGAACCACGTTCTAGCTTGTGGAAAACTCAGGGGAAACTTGTGGAAAACCTGTGGAAAGCCTGTGGAGAATAACGCTGCCACACTAAGAGTTGTAAATTTATGGCGATTCTGACATTTTATTCTTCTTAAGAGAGGCGGGATCGATTTCACGACAAGAATTTCAGCAGCTTCTAGTAAAAATTACGTAGATTCTCCCGCTAGTTCAAAATAGGTCTCGATTGCTTTGATCAGCGATGTCACTTCACCGGGCAGCCTGCGCACAACTTTGCGATCGCGCCCATCCACGGTGACCAGCGTCACTAAACCAGTCACGCATAATGTTGGGTTATCACCAGCCGTGACAATTTCATAGCACCAGTTCAGGCGAATCCCTTTGACCGGCATCAAGCGCACCTTGACGATGGCCGCCATCCCCAGCGTCAGCGGCTGTCGGTACCGAATATCTAGCGCCACCACCGGCAAGTCGTAGCCCAGCGTCACCAGCCGCTCAAAGGGATAGCCCACCGCTCGCAGGCACTCCACCCGGGCAGACTCCATCCAGGTGATGTAGGTGCCATGCCACACCACCCCGCCATAGTCTGTGTGGTGTGGCTGCACCCGCACGGGATACTCAAACCAAACATAGGTATCTTCGGGGGTATGGGATTGAAAGCTGGAAGCTCGAGACGAGGATGCTTGAGAATCTGATGAAAAGGAGCGATTTGCCACGGCGGGTTTAGGGGTTCAAATGGTTTAAGTTTGTTTCGAACTGTCTCATAGATCACAGGTTTGTTTCTACTGTTTAAACAGTGGCGTTAAACCGTTGCGGCTAAACCGCTGCCGCAAACCGCCGCCGTAAACCGCCGCCGTAAACCGCGGAGGGTTTGCCCACAACATCGCAAATCCCCCTTTCAACACACTTCAGATAAAGTGGAGCCTTTCATCATGATTGAAAATATTTTGCTAGCCGATGCCGGTACGGGTAACACTCGCGACATGATGAAAGCGCTAATGCAGCTCCCCAGAATCGAGCGATCGCGCCTGACCATTTTGCACGTGGTGCCGCCCCAGCGCTCAGCAGCAGCCATGGCCGAAAAGTGGGAACAAGGCGGCAAAACCCTCGCAGAAGCCGTCACCGAACTCGACCTTGAGCCGTCCCATGTCAATGCCATTCTCAGAGAAGGCGATCCCAAAACGGTGGTCAGCAAAGTAGCCGATGAAATCGAATCCGACCTCATCATCATGGGGTCGCGCGGCCTCCAGGGCCTCAAAGCCATCATTGGCAACTCCGTCAGTCAATACGTCTTTCAGCTGTCGTCTCGGCCCATGCTCTTAGTCAAAGATGACCTGTACGCCATCCGCCCTATCAAGCGCATCCTGGTCGCCATCGACAAATCCGACTCCGGGCAAGACAGCCTCAATGTCGCCATTGACCTTGCTAGAGACATAGAAGGCAGCGAGCTAATCCTTGTGCACACCATTTCCAAGCTCAGCGGTCGCCTAGAGGACACCATTCGCCAAGACCCCGAAAAAGACCCCGTCCTCTCCGACGCCGTCACCAAAGTCCGTCGGATGGGAATCAACTATCGCTGCCTAGCCCCCGAAGGTAAGCCAGGCCAGCGGATTTGCGAACTGGTCGACTCGCTCAACATCAACTTACTCATTCTCGGCTCCCCCGACCGGCGACCTACCATCGCCAAAGGCATGCCAGACCTCGACAGGCTCCTAGGCGGCTCCCTCTCCGACTACGTCAGGGTATACGCCAACTGTCCGGTATTGCTCACCCGAATCGAAGAATAGAAGGCACTTATACGAGAGGGTTCCATATATATCCATATATGAGAGAGTTCATACGAACTGACAGGGCGTCTGAATCGCGTCGTACAGCATCGCCTCATAAGTCTCTTTATCAACTTCGTAAGCACCAAATCGCTTGAGATGGGGATTGATAATCTGAGCATCAAAAAGCTTGAAATGGCGCGATCGCAAATGCTCGACAAGCATCACCATAGCCGCCTTGGAGCCCTCAGGAATGCGATAAAACATCGACTCCCCCACAAACACACCCCCAATCGATAGCCCTAGGAACCCACCCGCCAGCTCATCGCCCTGCCAAGTCTCAAAGCTATGGGCATAGCCAGCCCGATGCAGCCGCCGGTACACCTCCTTCAGCTGCTCGGAGATCCAGGTCGTCTCACGGTCAGCGCAGCCTTCCAGCACCCCTTCAAAATCACGATTAATCGTCGGGGTAAATCGCCTTTGGTTTAGGGCACGGCGTAGTGACTTCGGATAGCGAAATCGGTCATCTAGCGGAATGAGGGCACGTCGGCTACTCGAATACCAGCTGAGTGTCTGGCCATCCTCCTCAGCCATCAAAAAGTAACCCTGCGCGTAGCACTGCAAAATCTGAGGAACGGAGTAACACATAAAAAAGAATTCTGAGCCGTTCTCCTTCTAGAGGGGTACCTCTAATCACGGACTACATTCGATACAATGGTCTCATTATCTTGCGCTCAAACTAGCGCTCAAACCACGAAGACAGGTAAAGTAATGACAACTTTTGCCAAGTCAGCCACCGCTGTTTTTTTATGCTCTAATCGACATCGAATTCAGGCAAAATATCGACAATGAGCCTCTTTGTATAAAACAGCCTATCAATCAGCCCAGCGCACAATAGCAGAACAGAAATCTACTCGCGATTAAAGACGATCAGCAATTCAGAAAGGTTAGAAAAGCGTTAGCAAGTACTTAAAGCAGCCCAGGCAAGCTGAATCTTAGATAACAAGGATTCCCTGAATGTATGAACGCTAACACTACATAATGGCTAATCTTCTGTTCGTGATGTATCTAGCTATGCCTATATGTAATGCGATCGCAAGCCACCAAAACCAAATAAAAGTACCGAATAAAAGCACCCACCCTCCACATGTCTGATTCGCAAGAGAAAGCGCCCGCTCCTATCGAATCGATTGAGCTACCACCGCCGCAAGATGCCACCAAAGAAGGGCAGTGGCTGAAGTCGACCCTACACAAATGGCTCGATGAAGAATTCCTGCCCGAAACGGTCAATGAGCACATCGCGGCCCGGGCTTCCCAGGTATTTGTTAGACAGCGCATGGAAGGCGAAAACAATCTGAACGCGTTGGTCCTAGCCGTCCTCACTGAGATGCAAGGATACGACTTTTCGAAAAGCTTCTACAGTGAGTTTGCAGTTGCCAATGCAGTTGGCGACCTACTTCTCGACAGCCTAGGTATCGAGCGCTGCTGTGGCAATTAGCCAGCGAACGGGCCTCTCTCATGGAATCACCCTCTTTAGAGAGATCAGTTTGCAAAACGAAAGAGGACCTACTACTTCAGTAGGTCCTCTTTCGTTTTGTAGATATATAAATCATTAAGCTGCTAAAGATAGCCGCTATCTCAAAGAAATGATTACCAGCTAGACTTCACAACGCCGGGGAGCAGGCCTTGGTGAGCCATATCGCGCAGTGCGTTGCGACAGAGGCCAAAGTCGCGGTAATAACCACGGGGACGACCCGTCTTCCAGCAGCGATTCTTGAGTCGAGTGGGTGCGCTGTTGCGAGGCAGCTGCTGAATTTTGCGGTGAATGGCTAGTTTTTGAGCTTGGTTTGGCGCTTCATCAAATTCTTTGAGCAGCGCTTCACGCTTTGCTGCGTACTTTTCTACGAGTTTTTCGCGCTTCTTTTGGCGCGCAACCATGCTTTTTTTAGCCATGAGGCAAAGTCAAATAGATATTAATTTCACAGTCTTTAATGATATCGGCACAAACAGCTTTTGTAAACCAAAAATGTCAACATCATCGAAAGACATTCTTAGAAGAACAATCTTACCCTTGACGAACATTTCAGTAGGTCCTCATCGAGAAGCTGCTTTCTGCTTACGCGTACCTTTAGTAGCTCTGGTTTTCGCAGCCTTACCTTTGCCGGTCTTTGCCTTTGCGGCCAGCTTCGCAGCTTTTTCAGCCGCTTTCTGAATTTTGGCAGCGCCTGGGCAAATATCAAGCAAATCGCAACGCATGCACTGCGGACTGCGAGCGCTACAAACAACCCGCCCGTGGTACACCAGTCGAATCGACCAGTTCTCCCAATCTTCACGGGGCAAGAGCTTCATCAAATCCTGCTCTATTTTCACAGGCTCAGTATGCTTGGTGAGACCCATCCGCCCAGAGATGCGCTTCACGTGCGTATCCACTGTCACCCCTTCATGGATATCAAACGCATGGGCCAGCACCACATTAGCCGTTTTCCGGGCCACGCCCGGCAACGAGGTCAGCTCCGCCATCGTGCGGGGCACCTCTCCGCCAAAGTCAGTCATAATGCGCTGCGCCGCCGCCTGTATATTCTTCGCCTTGTTGCGATAGAACCCCGTCGAGCGCACCAGCTCCTCCAGCTCTAGAAGATCTGCGCCCGCCATTGCCGCCGCGTCAGGAAAGCGCTCAAACAAAGCAGGCGTCACTTTGTTTACCCGCGCATCTGTACACTGAGCAGCCAGCATGGTCGCCACCATCAACTGCACCGGCGAATCAAAATCCAAAGAACAAGGTGCATTTGGATAAATCAACTTCAGCCGGGCCAGGTATTCCAGCGCTCTCGCCTTTTTGACCAGCTTTTGAAAAGGTCTCTGAGGGGGTGGTGGCAGTCCCGGCAGGGGCAGGGGAATAGCCTCATAATCATTGGCCTTACTCGGCCCTTTGTAAGCACTCACAGTGTGTTCAAATAGCGCAGCGTTCTAAGCGTTTAAGCGTCCTAGTCGTGTCAGAGCGGCCTTGCCCAATCCTGCAATTTTACTGACGTAGATTTTGCAAGACTTCCAGCTGGGTTGTATCTCGAATAATCAAAAAGATACCCAGACCCAGCAGCAAGAAAATGCCTGTTTGCATCACACTTTCCTGCAGTCGCATGGGCAGCGGCTTCCCGCGCAGCGCCTCAATCAATAAAAAGGCAAGCTGTCCGCCGTCCAGCGCAGGCAACGGAAGAATGTTGATAATCGCCAGGTTAATACTGATGATGGCAGCAAAGGGGAAGAGACTCTTGCCATCGGTCTTAGCGAGTCCGGCCCCCTGCTCCACGATCTTCACCGGGCTACCCACGTTACCAGCCATCGAAGAGAAGTCAGTCACCAGTGCAGCCATACCCTTAGCCACCAGCAGGGTCTTCATTTGAAACTCCTGAGCAGCAACCGTCAGCACTTCAATGGGACTTTTGGCAGGCCGGTAGGAAAATGTGCCATTGGGCTGCAGCGCTACGCCAATTACCGCGTCAGACCCAGACGCCGGAATCCGGGGCGTCACCGTCACCGTCAGCTCTCGGTCAAACCGCTGAAGCGTCAGATCAACCGGCTGGTCGGCACTTCCCTGAATAATCTTGATCAGCTCCTGCTGGGCATCGACTTCACTGTCGAGCACAGTGTTATCGACAGCGAGGATAACATCGCCCGCCTTGATACCGGCAACTTCTGCGGGGGTGTTTGGCATCACCTCAGGCACAAAGACGCCCGGCTTCAGCTCAAAGCTCTCCGGCACGCCAATACTGCCAAACTGTATGACAAATACCAGATAGGCAAACAGCATATTGGCGATCACACCAGCGCTGATCACAATTGCCCTATCCAAAACGGGACGGTTGCGCAATAGGTCAGGATCTTCCGGTGGGATAGCGCTCTCTGGGTCATCGTCAGGAAAGCCAACAAAGCCGCCTAGGGGGATGGCTCGCAGTGCGTACTCTGTCTGCGTTCCCTGATATTTCCAAAGGATGGGGCCAAAGCCAATTGAAAACCGGTTGACGTGAATGCCTTGGAGCCGAGCCGCCATGAAATGGCCGAGTTCATGAACAAATATAAGGAGCGCAAGCACTCCAATAACGACCAATACATTCATAGCAGCGTGTCTTTTGGTTAACTTTTATTATTGTACAGTTCTAGACAGAAGTGTGTTGGGAGCGAATCACGTCAGTCCCCATATACGGCTGCAACACCTCAGGCACCTTCACCGACCCATCCGACTGCTGATAGTTTTCCAAAATAGCCGCCATCGTCCGTCCGATTGCCAGGCCCGACCCGTTGAGCGTATGGACAAACTGAGTGCCCTTTTTGCCAGCTTCTTTGAAGCGAATATTGGCCCGGCGCCCCTGAAAATCCACACAGTTTGAACAGCTCGAAATTTCTCGATATTTTCCAGCGGAAGGCAACCAAACTTCTAGGTCGTAGGTTTTAGTCGCGCCAAAGCCCAGGTCGCCAGAGCACAGCTCCAGCACGCGGTAGGGTAGTTTGAGCTGCTGCAAAATATCTTCAGCGTCTGCAGTCATCGCTTCGAGCGCGTCAAAGGAGCGCTCAGGATGCACAAACTTGTACATCTCGACCTTGTTGAACTGATGCAGGCGAATCAGCCCGCGGGTGTCTCGGCCATAGCTGCCCGCTTCCCGACGGAAGCAAGGCGTGTAGGCGCAGTAGTGAATCGGTAGCTGTTCGGCGCTGAGCACTTCGTCACGGTGCAGGTTTGTCAGGGGCACTTCAGCGGTCGGTGTTAGCCATAAGTCATCGCGATCGCACTTAAAGCCATCTTCCGCAAACTTCGGCAGCTGCCCAGACCCCTGCATCGACGCCGAATTCACCAAAATTGGCGGCAGCACTTCGGTGTAGCCTACCCCCGTGTGCCGCGCCAGCATAAACGAAATCAGCGATCGCTCCAGCGCCGCCCCCGACCCCACCAACGTCACAAAGCGACTCTGCGCAATTTTCACAGAGCGCTCAAAGTTCATAATGCCCAGCTTTTCGCCAATCTCGTAGTGTGGCAGCCGACCATCCGCCGCTGGAATCAGCTCATCGCCCCAGCGCCGCACCTCAATATTGTCATCCTCACTCTTGCCATCAGGTGTTGTCTCACTCGGCAAGTTTGGCAGCTGCAACAACAGGCTCTCTAGTTTGGCCTTCAGCTCACGCTCTTTGGGCTCTAGCTCGCCAATCTCATGCTTAACTTTATTGCCCTCTTCACGCAGCGCCTTCACCTCATCGCTCTTAGGGTCTGCGCCATCGCGAATCTTTTGGCCAACAGACTTGCCTACCTCATTACTGCGAGCCTGCAGTTCAGAACGGGTTTTCTCAATTTCTCGCTGCTCAGCATCTAGCTGTAGCAAAGGACTTAAATCGTACTCGCCCCGCCGGGCCAACGCCGACTGCACCTGCTCAGTTTGATTACGAATTTGCTTAATATCCAGCACGAACTTGTTCCTTATCTTCGGGTCGACGACGCCATACAGGCGTCTCACGTCAGAGCCCCTCACTCAGGGCCATGAGGTCAAGTGCAAACTTTACTTAGCCTTCGCTCGCCCTCAATAGCTAAGGTTAACAGCCAAAGGGACGGTCAGAGCCAGTACTCCGCCGTCCCAATAGATAATATTCGCTTAATTCAGTATTGAGGTCGGCCTACGTTACCTGCTGAATTTCAGCAATCTCCGGGATAAATTCCCGTAGGCGGCGCTCGATGCCCATCCGTAGGGTCATCGCCGAGCTTGGGCAGCTGCCGCAGGCACCCTGCAAGCGTAGCTTCACAATCGGGCCGTCGAGTTCAACCAGCTCAACATTGCCGCCATCAGCCATTAGGTAAGGGCGCAGTTCGTCGAGCACTTTCTCAACATTGGGTTCAGTCAAAGCCAGCGTGGCCATCTTAATTCAATCTCCCAGTCGTAGATTTTGTATGCGTTTAGTCAGTAGCAGTCTAATTAATTACAGTCTAGCGGTTCTGCCGTGAATGGCCGGCCTCAATTTTAGAGCGTACTCAGCTATCACGGAGCTGATCGAGGCGGGCCAGCACTTCCTGACTGTGAATAGCCGGTCTCACCCCCAAAAATCGCTCTCTCAAGATCCCCTGCGGATCAATTAAATAAGTGTGTCGCATCGACATTGGCTTCATCCATGAGCCATAGGCCCGGCTCACCCCACCATCCACATCCGCCAGCAGCGGAAAAACCAACCCCTCCGAATCGCAAAACGCTTCGTGAGAGGCCACATCGTCTGCGCTGACACCAATAATCTGCGCGTTGCGTGTCTGGTACTCGGGTAGGTCACGCTGAAAGCGCTGGGCTTCAAGGGTACAGCCAGGGGTAAAGTCACGCGGGTAAAAATACAGCACCACCCACTGACCCAAGTAATCGGTCAGTGCGACTTCTCCATCGCCGCTGTTGCTAGGTAGCGTAAATTCTGGAGCAGGCTGGTCGAGGTCTGGTTGCGGTCCACCCAAAGCGTGGGCAGCTGGTATCCATGGGGACAGCGTGGTCAGAATGCAAAGTAAGCTCGCAAAACACGCACTCAATATCCAGCGTGCTAAAATCGTGCGGCGCAGCGACATAAAACTTATAGAGCTAAAGGGCAATCTCAAGTTTATAGCGCTCAAGCCCACAAAACCAGGGACGAAAATGACGGCCATTAGCCTTACGAAATACTGGCGAGAGAGTTGGGCGGTTGCCCGTCGTATCCTGACCGAACTGTTTAGAAGACAGCGCAGCCTCATTTCATGGCTGATTTTCCCGGCGCTCATTCTCATGCTCAACGGGCTCATTACCGCTGAGCGGGCAGACACCACTGTAAGCACAGCCTTTGAAGTGGCCGCCCCACCGACTTTAGTGGGTGCAGCACTGTTTTTTAGCTGCTTGGGCGGCGGCGTGGCCACTGTAGTTTCCGAGCGGGAGCAGCAAACGCTGAAGCGGCTGTTTTTGTCTCCTTTGAGCGGAGTTTCTTATTTTCTGGGTATCTTCTTGGCCCATAGCGTGATTGGCATTGGGCAGACGCTAGTGATATTTGCGATCGCAGCTTTTGCAGGCGCCAACTTCACCGGTGCCGCCTGGCCCCTGTCTCTGCTAATTATTTGGCTCAGCATTCTGTCCTACGTCGGTCTTGGCTTCATGCTGGGCACCCAGTTCGCCCGTCGCACCGAAGATGTCAGCGCCCTGATAGCTGCTTTTGGCGTACCGCTGATGGTTCTCGGCGGCGCATTTTTACCGATTTCACTCTTTCCAGACTCTCTGCTAGACATTGCCAAATTCAACCCGATTTACCACATGACCGAAGCGCTCAGCCTCGCCCTGCTCGACACGGAGCGCCCCCTTGGTGAAAACGGAACCCATTTCTGGTTTTTGATGGTCTTTGCGATCGCCATGGTTGCCGTTGGCTGGCTCTCATACCGGCGCATGCTCGTCGAAGAGCGCCAGCTTTAAAGAACAAAAACGTCAGCGCCAAAAACCAGCTATTTTTTCACCGGTCCTTTCTGCCTCGCAGCCAGCCTTTGCTCGCGCCACAGCAACCCCGTCAGGGCAAACAACCCAAAGATTAGAGCCGGTTCAGGCACAGATTCTGCGCTAGTCTCGGCGCCATGGACAATACCAGCCACACCAGCTGCCAATACATTGACAGGCACTGTAGCCCGTAGGCCCTGCGCCAAATCAGCCTCTGCACCGGCCACCGGCCAACCGCAGCGTTCTGGAACGTAGATACCCCCCGCACTAGGACCTGCCTCCGGCCTGCCCAAATGCTGAACCCAATAGCGACCATAAGTAGACTCTCCCGTCGTATCAAATACACCAAACCCCACCTCACTAAAGCCCTCGTTCAACAGATTCTTGCGGTGCGCCTCACTATTCATCCAGCCATCAAAAGCCTGAGCTGCCGTTTCATAGCCCGCGATCAAGTTCTCACCGGCGGCTGCCGCCGTATAATTCGTCGCCCCAATTCGCGAGAGATAGGTCGATCCGTCCTTTCCCTCATGAGAAAAGAAATCTTGCACAGCCAAATCTTCTGCGTAGCGCTGCGCAGACTGCCCCAGCTGAAAAGAAAACCGTAATGGGGGCGCCTCCACCGCTGCTCTCGCCTGATTCGTCAGAGTCAGCAGCTCCGAGAAAGCCTCCCGCAAAGGGGCGCAGCGACTGTCCGTTTCCTCAGTCGTTTCACCTGTCGTAAGGCGATGATGACCGCTATTCGAAGTGCGATCGCCCTTATCGCAACCGACCATCAACAGTCCGATCAGCACCAGACCCCATACGGCAGTCTTTCCCATCAGAAATGCTCCTAAATATTGCAGGTAGATATTGCAGACAACGCTTGCGCTGACAAACGCGCTGACAAGTGCGCTGACAAAGTGGATCGCAGGCATCTACCTACGACCAGCACATCTGCAGAGAGCACTACAGCCTCTGTCGAGTTGCGATGTCAGCGCTTACGGTGACTGAAAAGCTTCAGGAATAAGCAGTGAGCAAAAAATTCAGGAAATAAGACAGCAGGCACACCGCTCACCAAGCAAGTGAGGAGTAACGATTCGGGGGCCTGCGCCCAAAAAATAGTGGCAAAGTTTATCGAAGGAAGATAACAGACGGAAAACATACTACGCAGCGTTGGAATAAATCCCTTTTGAGCAATTTTGCAAGCTCAACCCGTGACCAGCGTGAATTTCCCTAGTTTTACGCCTTCTCCACACAATCTAGTGCGCAACAAAAGCGAGTGCCATCCGCGTTTGCAACGATCCTTCTCCAGTTGCGAATACACACCCGCCCATCAACATACGCAAATTTCCCGTACATTACAGATGGCAGTTACAGACGGCTCAAAGCATTGAAGTCATCAATATGACACCCCAAAGACAGTCCCATTTACAGCTAGCAACCTTTGGAGCAGGCTGCTTCTGGCACACCGAAGAAGCTTTCCGCCCGCTTGCAGGCATCGTCCACACCTCCGTCGGCTACATGGGAGGCCACTTCGCCAACCCTAGCTATCTAGACGTCTTATCCCGCATTACGGGCCACGCAGAAGTTGCCCAGCTACAGTACGACCCGGCCATTGTCAGCTACGAAGCACTGCTGGGTGTTTTCTGGCAGTGTCACGACCCCACCACCCTCAATCGCCAAGGCCCAGATCGGGGAGAACAGTATCGCTCCGTGATTTTTTATCACACACCTGAGCAGGCGATCGCAGCCAAAGCCTCAAAGGCAACCCTCGACGAAAGCGCGACCTACCCCAATCCCATCGTCACCGAAATCAAGCCTGACAGCGACTACTGGCTAGCGACCGACGATCATCAGCAGTACCTCGCCAAAAAATCTCGCGCGGCCTCGCCCCATTCGTAGCACTAGAGGGTGGATGACAGCGATCGCAACCCGCCTCAAGACAG
>JBCBIK010000076.1:0-22243 GCA_038524545.1 Cyanobacteria bacterium J06623_4 | reverse complement strand
GCTGCCGCAAGATATTTTCTTGGAACGTGATTTTTTGGTGAGCTGCAAACCACCTTGCAAGCACCATGCAGCCACTCTGACCCACATCAAACACGACAAAACTCGGCTTGTGCGACCGAGTTCCCATCAGTCCTTGAAAGGTCTCTAACCAGCTACCCGCCGCACTGCGTCTACCCAAGAAAGGCTCATCGCTCGTCACTATTTTTCCGTAGGCTCCCAATATCTATTGCAAAAACAAGTCTTTAGAAAGCTGCTTTAAGGCGCTCACATCTGGAGACCTAGTAGAATTCTGCTAGGCCAATTATTTCAGGCTTATTTAACGTACCCCCCGAGAAGACGTCTATGACTACTCTGCTGCGCACCCCCTTGTATGCTGCCTGTCTGCAGCAAAAAGCAAGGATGGTCCCCTTCTCCGGCTGGGAAATGCCCGTGCAGTTTAGCGGTATTCGTCAGGAACACCAGGCGGTGAGAGAATCCGCTGGCGCTTTCGATATTTCTCATATGGGCAAGTTCACACTGACCGGGCCAGATGCGATCGCGCAATTGCAGCGCCTAGTGCCCTCCGACCTATCGCGGCTGACTCCAGGAAAAGCGCAGTACACCGTCCTACTCAACGAAAAAGGTGGCATCATTGACGATCTCATCGTGTACCACCAGGGCCAGACGAACGCGGAGTCAGCAGACGAACGCGTCACCCTCATCGTGAACGCTGCCACCACTGAAAAAGATTTTAGCTGGCTGCGATCGCACCTCCCAGATACCCTCACCCTGACCGATCACTCAGCCGAGCAAGCCCTCATCGCGGTTCAGGGACCTACCGCGACGGCCACCCTGCAGCAGCTGTGCCCGCAGGTCGATCTGCAGACTATTCCTCGCTATGGGCATCGTATCGGGACCGTGCTGTCGCATCCGGCTTTTTTGGCCCGTACTGGCTACACCGGCGAAGATGGCTTTGAAGTGATGCTGCCAGCTGCCGCTGCGCCGGAGGTTTGGCAAAAGCTGATGGACCTGGGCGTCGTACCTTGTGGGCTGGGCGCTCGCGATACCCTCCGGCTAGAAGCGGCCATGGCCCTCTACGGTCAAGATATTGATGACACCGTGAGCCCTATTGAGGCGGGGCTTAGCTGGCTGGTGCACCTCGACAAGCCAGAAGACTTCGTAGGTCGCGCCATCCTCGAAAAGCAGAAAGCAGAAGGCCCAGCCCGCCGCCTTGTGGGGCTAACCCTTGAAGGTCGTAACATTGCTCGACACGACTACCCCATTCTCCATGAAGGAGAGACGGTGGGCATCATTACGAGCGGTACGCTCTCCCCGACTTTGGGCTACCCTATCGCGCTGGGATACGTGCCGCCCGCCCTTGCCAAAGTTGGCAATACCGTCGAAGTGGCTATCCGTAACAAAGTCTTGCCTGCAACCATCGTAAAACGCCCCTTTTACAAAGCCACAAAATAAGATAAAACACCCATGTAGCCCTACTATGAATTCAACTCTTCATCTCTTCTAGCAAGCACCATGGCATTTGATTATCCCGACGACCTGAAGTATCTAGACAGCCACGAATACGCGCGTGTCGAAGACAACGAAACAGTCACCGTAGGCATTACCGAATTTGCCGTCGATCAGATGGGTGACATCGTTTTTTTGGAACTCCCTGAAGTCGGAGATGCCGTCGAAGCCGGTGAAACATTTGGCACTATCGAATCTGTGAAGGCCGTTGAAGATCTCAAAGCGCCTGTTTCGGGTGAGGTTTTAGCCATCAATGAAGCCCTGATTACCTCCCCTGAAGATATTGCGGATGAGCCCTACGGCAGCGGTTGGCTGATCAAAGTAAAATCTGACGATCTCTCTACGCTAGATGACGCGCTCTCGGCAGACGATTATCAGGATCAGGTGGAGGGTGAAGACGGCGAAGAGGCCGAAGAGTAAAGAAAAGGTCTATCAAGACTAAGCTGAGCGTAAACAACCCATCGATTCACGATTCGAGCTGCGATTTTGAGTCGCGATTGAGTGGTTCGGTGTCGGGTGCTACTGAGCTGAACGCTTGAGTTGAGCTTTTGTGATAGGACAGCGGGCAAGCCATAGATAGGTCGATTACTGCAACTTATCTTAATATTGAGTCTAGTATTACTAAAATCATTGGCGACTGAACCGTTTATAACTATGTCCTACGACTCACCTGCTGCTTCTACCGCGTCATCTGCTGAAGCGATCGCTTCAACGACGGAATCCATCTCAACTGCAGTGGCTGACAAGAAGAGTGATTGGGTCAGTGCGCTGGCGGGCGATCATTTCGCTGACCGTCACTTCGGACCCTCGGTACAAGAGATCGACAAGATGCTCTCGGTGCTGGGCTTTGACAGTATGGACGAGCTGATTACCGCAGCGGTGCCTGCGGGTATTCGCTTAGACCAGCCGCTGGCGGTTGAGTCTGCCCTGAGCGAAGCTGAGGCATTGGAAAAAATTGCTAAGATTGCCGCTCAAAACCAGGTCTACCGTAGCTACATCGGGCTGGGCTATCACAGCTGCATTACCCCGCCCGTGATTCAGCGAAACATTTTAGAAAATCCTGGTTGGTACACCCAATACACGCCCTACCAGCCGGAAATTTCTCAAGGTCGCCTAGAGGCCTTGCTGAACTATCAGACCATGGTCACCGATTTGACCGGGCTGGAAATTGCCAATGCTTCTTTGCTAGATGAGGGCACTGCGGCGGCTGAGGCGATGAGTATGAGCTACGGCGTCTGCAAAAATAAGGCCGCCAAGGCTGCCAAACGCTTCTGGGTGTCGTCGGCTTGCCATCCGCAGACGATTGAGGTGATTAGGACGCGATCGCAGCCCCTCGGCATCGAAATTGTCGTCGGTGACCACCGGGAAGTCGATTTTGCGCAGGCCAGCGATAGTGAAGCAGGCCCTTTCTTTGGTGCGCTGCTGCAGTATCCGGCTACAGACGGTGCCATTTACGACTACACCGCCTTTATTGACAATGCCCATGCGGCTGGAGCCATCGTGACTGTCGCTGCCGACTTGCTCAGCCTCACGCTGCTAAAGCCACCCGGCGAATTTGGCGCAGATATCGCCGTCGGCAATACCCAACGCTTCGGGGTGCCGCTGGGTTACGGCGGTCCCCATGCGGCCTACTTTGCGACTAAGCAGACCTACGCCCGCAAGCTACCCGGTCGCCTAGTCGGCCTTTCCAAAGATAGCAAGGGCAAGCCTGCTCTACGACTAGCGCTGCAGACGCGCGAGCAGCACATCCGCCGCGACTCCGCCACGAGCAATATCTGTACGGCGCAGGTGCTGCTGGCGATCATCGCGAGCACCTACGCTGTTTACCACGGCCCAACAGGCCTCAAAGGCATTGCTAGCAGAATTCAGCAGCTTACGTCAGCGCTTGCTAGCGGGCTTCAAAAGTTGGGATATGCGCTGGGCAGCGAGCCTGTGTTTGATACGCTCACGGTTGAAACGGGCGATCGCACTGCAGACATCATGGCCCGCGCCGCTGAACAGCAGATTAATTTGCGTACTATCAATGCCACTGCGCCTACTCAAACCCTTGGTATCTCGCTTGATGAAACTACCGGCCCAGAGCAAGTCTTGACGCTGCTGGCTATTTTCGCTGGTGAGCGGCCCGTTCCCACCCTAGAATCGCTCCAGCCAACCCCACTGCCTGCTTCGCTCAGTCGGATTTCGCCCTATCTCACTCATCCTGTTTTCAATCAGTACCACAGCGAAACAGAGCTGCTGCGCTACCTCTACAGCCTGCAAAAGAAGGATCTCTCCCTGGCTGACGCTATGATTCCGCTGGGCTCGTGCACCATGAAGCTCAATGCCACCGCTGAGATGGTGCCTATCACTTGGCCCACCTTCGGACAGATCCATCCGTTTGCGCCCGAAACGCAAACCAAGGGCTATCAGCGCCTTTTTGACCAGCTGGAAACTTGGCTGGCCGAAATTACGGGTTTTGCAGGTATCTCCCTCCAGCCCAATGCTGGCTCGCAGGGAGAGTACACCGGGCTGCTGGTGATTCGTCAGTATCACGCGGCCCGAGGCGAAGCCCACCGCAATATTTGCCTAATTCCCCAGTCGGCCCACGGTACCAACCCTGCCAGCGCGGTCATGGCGGGGATGAAGGTGGTGGCCATCAAATGCGATAGCGACGGCAATATCGATGTCGAAGACCTCATCGTGAAGGCCGAAAAGCACAAAGACAATCTTTCAGCGCTGATGGTGACCTATCCCTCTACCCATGGCGTGTTTGAAGAGAGCATCAAAACCGTCTGTGAGGTGGTTCACTCTCGGGGCGGACAGGTGTACATGGATGGCGCGAATATGAACGCGCAGGTAGGCCTGTGTCGTCCGGGTGATATTGGCGCAGATGTGTGCCATCTCAACCTGCACAAGACTTTCTGCATTCCTCACGGGGGCGGGGGGCCAGGTGTGGGACCCATTGGCGTGGCCGCACATTTGGTGCCTTTTTTGCCGGGACATGGCCTCGTGGCGACGGGTGGTGAGCAGGCTATTGGTGCGGTTTCTGCCGCGCCGTGGGGGAGCGCTAGCATCTTGCCTATCTCCTGGATGTACATTCAGATGATGGGGGCAGCAGGCCTCAGACGAGCTAGTGAAATAGCTATTCTCAGTGCCAACTACATCGCCAAGCGGTTGGCAGGCCACTACGACATTTTGTACAAGGGGAGCGGTGGCTTGGTGGCTCATGAATGCATCGTTGACTTGCGTAGCTTCAAGAAAACGGCTCATGTGAATGTGGACGACATTGCCAAGCGAATGATCGACTATGGCTTTCACCCGCCGACGATGTCTTGGCCGGTGGCTGGCACCATCATGGTGGAGCCCACCGAGAGTGAATCGCTCAGCGAGCTAGACCGCTTCTGCGATGCGATGATTGCTATTCGCGAAGAGATTCAACAGATCGAGTCGGGGGCGGTCGAGGCAGAGGAGAGTCCGCTACTGCACGCGCCGCACACGACGGCTGACTTGGTTGCCCAGTGGGATCGTCCTTACTCCCGAGAAGTGGGTGTCTTTCCGACTGAGTGGACGCGCGATCGCAAGTTTTGGCCTGCTGTAAACCGTATCGATCAGGCCTTTGGCGATCGCAATCTCGTGTGCACCTGCCCTTCGATGGACGACTTCACCGAATAGCCCGACCGAATAGGCCGGGATTCATAGCTGGGCTTCAACTTTCCTCTACCTCATCTACCATGACCCAACCTGCTCAGGCCATTTGGCAAACTCCTCCTGAGCCCATCTCAGCGATGCTCGATGCCCAGAGGCTTCCGGCAGTGGCTTTCTCTCCCCAAGCCGACTGGATTGTGGAGCTGGGGAGGCCGGGCATGCCGAGCATTGGAGAACTTGCTGAACCTAAAGTTGCGATCGCTGGACTCCAGATCAACCCTTGCACTTGGGAACCGGCCAAAGCTTCTCACTACCGAAGCATCAGCCTGCGTCGTCGCCATGAGCAAACGGCCCGGCCAGTACGCTCTCTTCCGGCGGATGCTCGCATTCGCAATTTGCAATGGTCCTACGATGGCCAATACCTTTCATTTACCCACACCCACGCTGCTGGTGCTGAAGTCAGCGGCCTCAGCCTCTGGGTGCTCGACCTCAAAACAGCCGAAGCCCGCGCGCTCACTGGCCCTATTCTCAATGCCACCTGCGGCGGTCCGGTTCGCTGGCTACCCGACAACAGCCTCCTGTGCAAAGTGCGCACCGATGCTGGGCCACCACCTGCAGCGCCCAGCACTCCCCCCGGGCCCATCATCGAAGAGAATCTGGGTCGCACCGCCCCGGCCCGTACCTACACCAATCTGCTAAAAAATCCCCACGACGAAGCGCTGCTGGAATACTATCTCGCTTCGAAGCTCGTTCACATCACTTGGCAAGAACAACAGCCGCCCACGCAAACTACCCTCACTGCCCCTGCTCTCTTTCGCAATATCTCTCCTTCTCCAGACGGCCAGTGGATAAAAACCACCACGATTCACCGGCCCTTCTCTTACCAGGTGCCCCTGGCTCGCTTCCCTCGGCGCACAGACATCCTCAATCGCCAAGGCAAATCTGTATACACCGTGGCAGACTTGCCGCTGGCAGAAGAGATTCCCATGAATTTTGACTCTGTTCGAGACGGGCGGCGCTCTAGCGGTTGGCGCGCCGATCAGCCAGCGACCCTTCACTGGGTAGAAGCGCTAGATGGTGGCGATGCCACTAAAGCGTGTGATTACCGCGACGCCATTCATACGTTGCCAGCACCCTTTACCGCAGAGCCGCAGCTGTTGTGGAAATCTCAACTGCGATTCAACAGCTTGGTATGGGGAAATGGAAGCGTTGCCCTAGCCTACGAAGCGCTTTACAACACTCGCCAGGTGAAAACGTGGAAACTGTCTCCTGACGAAGATACGCCGCCACAGCTGTTGGAAGCTCGCAACTTTCAGGATGCTTACAGTCACCCTGGAGAGCCCGTAATGACCCGAGGCCCCTACGGCTGGCAAACCCTGTTACTTTCTAAAAAAGGAGACCTCTATCTCAACGGCAGAGGCGCTTCTCCAGAAGGCATTCGCCCTTTTCTCGACAGATTCAACCTGGCGACAGTTGAAAAAGAGCGGTGTTGGCGATCGCCTGCTGATAGCTTTGCAAGAGTTGGCAAAGTGCTCGATTCGGAGGCTCAGCAGTTCATTGTCCGCAAAGAAAGCAAAACAGAGCCGGCCAACTATTGGCTCCATACGCGCAGTTCGCAGAACGGGGAAGAGAACACATCTCTTCAGACGCTGACTGAGTTTAGCGATCCGCTTCCCTGGTTCAAAGGCATTCACAAAGAGATTGTGCGCTACACCCGGTCAGATGGTCTGCCTCTCTCAGGCACCCTATATCTCCCCCCAAATCACGACATCGAAAAAGACGGACCCCTGCCAACACTACTGTGGGTGTACCCTGAAGAGCACAAAAGTCGTGAGACGGCCAGTCAGGTCACTCGCGCCGAAAATACCTTTGGTCGGCCTCGCCGTGCCTCGGCCATGTTCTTGCTAACCCAGGGCTATGCGCTACTCTCAGGTGCCAGCATGCCCATCATTGGAGAGGCCGATGCTGAACCCAACGATACCTATATAGAACAGCTAATTGATAGTGCTGAAGCCGCAGTGGATTTCTTGGTGGGTAGAGGAATCAGTAAGCGGGGTGCGATCGCGATTGGCGGCCATTCCTACGGCGCATTTACCACCGCAAACCTGCTAGCTCATACCGATCTCTTTAGCGCAGGCATCGCCCGCAGCGGCGCATACAATCGCAGCCTGACTCCCTTCGGCTTCCAAGGGGAACAGCGCAGCTACTGGGAAGCCACCGACACTTACAACCGTATGTCTCCTTTCACCAGCGCCAACAAAATCAACCATCCTCTCCTCCTCATACATGGCGCAGCCGACAACAATTCAGGCACCTATCCAATGCAAACCGAGCGTCTCTACGAAGCGATAAAAGGACTGGGGGGAACCGTGCGCTACGTGAGCCTACCCCTCGAAGAACACGGCTATCGTTCAAAAGAGGCAGTCGGTCACGTGCTGTGGGAAATGGTGAAATGGTTAGATACTTATGTGAAATAGGTGGGTTTGAGGCCTTTCCAGTAACATAGTGGTACAGACTCATCATGAAGCTTGTCTCGAAGGCTGTTTTCTATGACTCCTGCGACCCGTCGATTTACTGGCAAATCAAATCCGTTGGCAGATCCTAGATCGTCACTGCCGACCATGTATGATTTGCCTAGCGAGTATCCCGATGAACCCGGTTTGCCAGACGAATTTCACAGCTTACAGCCTCAGCTCCTCAGTCGAACCTTGCAGCTGACAGATTACGATGCCAGCAATCGATTTACAGCGACAGATCTAAACGTTTACTACGATCTAAATCACACCGGATGGCACAAACGCCCAGATTGGTTTTTATCTGTAGATGTATCCCGTGTGTACGACGAGAACGAGCCACTTCGGAGGAGTTATGTCGTGTGGCAAGAGCAGCGATCGCCAACGGTGATCGTTGAGTTCTTATCTCTAAATACAGAAAGGCAAGATTTAGGACGATTCTATGGAGAGGCCGATAGAATCATTGACGAGAAAATGCTTGAGCAAAATCCAGCCAGCGTACCCAAGCTGCTGACTGAAGAGGAACGGGCAAATAAACAAACGCCCCCCGACAAATTCACCGTGTATGAACAATACTTAAAAGTCCCTCACTACATCGTGTACAGCCGCCATAAACGCAGGCTCCGATACTTCAAACACAATGGCGTACGCTACGAAGAACAGCCGGTGCAAAAAGATCAGGTGCCTGCTATCTGGCTCTCCGACCTGAAGATTGGTTTGGGGATATGGAATGATTACTTTGAAGAACTTGTTGGCCCTTGGCTACGGTGGTGTGATGCAGATGGCAGCTGGCTACTGACGGACACCGAGAAAGCAGTGCTTGCTAAAGCAGCAGAAAGTGCGGCGAAGGAAGCTGCTGAGAAAGTTGCCCAGCAAGCCCAAATAGAAGCTCAGCAAGCCCAAATAGAAGCTCAGCAGGCCCAAATAGAAGCTCAGCAGGCACAAGAAAAAGCAGAAAGATTAGCTCAGAAGCTAAAAGCGCTGGGTCTCGATCCTGACGATGTTTAGCCGTGCTAGTTCGCTCTGTGACCTCGTTATGCAGGTGAGCCCTGCAGACTTACGTCGTCAAAGTCTTGGTCGCCACGGTCTCAGCAGCTTCAAAAGCCAATCTCATTGTTGTTGTAGGAAAAGCATCTTCTTAAAACAGCCTAACCGTTTAGAAATCAGTCGGTTACTCCTGCTGAGCAGCTTATCGGTGTGCTAAGCCCACAGCCTCTGAGATATTTTTCAGGTCGTGCGATCGCAGCCGATCTACCAATCCCTTGAGAAGGGTTTTCACCATTGTTGGCCCTTCATATACCCAGCCTGTGTAAGTTTGTAGCAGTGAGGCGCCAGCGGTGATTTTCTCCCAGGCGTCGTCAGCAGTGAAAATGCCTCCGACACCCACAATGGGCAGCGTTCCTTTGGTTTGCCGGTAAATTAGCCGGATGACCTCTGTTGAGCGCTGAGTGACGGGTGTGCCGCTAATGCCACCGGCTTCCTCTACTAATAATTTGCCTGTTGCCTTGATGCGTTCTGTCTGCAGTCCTTTTTTCTCAATCGTTGTATTGGTGGCGATAATGCCGGACAGGTCAAAGTCTTGCGCGAGCTGAACAATCTCGCAGATATCTTCAGTGGCCAAATCTGGTGAGATTTTCACTAGGAGTGGCTTGCTTTCGGTGTTTGCCGACTGGAGCGCTTCTAAGATGGGGGCGAGTTGTTCTTTGGCTTGTAGCGATCGCAACCCAGGCGTATTGGGAGAAGACACATTCACCACAAAATAACTTCCCTGCGCTTTGAGAAGCTCAAAACTTTTGCGATAGTCCTCAGCTGCTGCTTCAAGAGGTGTGATTTTTGACTTGCCTAGGTTAATCCCAATCGGCACCGGATAGGTGCCCTGCGGCCAGTGGGCGGCGAGCCGCGCGGTTAGCGCAGCGGCCCCCTGGTTGTTAAAGCCCATGCGGTTGAGGGCTGCTTGGTCTGCTACCAGTCGAAACATTCTCGGTTTTGGGTTGCCTGGCTGGGGGTGGTAGGTCACCGTGCCTAGTTCGGCAAAGCCGAAGCCCATAAGCGGCCAGGCCCGCGCTGCTGTGCCGTCTTTGTCGAAGCCAGCGGCTAGGCCCAGCGGATTGTCGAAGGAAAGGCCCCAGAGTGACTGTTGCAGGGTTGGCGATCGCAGCTCGAAGGCGCCCTTCATTGCTGCCTGCGCTGCTAACCGAGTCGGCTGGTGAAACAGCGCTCCCTTTGCCGGGTCAGCCGCGAGCCAGCTCAACAGCTCAATCGTTTGCCGGTGCACAGTTTCTGGGTCCGCATCAAACGTATTAAACAAAAGCGGACGCAAGCCAGACCTGTAGAGCTGTTGCAAAAGAACCCCTTTCCTCAATTCAATCAATCACATAAATCTTGTCGCAACAGCAATATATCAACTCCGCTACCTGTGTAGACAGTTCTTCAACTGACTTGTTGCAAAGCCGTTGAGTCAACTGACTGTAAAGGGAACCCTACGGGTATAAAGAATCTACAAATATTGCATCTGCTGCCCGCATTTACACGTACTTTCGCGCTCTCTTCTCTCTATCTCCCCCCATCCATGGCCAATCCCACGCTTCACGGCCCTGATCGCCGCGCCGCAAACGATCTGACAAAACAAGACCTCAGCCAGGTACTCCCTGCCATTTGGGAAGCAGAAACCCTTGAAAAATCTATCCAAGAAGCCCTCGAAGCGATTCGAGCTGAGTTTGGCTACTCGCTGCTGTGGGTTGGTCTCTACGACCGCTTCAATCACAAGCTCGATACGCGCGGTGTGATTACCAACGGTCCCCGTCGCTTCTCGCACACTTCTCTATCGCTGCATCCTGGGGATTTTTTAGAGCAGATTATTGTTCAGCAGGAGCCGATGGTGCTGGCCGATATTCGTGAGGAGACTAGAGCGGGGGCCTGGGCGCGGATTGCTAAAACCTTTGAGCTGCAGGGGACGGTTATCTTGCCGATTCAGCGGCAGAGTATTTGCTTTGGCCTGGTGGTGCTGGGGTCTCGGCGCTGGGGCGTCGCGCCTGGCATTTTAGAAAATTCCACCCTGCTGGCGATTAACAACGCCCTGGCAGAAGCTATCCACCAAAATGCCTTAGAAGAACAGCGGCAAAAAACTAAGCAGCCTGCCAAACCCTTACTTACCCTTCTCAACGACCTCGGCAAGCTATCGGGCCTGGATGCCAGACTGGAAGCGGTCGCAGATGAAACCCAAAAGTTTATCGGCGTCCCCACTAGTGTTTATTGGTTGGAATCTAGGGGTCGCAATTTTTGGTGTCGGGTTGGCAAGCTGAAGGGCAAAGCCAATAACAGCCTGCCCGTGAGCGATGTGCAAAGCCTGTACCAAACGCTCTGTACCGGTGAGTTGGTGGTGCTGGGTGAGCTAGAAGGGTCGCTCAAGGCCAGCATTGCCAATCGCCTTGTGCTTCATCTCAAGGCTCAGTCGCTGCTCGTCGGGCCGATTTTGTACCAGGGTGAGCTGCAGGGGTTTATTACGGCGCAGGGAGATCGCCCGCGCATTTGGAGTGAGGCAGAAAAGGACTACCTCACGGGGGTTGCTCAGCTGGTGGGGCTGGCGATGCCAACGGCTGAAATGGATGAGGCTATCAGCCGCATGCGCTCCGATCATTTACTCAGCGCTGGTATTACCCGCAGCATTCATAGCGATCGCGATTGGTTACATGTATTGGGGTTGTGTGTGGAGCAGCTCGCTGCTCGCATTGGTACCGATCAGCTGTTGGTGCTGAGTGCCAATGCTGAGCGGGGTGGCTTTGACCAGTGCTATCGCACCGGACAGGGAATGGGTCGAAGCGAACATTGGCCGCCGCTGGATAGCGTCGATGAGAAATTGTTGCGGCGGGCACACACCCCTGCCAGCGTAGAAAGCTTGGACAATGATCTGAAATTTGCTGCCTGGCGATCGCACCTTCAGGCTCTCGGCGCAAAATCACTTTTGGTAAGCAATACCTCCCCAGGACACTCTCCCGAAGGCGTCGTGATTGTGATCGACAAGGCAGAGCGCCGGTGGAGTCAGGCAGAGCGCGAGCTGTTGCAAATGCTCAGTAGTCAAATCGGGCTGATTTTGCATCAGTGGGCGCTGCAGCGCCAGACAGATCAGCAGGCCCATCTCCATGAAACCTTTCAATGGGGTATGCGTAGCCTGCAGCGGCTCACCAAAATAGACGCGCTCGATCAGTCGGCTGTGCGGCACCTGTCGCAGCTGCTGCATGTGCCGCTAGTGGGCATTATCGCCTGGGAAAATGCCGATGCCTTTGCGACAGCCACGACCGTGTTTGTTCAGAGCAATAAATACAGCATTCAGGAAAATCATGCGATTTCGGTGGAAACGGACGCGCTGCTGAACTGGGCGATCGCAACCGAAGGCCTGCTCACCCTAAACTTGGAAGACCTACCTGCCAACCAGCAGTGGATATCTGGCCCGCCTGGCTCCCAGCTCCTCGCCATGACCCTGCGCACCGCGCCAGAGCATGCGCCCAATGCGCTGGTTGTGATTGCAGACAATGCCAGCCGCCAGTGGTCAGATGAGCAGACCACCCTGTTTGCCATTATTGTGCATCAGCTAGCCTGGTGCCGCCGCCATCTCAAGCTCACAGAGACGCTGCTAGGGCAGCAGCAAAGCTTGACCAAGCTCAACTGGTACAAGCAGCACCAGCTAGAAGATGTGACTCGGGGCCTCGGTGAGTGTCTAGCGCAGCTCAATCTCCAGGCCAGCGCGAGCAATCCTAAGCAGCAAATGCTCTTAAAAGATATCGGGGACCTCGCAGCGCGGCTTGAGCACGTCATTCACCAGGAGCGATGGCAGATCGATCTGCAGCATCAGAGCACGCCGGTGATTAGCCTGCTCAAGCGGGCAACGGCTAAGGCCAATCCGCTGATTCAAGAGCGGCAGCTGTGGTCAAAGGTGCACTGCGAGAGCAACCTGACTCTGTTTGGCGATGTTACCAAGCTAGAATTTGTGCTGTATGAGCTGATGGCTGAAGCGTGCGGACGATCTCCCATTGGCGATCGCATCGATATCTGGTGTCGACCCATTGACAGCACATGGCTGGAAATTTCTATCACCGATGAGGGCAGTGTCGAGCCCAAAATTTTGCAGGAGCTTTCTCAAGGGCGTCCCTTGGACTTGCTCTCTCCCTTTAGCCTGCTGCAGCCTCAGAACTGCCACCTGTGGGTGTGCAAGTCGCTGATGATGCAGATGGGCGGAGAACTCACCCTCAGCGAAATGGAGGACGGCCGCACGCTGAGCCGCGTGATGATGCCTGTGGGGCAAGCTGACGCCGAAAAATAAAGTAGTCGCGAAGTAGTCGCGAGATTTGCTTTACAGATACTTCATAGCTCTTTCAGTATCCTCTCAGATAGCTCTCAGCCACAATTGAGATTCTCCGCAGAATAGTATTCCTGACTAAACCTATTCAGTGGAGATTTTTCCATGCAATTATTCAGAGGCGCCGCTGCAGGTGCGATCGCTGCAGCGTCCGTTCTGGCCATCGCCCCCTTGGCAAGTGCCGCAACTCTCCGCGTTACCGTAAGCAACCTAGCCCCCGAGAACGGGACCTTTTTAACCCCTGTTTGGTTTGGCTTGCACGACGGCAGTTTCGATCTTTATAACCGCAATGAACCCATCACAGCAGGCTTAGAGCGCCTAGTCGAAGATGGTAACAATGAGCCCCTCAATGCTGAATTTTTGGCAGCGGGTGGCGGTACGGTGCAAGGCGCTGTTGCTGGATTTGATGTGGGTGCACCGGGTCCTGTCGATCCGGGTGAAGTGGCCAGCGTCTTGGTTGAAGATGTCGATGTCAACGCTGAGAGCAGCCGGTATTTTAGCTATGCCAGCATGGTTATTCCGAGTAATGATTTCTTTATTGGCAACGGCGACCCACTAGCGCATCAGATCTTTGATGACGGTGGTAACTTTTTGGGTGCAGACTTTGTCGTTGCAGGGTCAAATGTGCTGGATGGCGGCACAGAGGTGAATGACGAGCTGCCTGAAACCACAGCTTTCCTTGGCCAAACGGTCGCAGATACCGGTGAGGTCGAAGGAGGCGGTGTCACCTTGGCTGAAGGGTTCATTCCTGGTGGCCGGGTTTTGAGCAGCGATGACTTTTTTAACGGTGACTTTACGGCACCTGGTTACCAAGTTGCCCGCTTCCAGGTTGAGCTGGTAGACGGGGATGCTACCGCTGTTCCTGAACCGGGTAGCGTCATGGCGCTGATGGCTGCGGGTGGCTTCCTGGTGAGCCGCAAGCTGAAGCAGGCGTAAGCCCGCATCGGATAGGCCTATCGATTCTGTATTTGCCTTTTACTTCTGAGATGCTGACCGCTGCATTTTGCAACGGTCAGCTTTTTTCTGTGGGTTTATGGTCTGCTACTTCTGTCTGCAGACGGTCTGTCAAAATATGCTTTTCACCGTTCTCTATATCAGGCATGCCAGATTCTTATCACTGGATTCAGAAGTCACTACAGACAATCCACAAGGCAAACTGGCATCGCAGTGTGCTGCCGATTCAGGGTCTGCCGGGTCCTATGGTGACCCTACAGGGGAGGCAGATGGTCAATTTGGCGAGCAATGATTATCTGGGACTGGCGGGGGAGCCGCTGCTGATAGAGAGGGCGATCGCCGCGATTGAGACCTATGGCACGGGGGCAACGGGGTCACGGCTGCTCAGCGGACATCGGGCTTTGCATTGTGAGTTAGAACAAGCGATCGCACAGCTGAAGGGCACTGAAGCTGCCATCGTATTTAGCAGTGGCTACTTAGCCAACCTCGGCACCATCACAGCCATCGTCAACCATCGCGACCTCATCCTGACCGATGAGTACAACCATTCGAGCCTGCAGAATGGCGCTGCGCTGAGCGGTGCTCATGTTTTGACCTACGCGCATTGCGATTTAAGCGGTCTTGCAGTCAAGCTGCGGCAGAACAGGGCAAGCTACCGGCGTGCGCTAATTCTTACCGATGCCGTCTTTGGGATGGATGGCGACGCTTGCCCGCTGCCCCAAATACTGGACCTAGCAGATGAGTTTGAGGCCATGGTCATGATTGATGAGGCTCATAGCGCGGGGGTGCTCGGCGCGCGGGGGGCGGGTTGCGCTGAACACTTTGGCTGCAGTCATCGACCCATGATTCAGATGGGCACGTTGAGTAAGGCTTTTGCCAGCCTGGGAGGCTATGTGGCAGGTAGCGCTGAGCTGATTGACTTTTTGCGCAACCGAGCGCCGAGCTGGATTTATACCACTGGGCTCTCTCCTGCTGATGCGGCGGCGGCTTTGGGTGCGATCGCCCAGCTCAATCAACAGCCCGACCGCCTTACCCAACTCCACCAAAACGCTCGCTACCTCGCCCAGCAGCTCGACCACCTGCTTGCCGAGCTGCCCAGCTCGCAAACGCAGCAGCTCAAGCGCCTACCTACGGACTCAGCAATCGTTTGCCTGCAGGTCAAAGATGCTGCCACTGTGCTTGCCTTGGGCCAGCAGCTGAGGGCGCAGGACATTTTTGTGTCAACTGTACGGCCTCCTACGGTTCCCATCAGCCGACTGCGCATGAGCGTGATGGCCACCCACACCACGGACCATCTCGACTGGTGCATTGCAGCGCTTCGCCAGTGCCTCAAAAGGTAAGGACTCCGAACGTAGGCCGGAAAAAGATAAACCTACGGCGACATCTGTGACCAAAACCTGATCGAAATCTGGCTAGGGACGCAAGCCTAGGTCAGCTGATCCCGTAAACTTTAAACAGCAAACGTTTCATTTTCATTTTCCCGCCATGGCAGAGATCAACTGCGCCGAAGCCTGCAAAGACGGCTGTGTACTCGGAGACAAGTGCCCCCACAAAGACGCCCAGGCGCAAGCGTCTAAGTTCATTGAAAACACCTCTCTCGACACCATGCTAGAGATGGCAGAAGAGGCCGTTCGTCGCAAGCGGATGGAGCGGGCGCAGGAAGGACCCAAGTGGGTGTTTCCAGAAGGTGGCATTCAAAATGACAGCGCCTCCTAGGGTCGGGCTAATCTAATCCTCTAGGGCGCCAGCAGCTTGGGTTTCCTGAAGCGCTGCGCTGGCAGCAAGGCTGAGCCCACTGGCTACGCGTGCATCTGCCCAGTTAATGTCTAGTTTCTCCTGAGGTACGCCGATCTCAATGTCTGCTGCGTCAAAGGCGGCTTTCATACGTCTTTTTAGCTCACGGGCAACGGGCCACTGCTTTAGGGGCTGTGTTTTGAGCAGCAGCCGCAGCGTGATGCCCCGGTGATCGACCGTTTCGACCCCTAGCAAATCTGGCGGCTCTAAAATCGCCTGGCGCCATTCGCTATCTTCTGAGAGGTCTATTGCTGTTTGCTTGAGCAGGTCCAACGCCCTTGGCAAGTCTGTCGAAGGGCTCACCACGACTGAAAAATCCACCTGAGCCCAGTCTTTCGAAAGGTTTTGGATAATGCTGATCTGGCTGTTTGGAATGGTAATCAGACGGCCTTCAATGTCCCTGAGCTGGGTAATCCGTAGGTTGATCAGTTCTACGGTGCCGGTTAGCCCTTCGAGCGTAATCACATCGCCCACACCGAACTGATCTTCAAACAGAATGAAAAAGCCGTTGATGAAGTCTTTGATCAGTCCCTGAGCGGCTAGCGAGATACCCACACCCGCAATCCCTGCACCGGTCAGCAGGGGACCTACCTGCACCCCAGCGACCGTCAACATCATTAGCACCATCACCACGAAAATGACCGAACCCGCGATCCCCTTGGCTACCTGAGAGAAGGTTGAAAACCGCATGCTGACCCGTCGTGAGGTATCGGGTGCCCAGTGCATTCCCTCCTGCAGGGTCAGCGCCACTTTATCGATGAGCAAACTGCTCAGCCGAACGCCTACGTAGGCCAGCCCTGCAATCAGCAGGAGCCGAGCAGGGATTTGAATAAGCTGCAACAGCAGGGTAGTGAGCCAGCGGCTGAAGGGAAATAGCGACAAAATCCACAGCAAGCTACCGCTCCACAGTAGCCCCTCCGCAAGAAATACCATGCCTCTTGCCGCTTCGTTGAGCTTTCGCTTTTGGCGATTGTCCAACCGTGCCTTCAGTAAGTCGAAAACGGAGGCAAAACCATCTGCTGCCGGTGACCGTACGAGGACGTGCTCGTCTAGGCTGGCGGCTTTGCCTAGCTGCGTTTTGGTTTGGGTGAGCCGCTGCTGGCGTCGCTGGAGGCGCCGGGACACCCGAGCCAGTATCAGCTGAATCACCCCCGCTGTGACGCAAATGCCCAGCGCAACTTTGGCCTGTCGCCACAGGTAGTCGGGCTGATGTTCTACGCGGTAGCGCACGAAGGCATTTGAGAGGGTGTCGACTAGTCCGTAGGCGCGTGCGCTTGGGCTAATATGGCCGCTCATCTGCGCATCTAGACTGGTGACGGTGAGTAACCGCTGCGAACCCACTACAATTTCTGGCAGGTTGCTGGGATTGTCTGTCGTTACGGTGATGGTGGGGGGGGTATCTGTTTGCTGCGCTCTGGCTAGTTTGTTTAACCGCTGCTGAATTTCTTGAGCCCGACTCTCTGCGGCTCGCTGCTCCGACGCTGCAGGGGCGCTGACGTAAAACAACGTTCTACCATCTAGATAGATAGGTGCTGTGTCTATCGTCTCGCTAGTAACCGGCCATTCTTCGGGCAGCAGTCGGTTGACTGCTGACTGGCCAGGAATCGAATCCGTCCAAGACTGTGCGCCTGCGCGACCCACACTCAGGCAGAAAAACAGTAGAGCCAATCCTAACCATTGCCAAACCCTAGGCCGCACGCTTTGCCACTCCCAAAAACGCTTCCAAAAACTTTCTAATTCCAAAAACTTTCTAAGCCCTCACGGTAAACCATGACCCTGTTTGATGACCACCCGCTGAATGACCACCCGCAAGATGCCCAGCAGGACAGCTATTTTATGCAGCGCTGCTGTGAGCTGGCGGCAAAGGCGGTTGGCCACACCGCGCCCAATCCGCTGGTGGGTTCGGTGATTACTCAAGGCGGCAAAATCGTGGGTGAGGGTTTCCATCCTCAGGCTGGCCAGCCCCATGCGGAGATTTTTGCGCTGCGGGATGCGGGCCCCCGGGCAAAAGGGGGGACGCTATATGTCAATCTGGAGCCTTGCAATCATACGGGACGGACGCCCCCCTGTAGTGAGGCGCTGATCCGGGCGGGCGTGCGCCGTGTGGTGATTGGGATGAGAGACCCCAATCCTCAGGCTAGCGGTGGTGTAGAAAAGCTGAGAGCGGCGGGGATCGAGGTGACTGTGGGGGTCGAGGAAGCTCGCTGCTGTCGGCTCAATGAGGCGTTTATACACCGGGTGAGGCATCATCGGCCTTTTGGCATTTTGAAATATGCGATGACGCTTGATGGCAAAATCGCTACGACCACTGGCCATAGCGCTTGGGTTAGCGGCCCTGAGTCTCGCGCGCTTGTGCATCGGCTGCGCAGTCAGTGTGATGCGGTGGTGGTGGGTGGTAATACTGTTCGACTGGATAACCCAAGGCTGACCAGTCATGGGAAGGGTGATCGCAATCCCCTACGGGTGGTAATGAGCCGACGGTTAAATTTGCCCCTGCAGGCCAACCTATGGGAGAGCGCGATCGCACCCACGCTAGTGCTTACACAAGACGATGCTGACCCCGCAACTGCAGATGCCCTTCTCTGGCAGGGGGTTGAAGTGGTTTCTGTAGGGCAGCACCTGACGCCGGATGCTGCGATGAACGAGCTGTATCAGCGTGGTCTGATGAGTGTGCTGTGGGAGTGTGGTGGAACGCTGGCGGCTGAAGCGATCGCAGCTGGCTCTGTTCAAAAAATATGGGCTTTCATCGCGCCCAAAATTATTGGCGGTCGCACTGCGCCTTCTCCTATTGGTGACCTCCATTTAGCAGCCATGACTGATGCCAAGCCGCTGACAAAGATGACGATGAAGCCCGTTGGCGAAGATTTTCTTCTAGAGGGCTATTTCTAGAGGGCTACCTACAATCTGCAGACTGATAGCGCCTGAGAAGATTAATCTGAGGAAAATTAAGCCGTCTTACGCAGATTTGGACAGCATGCCTTCTAAGCGATGGCGAGCTGCAATGTCTTTTAGCTTGGCGCGTAGAAATTCTCGACTGCGGAAGCCCTCTAAGCGATGGATGACCTGGCCATTTTCGAGGTAAAGCAAGGTTGGCAGGGTTTTGAGCTGGTATTTGTTCGCCAGCTTCAGGTTTTCGTCAGCGTTGACATCTAGCAGACGGACCTGACCTGGCCAGTCGGCCTGAACCCCTTGTAGAACCGGCGTAATCAGCCGACAAAGACCGCACCAAGGTGCACGAAAATGTACAAAAACTGGGACTGAGGAGGCTAAAACTTCACGGTTGAAATTCTCATCAGTAACCGAAGTCATCATAGGAAGAGGCTCTTTTAAATAGCTTTTTATGGTTTTGCGGTCCCTTGCTAAAAGACTTGACTGAAAGCGATGAGCAAGTCTTGTGATTTTGAAAATGCGCTACAAACAGCGCTGTGTACCGCAAACCACATCGGGGATCGCTTCATTATTTTATATGCTTTCATAGCTATTACCTATATTTTTTTCTGTAAAAAGTATATATACCTACAGAGATATCTTGATGAGCCATTGGATGAAGGCTTCTGATGAAGGTCCCTGGACAAAAAATAGCGCCCTCCTGATTAGACCAGCAGGGCGCCTAGCAGCACGGCCACGAGGGCACCAATCGTCGTGTTGACAATGTTGACTAGGTCGTGGGTTAGCCAGGTGAGCTTTTCTTCGATGGTGGCACCGATGAGGCTTTCTACCGTGGTGGCGCAAAAAGCTGCGATCGCACAAATTCCAATACCAGCTGCAGAGATGAGCCCTAGCACCCAGGCCGCCGCTGCCAGTGCCACTGAACCCAACACCCCTGCCAGCGTGCCTTCCAAGCTCACCGCACCCTCAGTGCCCCGAGGAACCGCCTGAAACGTGGTGATTAAAAAAGTTCGCTGGCCATAGGCCTTGCCAATCTCGGTGGCCGTCGTATCTGAGAGCTTGGTACTCAAGGAGGCTACAAATCCCAATGCCAGCAGTGGTTGCCAAAGTGTTAAGGCACTTGGATTTAGCCAGCGCAGTCCTAGCAAGATCAGGCCGCAGACCGCGCCTGTCAGCGCCGATCCCCAGACGTTACCGGGTCCGCGAATGCCACCCCTCGCCTCCGCAATGCCGTAGGCTTCCTTCTCGGCCATGCCTACCTTGGTCACTGCCGACCCCACGAAAAAATAAAACAGCGTTGTTCCGTAGCCCTGCCAACCAAACGCGACCCACACAATTACCCCGAGGAGCCAGGCGTTGACATAGCCTGCAGGTGTGAGCAGCTTTTTGGGCAGCAGAAATGCGATTGTGATGAGCAGCGTATTGATGCCGATTGCAGCTAGCCACGGGTAATCTGTCAGCGTCCACCCTTGGTCTAAGAACATAGGCTCTGTCCTCTATATATTTTCTCAGTGGATTTTTGTTGTGCTTCTACTATCATGCAGCATTGCTATCATGCATCACTGCAAATTTTCTGCTGACTATGAAGGTTGCAAGCTCGCCCAGTAGATACCTGCTGACCTTGTTTTAGTCAGCATTTTCTAATGCTCTCCCACAACAAGAGAAACGTGAAACCTGCGAAAACATCGAGAGAGTTGCAAGCTACTCACTCAAAAGGGCAATTCTATAGAATTGCCCTTTTGAGTGAAATGACGCTTTAGGATTAGCCGAATACTTTAGCCAAATATTATTCGGCCAAATAATTTGGCCTATTTAATCTTGGTAACGCTCTCTGATTGGGAGTAGCGACCGTTCCGTCCTCTGTACCAAGTGCCATCGCGGGCTCCTGCAGAGAGGATGTTTGAAATGCGGTTGCGTGCTTTGAGATAGGAGGTTCGAGGCATGTCTTCTTTGAAGATAGAAGACATCACATCGGCAATTTTGAACACCTCAGAAGGTTGAGAGCGCAACACACTGCTTACCGCTTCTGGCAAAGCTGACTCTCGATACTGAGATTGAACGTGCTTTTGCCAGTTGGCTGCTCTACCGTCTTTCTTTTTGCGGCCACCGGTTTTCTTTTGGGTTTTAGGGCCGGGCTTGGCTTTCGTTTTCGTCACGGCTGTTGATTTGGCCGCAGACTTTGTTGTCTTTGCCGGTGACTTTGCTGCAGGTTTTTCTGCCTTTTGCTCCGTTACTTCAGCAGGGGAGGCAAGGTTGGGTGCTGCCGTATCAGCACCTTCAAACATGTTGATGACAGTATGCAAGCCCTGACGCTGTGCCTGTAGCTGCGTCAGCTGACGTTCTAAAAGTTCGACTTGCTCAGCTAAGTCGGACTCAACAGAAACAAGTTGAGAAAGGACAGGATCAGTCATTGTTAAGATGTCCTCATGAGGTTACAGATTCCTTACTTTTTCCGATGGGTCTCTGTTTACCTATGCACTTTACCTACATGCACTGCGACCGAGCGATTGGCCGGTGCCGTTTGGCCATTTAACCGACCGTTTAATCGACCGTTCAATTGGCCAGTAGTGCTTGGCTGGTTTTCTCCAGCTAGTTTTGTCTGGCTGTTTGTTGGGCCGCTGATTTGGTCAGTGCCATTAAGCGACGGATGCTTTCTCCTTAGAAAACTGATTGGAGAAAACCTGCTTACTGGACTGGGCTAAGGTAAAACAAGAGAATCTCATCACAAAGTGAGTGTAGCGTTTTTCTGCACTTGTACAAACTAGATCCGAGAATCATCGAAACACAATCGTTTTATTATTGTGCAACATTACCCGATCTTCGATGTGGTAGCGCAGTCCGCGAGCCAGAACCGTTTTTTCAATGTCTTTGCCGTAGCGCATTAGGTCTTCTGGCGAGTCGGAGTGATCTATTCTCAGTACGTCTTGGTCGATAATGGGGCCGCAGTCTAAGTCTTCTGTGACGTAATGGCAGGTGGCACCAATCAGCTTGACCCCGCGTGCGTAGGCTTGGTGGTAAGGCTTTGCCCCAATGAAAGAGGGTAGGAAAGAATGGTGAATATTAATGATTTGACCGGCGTAGCGATCGCAAATCTTAGGGGGCAATATCTGCATGTATCTTGCCAGCACCATAACATCGCCCCTGACCGCTTCGAAGTGAGACATCATTTCTGCATGGGCTTCGGCTTTGGTCTCTCGGGTGACCGGTACATAAAAGTAAGGAATGCCATGCCACTCCACCAGCGACCGAAACAGATCGTGATTGGAGATCACGCAGGCGATTTCGATGTCGAGTTCGCCGCTGCACCACCGCGAGAGCAAATCGTAGAGGCAGTGTCCTCCTTTGGATACCAAAATAGCGACTCTTGGCTTCTGCGCAGAGTCTCGAATTTTCCATGTCATATCAAAGGTGGATGCAACAGGCTCAAATCGATGTCGAAACTCTGCTAAAGGAATTGTCAGAGAGTCGGCTAGAATCTCTTGACGAAGAAAGAAGCGCTGCTGTTCGCGATCCGAGTGGCTATGGGCTTCGCTGATCCAGCCTTTGTTTTCAGCGATGAGAGCGCTCACAGCTGCGACCACACCCACCCGGTCTGGGCAAGAAAGCGTCA
>JBCBIK010000075.1:0-22383 GCA_038524545.1 Cyanobacteria bacterium J06623_4 | reverse complement strand
GCCGCCACCATAAAAATATGGACCTGACAACGCAGGCCCACTGGGAAGACATTCTTGACCGGATTGACCAGGTGTTAGAGGCGCCGCTTTCAGGCGCCTAAGCCCACCGAGGAAAAGGCTAGTCCTCTCCTCTCAACCTTCTCAGGAGTTCGCGGGCCTGCTCGCGGCCTAGGCCCTGACGATTTTCGCTGTGCTCCCAAAAGGTCTCCCACCAGTCTTCCGGCTCCTGATGGTCGCCCGTATACTCAGTTGGTCGGCGCGTGCGGCCATCGGTCACCAAGCTACCGACATAGTCCGCATCGTCGTAAATCTTCTTGATTTGCTCATCGATTTCGGCCAGGTCTGCTTCCGAGACAACGCCATTATCTGTTGCCTTGTAGAACTGCACCGTGACGCGAATCGGAAAGTTTGGATCTCGCTCAATTTCGAGGTTGTCAATTTCGGTGAAGGGGCCTTCTACCTCGCCGTGGCCAATGACGGCTGCTTCTACATTGCTTTGCGATCGCTGCAGTTCCATCGGCGCAGAAAGCGCAGATTCTGCCATCACCGCCTGATCAGCACCCACAGCAAAGTTGTTACTGAAGGGATCTTTTTGCTTGAGCGGCACCTGAATCAGCATCACCATGTTGAGCCCTTCTTCTTCGGAGACTTCTACAGGCGGTAGCTCTACACCGTCTCCATTGGTGCCATTCTGCTCAGCACGAAAATCACTAATCCGCTTACCGGTGAGGCTAGCGCGATCGCCATTTTTATTAAAAAACAAACGCTGACCCCAAGTTCGCCCGGTATCAAAGCCATCCCGCTGATTGTCTATCACGGTGACGCTGGTGCCTTCCCGCGTTGCCAAAATCGTCAGCACCGCCGGATCGCCCGGATAAGACTGATAGTTGAACAAGACAGGATTGAAAGTAGCTTCTCCATTTTCAGGAATCGGCAAAAACGCCGCCTGCGCGCTCACCAGCACATGAGAATCGCGCTCCGCGAGCAGCGAATTCTTTCGGCCTGCCCAAGAATCTGGCTCGCTCAAATAAGTGCGCAAATCTTCGAGGACTTCTGCAAGTAGCGTCGGTGCCACATCTTCACCCTTTTCGTTACCGGTGAGCACCGAAAGGCGCTGCATTGGCACATCTGCTGTGAGGTCAGAGAAATTTGGGTAGCGGATAACGGGCATGAGGTGCAGCCGAGATTCCCCAGAGCGGGGGTCGCGGTGCTCTACCTGAATGGTCATATCGCTGATGTTGGGCCCGACGGTGGAGTTGTCGTAGCGTCCGGTATCTTCCCAAGTAATATCTAGAATCTGCAGGTCGTGGGCAGCCGCCAACCGCTGCGCCTCCGCATCGCGAATCATAGACTTAGTGCGCTCAATCACCTCGCCATATTGCCGGTACTCAGAAATATCTGCAACCAAGGGAGCAACCTCGCTTTCAGGAGTAGGGTTAACGCTAGGCGCTGTATTGGCGGGTGTTGTCTCAGTTTCAGCAGGGGCTACCGCCTCACCTGTCTCACTACCACTAATCCCCCAAGACTGTGCCAGCACGTCTTGCCTTAAGCCTACAGCAAGCCCAGTGAGCCCGCCGAGCAGCAAAGGCGTGCAGAGCAATTTACAGAGTGTGACCTTTTTCATGGAGTTTACTCCTCTCAAGTTCCTGATACTAAACTAACGAGCAGATTCACCAAATTCCGCCCGGTTTCTAAAAGTGAAACCGCCAGAGAGTGAGGTTAAAATGGCAATGAAACATTGGAATTAGTCTAGAGAGACTGGACCGCATTACGAGCGACCTAAAGATGACACTAGCAATTGCCCTTGAACCAGCACCTATAGAAACAGATGCCCACGGGGTTGTACGAATCGCTAAGACACGCGTCACCTTGGACACGGTCGTACAAGCTTTTCTTGAAGGGTGCACATCAGAAGAAATAGCGGAGCAGTATCCATCACTAGAGTTGTCAGATATTTATCTGGTTATCGGTTACTACTTGAGACATCGGAACGAGGTAGACACTTACTTGGCAGAACGGCATCGTCAAGCGAATATAATCCAGCAGGAGGCCGAGCAACGTTTTAATCCTGTCGGAATCCGTGGACGCTTGCTTGCTAGGCGGACTCAATCAGAGTAACTAAAGTGATTAAGTTTTTAGCTGACGAAAACTTTAACAACCAGATTGTAAGAGGCGTTCTTCGGCAAAATCCAATTATTGATATTGCACGTGTTCAGGATGTCGGTTTGCAGGGAACAGACGATCCGAATGTATTAGATTGGGCAGCAAAAGACGAGCGGATTGTCTTGACTCATGATGTTGCTACGATGATAACGTTTGCTTACGAACGGGTTCAGGCAGGCTTACCGATGCCTGGATTGTTCGAGGTTAGGCGAGGTATTCCAGTAGGGGTAGTCATAGAAGAGATTATCCTGATTGCGGAGTGCAGTCTTGATAAAGAGTGGGAAGGACAAGTGAGATTCTTACCACTCAAATGACTAGACAAAGCGGTTGATAGCTAGCCTTGCGTGGCAGCGGACGAATACGCAGATACGCTATGCCATCTGCCAAGTCATCTCATTGCCTGCCCATAGGGGAACAAGACCGGAGTCGGTAAATGGGACTTCCTCTGGCACGCGCCAGCTGGTTTTTGTGAGGGTAATCTGCGCGGTGTTGCGTGGTAGCCGGTAGAAGTCTGGGCCATAGAAGCTGGCAAAGGCTTCTAGCTTATCGAGTGCGCCGACGCGGTCGAAGACTTCTGCATATAGCTCCATTGCATGTAGCGCAGAGAAGCAGCCAGCGCAGCCGCAGGAGGTTTCTTTGCTGTCTCGCGTATGGGGAGCACTGTCAGTCCCGAGGAAAAATTTGGGATTGCCTGAGGTTGCGGCCTGCACCAGCGCTTTGCGGTGCTTTTCTCTTTTTAAGATGGGCAGGCAGTAAAAATGAGGGCGAATGCCACCTTGAAACAGCGCGTTGCGACTAAACAACAGATGCTGAGGGGTGATGGTGGCAGCCATATTTTCACTTTCTAAAACAAAGGCTACGGCATTTGAGGTTGTGATGTGTTCCATCACAATTCTTAGGGTAGGAAATCGCTGCCTCAGTGGAATCAGCTGCTGCGCAATGAAGACTTTTTCTCGGTCGAAGACATCTACGGCGCTATCGGTCACTTCTCCGTGCATCAGCAAAGGCATCCCTACCGCCTGCATCGCGTCAAAGACCGCATCACACTTGCGAATATCCGTCACCCCAAATTCTGAATTGGTCGTTGCACCTGCCGGATAGTATTTGACCGCTTTGACAAAGCCAGCTTCCTTAGCCGCGAGGATATCACCTGGGCTGGTGTTGTCGGTGAGGTACAGAGTCATCAGCGGTTCAAACTGCTGACCGGAAGGAAGGGCTGCGAGAATGCGATCGCGATAAGCCGCCGCATCTGCCACAGACCGAACGGGCGGCTTCAAATTTGGCATCACAATCGCCCGGGCAAACTGACGCACCGTATGGGGTAAGACAGCTTTTAGCGCGGCACCATCACGCAGGTGCAGATGCCAATCGTCAGGTCTAGTCAGGGTGAGTGCTTTCATCCATCAATCATAAAACAGATCACTAGACAGATTACTAACTATCGGCTGTAGCGCCAGTTGGCTGTGGATTTGGCAGCTTCAGCGTGACCAACTCTGCCAGTAAAACAAAGAGTGTAGACACCCATAAGCAGCCCACTAAGCCATAGAACTGAAACACGAGACCAGAAAGCACCGTACCGGCCAGCCGCCCACCAGAATTAGCCATGTAATAGAAGCCAACGTTTAGCGCGACTTTGTCATCTTCTGTGTAGGCAAGCACCAGATAAGAATGCACCGCTGAGTTGAAAGCAAAGACGATACCGAAGATCATCAGGCCGATGATGATCGTTTGGCCGGGGGGAAGGTTGAGATTGAGCGCGATCGCAATCATTGCCGGAATTGCAATCAACAGACCCGTCCAAAATCGAATCGTGCCTGCCTGAGGCGATCGCCCCGACCCAAATCGCCGCAGCAACATTGGCGCCAGCGACTGCACCAAGCCATAGCCAATCACCCAAATCGCCAAAAATCCGCCCACCTGCTCAAAAGACCAGTTCAGCACGCTGTACAAAAAGACGGGCAAACCGACCACAAACCAAACATCCCGCGCGCCGAAAAGAAAAAAGCGCGCACCAGAGAGAATATTGATTTCCGGGCTTTTGGAAAACAGCTGACTAAACTTAACCTTGGCCTTGACCTTGCCCATTCCAGCAGGCAGCCACCGACTCGACAGCAGCACAACAAACAATCCCGCCGCCATAATCGCCAGCGCATTAACATAGCAAAACGCCGAGAGCAACAAACCACCCAGAAAGAACCCGACCCCCTTGAGCGCATTTTTTGACCCCGTGAGGATGGCGACCCATCGAAAGAGTGACGACTGCGCCTCCTTTGGAATCACCAGACGGATGGCACTTTTAGAGCTCATCTTGGTGAGGTCTTTGGCGATGCCCGAGAGGGCTTGAGCAAACATCACGTAGGGGACTGCCAACGCGATCGCCCACGACTCATTTACTGGCATCAGCAACAGCAGCGCCACAATCTGCAGCGCAATTCCGCCATACAGCGTTAGCTTGACCCCACTACGAGCACCAATCCAACCGCCAAACAAATTGGTGACAATACCAAATATTTCATAGAACAAAAACAGCATGGCCACCTCTAGAGGCGTGTAGCCAAGCGTGTGAAAGTACAGCAGCACCAGCATTCGCAGCGCGCCATCAGTAATCGTAAAGCCCCAGTAGGCAGCAGTGACCAGAGCGTAGTTTCGAATACCTATTCGGTCCAACGTGGATGAAGTTTCCATAGCACCAAAAAATCAAGAAATAAAATCTTTTCCGGACCTTAGCCAATCTACTTATCGAGCAAACGCGCCACTTTTTGCGCCAGCTCGGCCATCCGGCTCGAATAGCCCCACTCATTGTCATACCAGGCAAGCACCTTCACCTGTGTACCATCTACCACCATCGTCGAAAGCGCATCGACAATGGCAGAGCGCGGATCGTCTTTGTAATCAATCGAGACCAGCGGACGCTCTTCGTAACCCAAAATGCCGCTCAGCTCACCCTCAGCCGCCGACTTAAACAGCTGATTCACTGCTTCTACCGTCGTTGGCTCACTCACCTCAAACACAGAATCCGTCAAAGAGGCATTCAGCAGCGGCACCCGCACCGCCAGGCCATTGAGCTTGCCCTGCAGCTCAGGAAAAATCGTTGTAATCGCAGTCGCCGACCCGGTGGTAGTGGGAATCAGCGACAGGCTGTTTGCCCGTGCCCTACGCAAATCCTTGTGGGGAGCATCGACAATCGTCTGTGTGTTGGTAATGTCGTGAATAGTGGTGATGGCACCGTGCCGAATACCGAGCCCCTCATGCATTACCTTTACAACCGGTGCCAGGCAGTTCGTAGTGCAAGAGGCCGCTGTCAGCAGATGATGCACCTCCGGATCGTATAGATGGTCGTTAATGCCCATCACGATGTTGAGCGCATTTTGCTTCACTGGCGCAGCGACAATCACTTTTTTCACCCCCCGCTGAAAGTAGGGGTCTAATAGCTCTGGCGTGCGAAACTTACCGGAACACTCCAGCACGATGTCCACCCCTAGCTCATCCCAAGGGACATCGCCGGGCGTCGCGTATTCGCTAAAGCCCAGCGGCTGCTGATCGATCAAAAACTTTTTATCGTCTACCGCTGTGACCGTAGGCTGCCACCGACCGTGGACTGAATCAAACTTCAGCAAATGAGCTGCCGCTGCCGTTCCCCCTTTAATCTCATTGATGTGAACAAATTCCAGCTCAGGCCAGCCCCAAGCGGCCCTCAGCACCAATCGACCAATGCGACCGAAGCCGTTAATTGCAACGCGTACCATATGATTTCCCAATCGCCCATTTCATTATTTCAACTTTCATTGAAATGTCAAGACAAAGCAAAACTCATTCTTCTCTCTGTTGTGCCTAGCGACACAGGCAAACCTACCCTGCAAGGCCAAGCCGCTTTACTTAAGCTCATCGGGACAGCTACGTGCAGGCAAAATTGGACTAAATCGGCGAAACTCCGCGATGTAGCGCTCAAGCACAATGAACTGCTGTAAGTTCAGCCGATAGTAAATCCATCGGCCTTCTTGTCTGCCTTCAATGAGGCCAGCTTCTCGCAGTGTTTTTAGATGAAAAGATAGCTTAGACTGCGTGATGCCCAGCGCTTTAGCAATGTCACAGGCGCACAGTTCTTGCTCGCGCAGCAGTTCAATGACTTGGATACGATAGCGATCGCCCAATGCCTGAAAGAGTGACAAAATATCTGTCTGAACGGCAGTCTTCATGCTTACCTACCAAGCCTACTTGAAATGATGCAGCGAATACCGAAACTATATCAGAGATCTTGATGCACAATGGAGCCCTGTAGAGCAAGCCCTGCAGGCTGATAGACAAGCCCATACACAAAACGAGATTCCATAGTTGGCAGCCAAACGATGAGAATATTCACTTTTCTGGTCTTAGAAGCGCTCCTAAGCCCTATCACAGTCGCTAGCTATAGTCTTTTGGCACTGTGGGCGATCGCAGCCAGCAGACCACAGTCTCTCTCCATCACAGCCTTGGTTCCGCTCTACTGCCGGTGGCTGCTACACCTACAAGGCATCCGCCCCGACCCCACGACCCACAGCTTGGTCAGCACTCTGCCAAGTTTGAATACTCAGCTTAACTGGGGCGTGATTTGGCCAACCCTACTAGCGATGAATATCAGTGGCTACACACCCAGCCTATTCAACGTGCCACCCCCCGGCAAAGAAGACCTAAGCAATATGCTGAATGCGCGCACGCTATTTTTCGATAAGGCACTGGTTCGAGCAGTGGAGGGGGGAATAGCGCCCGTAGAGCAGGTTGTGCTCCTAGGAGCTGGTTTCGATAGTCGCCTGTTCAAATTTTGCATAGGGCGATCGCTCTCGTGCTTTGAGGTCGATCAGGGCCATACGCAAAGAGTGAAAATAAAGGCTCTCACGGCAAGCAATGTAGACATTCGCAGCGTCAGCTTCGTAGCTGTCGATTTTAACCGAGAGGACTGGACAGATGACTTGGTAGCAGCTGGTTTTTCTGTTGAAAAGAAAACATTTTTCTTGTGGGAAGGCGTCACATACTACCTCACAGAATTAGCCATAATAGACTGCCTGAGCAATATTTCAAAAGTCGCAGCGGAAGGTAGCGCTGTCGCCTTCGACTTTTTCTCAAAACAGCTCATTACCGGTGAAAACAGTTGGTGGCTAAAACCAGGCCTGCAGCTCCTCGATTGGATCAATGAGCCCTTTCAGTTTGGCATAGACACCACAAAAGATAGCCGAGAAGAACTCTCAAAACTGCTAAAAGGAACAGGATTTCAGATTGATAGCCTACAGCTCATGGGAGAGTTGAATCATCGGCAAGCATTCGGAGGGCTTACTGTTGCTAAAAAGCGTGGCACCAGCAGTCCGTAGAACGTTGGCACGACCCCGACCCACTAACTCTAGCCTTTCACCCATAGACATAGAGCCATCTTTCTAGCTGCTCTAGCTTCCGTTGCAAAACAGGATTTGTCTGCACTTTTAGAATTTGGCGAAAGCGATCGCGCATTTGAGAGTGGTGTAGCCGCATCGCCGCCGGGTCGCCTCTCAGCCCGCACCGCCGCCAATTCACCTGCTCTTCCGGCAGGCCAAAAAAGACGCCGCCATCGGTGTGCTGCACACAGCCTTCCAGTAGGTCGAAAATTCTGGCATTTCCAGTAATCGGACGCTCCGCAGACCAGGAACTAGGCATGCCATACACATGCAGACTCAAGAATGGTCGCTCTCCCGTGTTTCCCATCTGATGAATCAGGCTATGGTCCACGGCTCTTACCATGCCAGGGCTGTAGGGAGCCGCCGCCGGATTGCCCAAAACGCCCGCCGTAAACTGATAGATGTAGTGATCTGCCTTGCCGAAGCTCTGCACTGCCCCCCACTGGGTCGAACCATGATCGTGAATGGCACTGATATCGCCGGGTCGCCAAGACATCACCATAATCTCGAAATGTCCGCCATCAAAAACCAGCTTCCGACCATAGCTATCGGTCACTGGATGGTTGAAATCGGCCCAAGGCATCAGCGCCTGCTCAGAGATATCGATAGTTTGCAGCAAACACTTAATCTGCAGCGGCGTTAGCTCAGCATTCGCGCTCTGCAAAGAAAGAATCAGCCACTGCAGCTTTTCTGGATAGGCATCAAGTGCAGAGGCTGCTGGTCGATAACTATCCGTTAGCCTTGCAGCATCATCCAAAGCGACCGGACAAAACGTAGCGTTACTCATGTAGATTCTCTCTTTTCGAGCAGGTAGAAACGACGTAAACCGTAATCTCCCAAAAGATATCAATCTAAAATCTATTGAAAATGAGAACTCAGTGAAAAGTCCCCTAGTAAGGCAATAAACATTGCATAATCACCACGTCTAGCCAGCGATCATTTAAGAAACCAATCTTCTTTTGAACACCAACAGTTTCAAACCCAAACCATTCGTGAAACCGCACGCTGTTGTTGTTCGCAGCCAAAATTTTTGCAACAATATGCCGATAGCCAAACTGCGCCACCTTTTCCATAATCGCTTTCTGTAGCCGCTTACCGTAGCCTTTACCCACTTCGCTCCGCGTTAGATAAATCGACGTCTCACAGCAAAACTGATATCCCAAGCGATCGCTATACCGTTTAATCACGCCCCAGCCAATCACTCGCCCAGCCAGTTCTGCAACCAGGTAACTCTCTCGCTTAGTCATACCCCGCGCGATCGCACAAATCTTCTCTTCAGTCACCGGAAAGCCATCCATGGTGATACCACCCTGCGCGATCGCCTCATTGTAGATAGCTGCGATCGCCCCATAATCTGCCTCATCCGCTTCCCGCACGACCAGCTCAACCATACGCTTAACCGCCCAACTATTCCCTATGCCTGATATCGATTTGGCAACCGTCTTAGGCAACACTCAGCGTTTTCTCCGGCAGGGCCGTCGTTCCTACTTCCGACAACAAACTCTCAGACGGTGACCGCTGCGCATAGTCAAACAGCCAATCGAGCAACCGATCCATCACCGGCTCACCCGTCAACAGCTCTAGCCGAGCAAAGCCGCCGATATTGCCTGCATTGATTTCACTAATGCGCCAGGTTCCGTCATTATCCATCAAAAAGTCATAGCCCAGCGTATGCAGACCTAGCGACTGATAGTGATGGACCGTATGGGCGATCGCTGCCCGCTCATCGTCTCCTATCGGCGCCAGCTGACACAGGCCATCGCGGCTCACATTGTTCACCCAGTGACCGCTCTTCGAGCGTCTGATATAGCTACCATAAATTTCACCATCGACCACCACCACCCGCTTATCCCCCTGATCAGTCCTAGCCAAAAACCGACAGAACTGAATCGGCGCCTGCTGCCCCAACCTCAAAAATCTCATCACATCCGAGAACTGAGCGAACGTCCCCACTCCCGTCAGCACATTGTCCACGCAGTAGACGCCGCCCTCATACCAAATTTTGAAAACGCCCCGCCCACCGCAGCTATTAGCACGCTTGGCCACAATTGTTTGGTGCGCCTCAAAAAATTCTATTGCGACCCGGCAATCGTTTGTAACCACCGTTTCTGGCATGTAGTCTCTAGCCACCGCTGGCAAAAAATCGGACCGCATCTGTACCTGCTTCCCCGACGGACGATTGACAAACCGAGTCAACGATTCCCACCGCGTCAACGCATCCAGATAGCCATCAGCAAACGGCTTCAACGTGCGGCAGAAGACCACATCCATCTCTGCCAGTGAGACCTGCACAGGTGTTCCCTCTCCCAACGCCACAAAGTCACCATAGGTTAGCTCTCCTGCAGCAGGAAACACTTTTACAGTAGGCAAAGCCGTATTGAAAACTTGAGGCGCGGGCATGTGATAGAGCGTCACCCGAGCATCACGGGCCAAATGCTGATAAAACGTCGGCACATCCAAAGGCGGACGGGCGTAGCGGGTGGGGTCGCAGAGGCTGAGCAGCTTCATAGGATTTCTTCTTAGTTGGCCCGTGAAGGCCTTACCAAACTATAAAAACCGACTCAGCTGAGAAAGTAGGGCATCTAAAGATGAGAAACCCCTAAGAAACCCGCAAAAGCCTCACGGGGCGGAGGCGACATCATCAGTCGTCTGCGTCATTTTCTCTAGCCGAGAATCTAGCGGAGTCGCGGGCCGACGCGAGCGGCCAAACGAAGCGATCGCCACCCCCAACACAATCAGCACCAGCGTTGCGCCCTGAATGGCAGAAGGCCGCTCCCCCCGCAGCAAAAACGCATAGCTCACCCCAAAAATCGGCGAAAGCACCGTCAGCTTGCCCACCGTCTGACTATCGAGATGGTTCACAGCGCCGTACCAAAGAAACTGCGCCGCAACAATTACCACCAGCGCATAAATCGCCATCACCATCCACAGCTGACCGCTAAAGGCATCGGCAAAATGTGCTGGACCAAACAGCTGTAGCGCGATCGCAAAAAAGATGACCGAAGACACAAAATTTCGAGAAAACACCACCACTTGCAAAGGTGCCATCTTCGCCACCATCAGCTGGTTGATCAGCGCAGACACCGCAAATACAATCGTGGAGAGCAAAATAAGCACATCGCCACGGCTGATTTGAAATTGACTTGTGCGGAGTGCGATCGCAACCACACCCACCGCAATCAGTGAAAAGCCAACCCACTCCAACCGCCGAATCTTTTTGCCCAATACCTGCGCCCCCGCCACGGCAAACAGCACAGGCCCCAGCCGCCCTAGTAGCACCGCATTCGTCACCGACGTCTCTCTCAAACCCAAAAAAATCAGCGTCGAGAGCAGCGTTGCCAAGCAGCCATTCAGCAACAGCCCAGCCATCACCCTAGGCTTCAGCTGACACACCTCCCGCAAGAGACGCCCAAACCCAAACCAAAATCCCACCACCAGCGCAGCGCAAAAATTACCAATAAACAGCACATTACAAAAAGAAATCGGGTGCGCTACACCACCACTCAGCTGAGCGCCACTCACAATTAGCAAAGAGATCAGCGAAGGCCGCGCCGCCGACAGCGCCCGCGACAGCACCAGCATGCCAGGAAAGAGCGCCGGGTGAGCCGCCCCACCAGCAACCATCCCATCAGCAAGTTCAGCCGGATCTTCTCGCATACCCATCGCTCCAAATGTAGGCGCTCTAAATGTAGCTGTTCAACCGCATAGTCTATTCAGTCATTGCTTTTCAAAATGAGACAAACCTGAGCACAGTCTCACACACCGTTCCTTCGAAAAAGGTATCTACCAAAGGAAACCAATATATTATCTGAGGAAAATTAATCTATGATTAAGCTAATCAACCGTTAATATCGCTAGGTTAATGAGTGTCCGCTAAGGAACTCGCAAACAAATAACACACTGCTGCCTCTCATCTTTGCAGCGTCCCAATTTTATAGGAATCTGAAAAAACAAGTAAAAGAAAGACTGAACTTACAGAAATAGAGTAAAGGAAGCCGTGCCATGGAAGAGCAACAAAACAAGCATCCGCAAAATACTCCCGCCGAAGAGCAAATCACCGAAGCCGATCTCGCACAAGTCTCCGGTGGAAAAGACACCATCCGCAGGGGCCTCATAGCTGAACTAGAATCGGAAGACACCAACAAGAGCCTTGACGACTTTCATGCGCAGCGAATAGAACAGACTGAAACGCCAAACACACCGAAATAAAGAACAGCGACGTAGAACGCAGCAAGGTAGAGACTGCCAAGGCGAAACCCTGCTAAGCACCTTTCTACACCTAAATCAAAAACGAAAAGCGCACCCCTGATGCCAAGCGGGATGCGCTTTTTAACGTGAGAGAGTAAACGCAGCATTTCAAAGACCCCAGCGACTGCTGCAGCAACCAAAAAAGACAAAGCCTGAAGTAAAATCCCCTCTGGAGCGCTAGGGAATGCCTACCGTTCCAGAGGGGATCGACTTCAGGCTAGGTAATAGGTAGTGCCGAAGGCGCGGGTACAGGAAAGTCACGAAAACAAACCATGCACATATTTAATCGCCGACCCCAAAAGGCCATCAGCTATCAGCGTCGGGCTCAGAAGCCTCCGATATCAGCGTCTTCTCTACGCGCCTATCAACTGTCACAGTCGACGTCGCATCGGCAAAAGCTCGCTCAGCGTTTTGTCCGCCAGTTACCTTCTCCAGAGATCGGTCAGACAACTGATCTGGTAGTGGCTTGTTAGCCGGGTTCGTAGATGATTCGGTCGCTTCTGGTGGGTTCTCCGGCGAGGTGGCTTTGATTGGGTTTTCCATCAGTCAGACTCCTATAACGTAGGCCAAAAACGTAGGCCAAAGACATAGACGAAACACAGACCGCGATCTGGTACCAACACCTCACATGTTTACTCTAGCGAACAGATGATAGTTTTCTGTGTGTATTCTGAGAAAATTAACAATAGTCCTCAAAAATCGACATAAGAGTTGTTATCGAATTCTAAGCAATCGCTAAGCCACTCTCCTTTTGCGCTCCCTATAGTAGGAAGTGTCAAAGAAAAGCCGCCAAGATGATTCTGTTGTAGTTCATTTCTCCAACTCGATCTTTTGAATCAAACAAAGAAGCGGCTTTAGGACTCAACAAACTCAATACAAACACTAGAGGTAACCCTCATGGAAGACCAATCTAAGCAAAACCCAACAGATGTTCAACTCTCCGATGACCAGCTCCAAGAAGTCGCAGGTGGTAAGAATGTCCACCAGCGGCGCATAGAGCACCTAGACAGCCAAACTAAGAGCGTTGACGACATCCAGAAGACACGTCTTGAAGGCTTGGACGAGCGCGACTCTAGCAAATAGAAACGCGCACCTCACATCGCTAGCAGTCATCTTGCTAGTGGCTAAGCAAAACAAAAGCGAAAGGGAACTGGACTAGAGGTGCTCGGTGCATCGATACCCCTCAAAGACAGTTCCCTTTTTGCTGAGCTTCTATTTTATATTTCTTGCACATTTCTCCAGTAGGTGCACTGGGGTTGACTTCGCTTGACTACCGCCCAACGACCAAAACAACAAGCCAAGCGTTCAATCCACCAACACTTTACCAAACAATCTTCCAAAAAGACGCTCACAAAGCGCATTTTCTTGAAAAGACTCTTCCAAATACGGAAAGTCAGCCAAATCAAAACGGTCCGCGAGTGCATCATGATTTCAACAATCTCCCGGAACCGCTCACAAGCTTCCCAAACAATGAGTACGCAGACATCCGCGGTTCCGAGTCAACGCTTTCTAGTCGTTGACGACCACGAGGCTATCTTAGAAGGCACTGTTCCAGCGCTACAAAGGAGATATCCCCAGGCCCAAATCGAAACCGCCAAAACAAAACAATCCGCCGAAGAGAAAATTGATCAGCTAGCGCCAAACCTCTTTGACCTAGTCATTGTGGATCTTAGCCTGCCCGAGGCTGAAGGTGCACCTGCTAAAACAGAAGTTGGCATTCAGCTGCTAAATGCATTGATGACGAGCCCAGAAGCGCCTAATATTATGGTGCTAAGTACCAACATCAAGCCCCTGTTTCGCCTGAAGCCAAAGATCAACGCTTACGGCGGTGGATTTGTTGCCATGGACAAGGCTTACTCCATCGCAACCATGCTAGATTCTGTCGAAGTTTCGCTCAGAGGCTCTATCTATCTGCCACCAGAGGTGCGATCGCGCCCTGAATTTGACCGTAGATGGCTACAGGTATTGGAGTTAAAATACCACGAGGGTCTTTCTGACAAAGCGATCGCACGAGAAATGGGACTCAGCGATCGCACTATCCGCAACTACTGGAGCCGTATACAAGACGCGCTCAACATCTACGACGATCCCAACAAAGACCTGCGTATCCAAATCCAGATTGCTGCCCGGAAGGCCGGACTCATCCACTGAGCCAGTCCACGCTTGTAGCAGCCACTAGGCAAAGACGATGGGCCCCACTAGACTATGGCGCTTACTAAAAGAGAGAATCGCAGGCTGGCGTGAGGTCATCTTACCCGGCACGCTGATCATCTCGTTGGTCTGCGTTGTCCGCTTGGGGGGGCTGTTGCAATCACAGGAATGGATGGCCCTCGATGCCTTCTCCCGCCACTGCCCCATGCATACCGACCAGCAGCACCTGGCGATGATCACTATCGACGAAGCCGACTATCAGAGCACCGGCAGCTTTCCCATTTCAGACGAGATTTTAGCCCAGGCCATTACCCGCCTGCAGCAGTATCAGCCGAAGGTAATTGGGCTAGATATGCTGAGAGAGCAGCCCGTTGGCGAAGGCCAAGCCGCACTTCAACAAGTTCTACAGTCTAGCAACAACATTGTCGCAGTGGAGGCCGTCCTCAGCCCAGAGCCCACCATGAATGTAGGCCCACCGGCAGGCATGCCCCCCGACCAAGTGGGCTTTGCCGACATCGTTGTCGATGCCGACGGAAAAGTGCGTCGCATCGCCCTCATGACCGATACAGACACCGGCAGCCCTCAAAAATACTCTCTATCCCTGCAGCTCGCCAGACGCTACCTACAAGATAAAGACATCACCTTTACAGCCGCAGATACCAACAACCGCGACCCCATCCGGCTAGGAGAGGTAGTCATTTCTCAGTTCCAGCCCTACTCCGGTGGATACGTTCGCGCAGAGGCTAGCAATCGCCAAATGCTGATAAATTTTTGTCAGCTGCAAACGCCCTACGCGACCTTTGCCCTGCGCGATTTGCTAGCTGGCAATGTCAATCCGCAGCAGCTGCGCGATCGCATCGTCATCATCGGCAAAATCGCCACCAGTGCCAAGGACAGCTTCATCACCTCCGCCGCCCAATCCACCCTGTATGCCCAGAGTCTCTCAAACCAGAGCTTACCCACCAAGCTGATCTACAGCATGGAAATTCATGCTCACGCCACCCAACAGATTGTCCATTCTGTTACAGCGCGGCCAAGCTTTCTCGAAACCTGGCCAGAACCTATCGAAGCACTTTGGATCATTACCTGGGGACTCTTCGGCATCGTCGTCAGTGTTATCCTGCAGTCTCCTTGGAAAAGCATTCTCAGCCTGTTTGTCTCCGCTGCGCTGCTGATTGCACTGTGTCAGTGGAGTTTGATCCTGCACTGGTGGATTCCCCTCGTGCCTGCGGCGCTAGCCCTCTATGGTTCGGGGCTGGCGACCACATTTTTTGACCGAGACCTGCGTCTGGAACTAGCCCAGCGGCGGCTCACCATCGAGCGCGCCTACGAAGCAGTCCACAATGGGCCCCTGCAACACTTAGCCGCCATTTTGCGTAGCCTCGGAGAGCAGACCCTCCCCCCCACCGACCTCCAACAACAGCTGCAAAGCCTCAACACAGAAGTGCGTAGCATTTTTGAATACCTGCGCCAAGACACCACCGCTCGCACAGACAGCTTCTATCTGGCAGATAACACCGTGCTCGACCTGAGGCAGCCCCTCTCCGACTTGCTATACCAAGTCTATGAACACACCCTAAGTCAGCCACTGCCCGGCTTCAACACTGTTCAAACCTACATTGCTCCAAATTTTGAGGTCTTCGATAGCAGCTTCACCCCTGAGCAAAAAAGAAGCATCTGCCTGTTTCTACAAGAGTGTTTGCTAAATGTTGGCAAACATGCCATCGGTGCGACCCGCATTGATGTGATTGCCACGAGCAGCGCCATGCGCCACAGCTTACAGATTGTCGACAATGGCCACAGCACATCTTCTAGCTCAAGCAGCGTAGGACAAGGGACCCGGCAGGCAACGGCGATCGCCTATCGACTAGGTGGACAGTTTCACAGGCAAACCTATCATCCCCAGGGCACCCAGTGCGAACTCAGCTGGCCCAAGAAGTGATACCGCGAGCATTCTAAAGCAATCATTAATTTTTCTAGCTCAGAATCACCGCCATATTTTCTTTTATCAATGATAAAGCCAGTGAAATATCTCAAAAAAGTAGAAAATCACTCGCTTTGAGCCGTATCAACATCGTTTTACTGGCGTTTGAACCGATTTTTCACTGTCGCCATGCTTTCCAAAATCGGAAAGGTGCTTACCTGCAATTTGCGTGAATTTCCGCAATTGCTGAGGCAAGATAGACCATGTAATCCTTCTGCGTGTCTGACGACATGTAGGCTTGCAGATAGGACACTTTGCGAGTGTAGTTGCGCTGCATTGCACGGGTTGTTGTTAGCTCCACCGAGCCCTGATGAGGTAGCGACTATGGTATCTAGCAGGTACGCATTATGTTGTTAAGCGATCGCAGTAGTTCACACTTATCTAGTTTGCACATATCTGGTTTGCACCCATCTCGTCAGTTACGCTCCATTCCCCGACCAGCCCAGCTCAAGCATATTGTCATCATTGCAGGAGAAACCGAACTCGCCGAAACCCTTCAGATGGACCTAAACGCTAAGGGCTACCAGGTGAGCGTCGTCCACGATGGCATGCGAGGGCTACTTGCAGTCAAAAGAATCACGACAGACTTAGTAGTTGTCAGCTGGTCACCACCCCGGCTCTCTGGGCTAGAAGTGTGCGATCGCCTCCGCTCTAGCAGAATCGAAGAGCCAATCATTCTACTCACCGAAGACGACAGCGCTGCAAAGCGCATTGCAGGCCTAGAAGCAGGCGCCAGCGACTGTATCTCCCTCCCCTTTGTAAAAGAAGAGTTTTTTGCGAGGGTGCAGGCCAGCCTGAATCATCGGCAAGCCAGTACCCACAAAAACGCCGTGCTACGCTGCGCAGGGCTCCAGCTCAATTGCAAAACCCGAGAGGTCTTTCGAGGCGATCGCTTTATTCGGCTCACCGCCAAAGAATTCGACCTGCTCGCCTACATGATGAACCACTACTTTCAGGTATTAACCCGCTCACAAATTCTCGAAAACGTCTGGGGATACGAGTACGCTGGCAGCTCCAACATTATTGAAGTGTACATTCGCTACCTGCGCAAAAAGCTCGAACTCAACGATGAGAAGCGACTGATACACACTATTCGTAGCGTAGGCTACATCTTGAGAGATGATCTATAAATTTCAATTTCAATAAACCCCTTTCAACAAAATGAGCTCTTCTCAAGTGAGGCAGAAGCCAAAGCCACTGAGAAGAGCCCATAAATCATGCATCTATCTTTTTTGATGAAAGCTATTTAGAAAGCTTTCAAAACGATGTCTATTTAGTCTGGGAATCCAAGTGCTCTAGACGAGTTTCTTGAATATCGTCAACGCTCTTAGTTTGATTATCTAAGTGCTCTAGACGGCGCTGCTGAATGTTTTTGCCGCCAGCAACTTCCTTCAGTTGGTCTTCAGAAAGCTGAGCATCATTTGAAACATTCTTGTTTTGCTCTTCCATGGGAAATCACCTTGTAGTAGTAGAGAAAAGTATCAACAGAAAAAGTAACAGAAATCACCTTTGAAAAGCCAAACGTTTTGTAAGCCTTTCCAAGACCTGTTATCCGAAGACTAGCACAGACAACAGAATTACTTTCAGACGGGCGAAGAATATTTACTTTCTCTTCCGCCTTGAAAAAAAACGTAATGTCATAAATACACTTGTACACAAATCAAAGGGATTCTTTTAATCTCTGTTAAAAGAATATGAGCAAATGATGAGAGAAACCTGAGAAAGCACAAGCAACCTCTAAAAAAATCAAACAAACACCTTCAAAGTCGCCGCACTGCTTTAACTTTGAAGTAGAAAATATGCTTATAAATTTTCTTTCCCCTTCGTTTTTTCCCTTCAATCGTGTCTTTCCTATACCTACCGGTCCTCCTAAATAAAGAGCTATGTCTGACATCCTACTCAGAGAACTCAGTAACGCTGATATTGACTGGATGGTCACAACGGGGGTGCGCCAGCAGCTAACTGCCGAGACGCCGTTAATTGTTCCAGGAGATACGCTAGACGTCTTTTACCTATTGCTAGAAGGTCAGCTAGCAATGAGCGCGCCCTGCAGCGGCAGAGAATTTGCACAGCTCGAAAGAGGAGACATTTTAGGCGCTGGCTGGCTGTTTAGCACAGAGCCTGTCAGCGTGATTAGCGCCAAGTCTGATGCCGTTGTTCTCTCCATACCCAAGGCCGCCCTCCTACAAAAGCTCAAGACAGACGTGAGTTTTGCCAGTCACTTTTACCGGGCGATCGCACTCATCATGTCCGAGCGTATCCGGCACCAGTTCGAAGCGGTCAGCGATCGCAATGAGCTGCTGCGCTACCGGTCTGGGCAAATGGTCAAAGAGGCGCTGTTTGTCTTTGGGGAACTGCACGACAGCGATATGGACTGGATGCTGCGGGCGGGCAAAGTGGAACGGATTGCCGCGAATGACGTACTGCTTCACATGGGTCGCCCTGTCGACGCGCTCTATACCGTGCTCGATGGCCAGCTGACCATCGCCACCACCGATACCCCCTACGATCCCTTCTCTGGCTGCACCCACGCACTCTCCACCCAGAGTCAGGCCTTTAGCCCACTGGCCTTCATCTCCCGAGGGGGCCTACCCGGCGTGATCTCTTTTCTAGACTTCAAACCTCTCCCCGTCCGGATCTACGCCAGCCGTGAGTCGAAGGTGCTCAGCATCCCCCGCCAGCAGATGGTGATCAAGCTGCAGGAAGATCTGAGCTTTGCGGCTCGGTTCTACCGGGTGATTGCCACCCAGACAGCACAGTTGCTCGCCTCAGTCACCGCGACAGAGTGCCGGTCTGCTTCAGCTGCAGATAGCAACAGCGACCCAACCTTCGACGATGAGCTAGATATGGAAGCGCTGCAGCGAGCCTCCCAAGGCGGCAAAAAGTTTGACTGGATGCTCAAGCGACTGCGAGTAGAAGCCTAAGAAGAAACGTATCCCACCCAGACGCCCCAAAACACCTCCATAAAAGTCACTATCAATCAATCTTATGGATAACAACAGCATCTTTCGCAAAGAAGCGCTAGAAAGACTCTCTTCTCCCGAACAGCTCGACCAGCTGATGAAGATTGTCACCCCGCGCAGCTGGCTTCCGATCGCAGCCCTAGGCGGCCTGCTCACCTGCAGCCTCGTCTGGAGCGTCGTCGGACGCATTCCCGTCACCACTACCGGCAGAGGTGCCCTCGTCTTTGCCGATACCGTCGCCGAAATGCTGCCAGAAGACTCGCTAGACATGTCCCCGACACAGCTCGTTGGGGTGGCCTACTTCAGCGCCGGAGAAATCGCCCAGATTCAGCCAGGCATGGAGGTCTTGCTCATTCCAGATGTAGAAGGTGCCCAAGTAGCCGGGGGGCTCAGGGCCCAGGTGGCCTCCGTCTCAGAGCCCTCTATCACCACCATCGAAGCCGCCCGAGAAAGTCAGCTCAGCGAAACCTACGTAGAGGTCATCACCCTGCCTAGCCAGGATGACGCTGGCAACTATTTTTGGTCTACTGGCGCCAGCGACATGGCCCCCATTGCGGGGATGCCTGCGATCGCCCGCGTCACCCTCAAGGAAAAAGCCCCCATCGCATTTGTTTTTCCCTTTCTAGATCGACCACTCAGTCAGTCAGCCATTTAGGCAAGTTAGGCAAGATTTTTTTGGATAGACAACACCAGAATTGCTTCCCCCTGTTTGACCGCCGAAGTATCAGGTCCTTTTGGTAAACGATATGGCAAAAGCAAAAACACCAACCGTTCTCCAAATGGAAGCCGTCGAGTGTGGCGCGGCCGCACTGAGCATGATCCTCGGCTATTACGGCAGATTTGTTCCTTTGGCAGAGCTGCGGCAGGCCTGCGGCGTCTCCCGTGATGGCGTTACGGCGGCCAATGTGCTCAAGGCCGCTCGCAACTATGGCCTAGTGAGCAAAGGTTTCAAAAAAAGCATCGACGCGCTCAAGCAGCTGCCCCCGCCGTTTGTCGTCTTCTGGAATTTCAATCACTTTCTAGTCGTCGATGAAATCAATGATCGCTTCGTCCGGCTAAACGATCCGGCCCTGGGTCCTCGCAAAATTACACCAAACGATTTTGACGAAGGCTACACCGGTATTGTCCTCACTTTTGAGCCGGGCGAAACGTTCAAAAAAGGCGGCACCCTACCCAGCGCCATCAACGGGCTCAAGCACCGACTGGGCGGATCGCTCGGAGCGCTTGCTTTTTGCACGGTGGCAGGCTTTTTGCTCGTGCTGCCAACCCTGGCGATTCCCGCCTTTAGCCGAATTTTTATCGACAATGTTTTGCTGGCCAAGCGCCTAGACTGGCTGCCCTACGTGCTCCTAGGCATGGGCATTACCGTGGTGCTGCAGGCCCTGCTCACCAGTCTGCAGCTGCGGTACCTGCGATCGCTCAAAATCAAGCTCTCAGTCGCCATGACCAGTCGCTTTGTGTGGCACGTATTGCGCCTGCCCGTAGGCTTCTATGCCCAGCGCTTTGCTGGAGAAATCAGCGATCGCATCGACCTCAACGACGGCGTCGCCAGCGTGCTCTCCGGTCGGCTCACCACCACCGCCATCAGCATGGTGATGATTGTGTTTTATGCGATCGCCATGCTCCAATACGACATTCCGCTCACCCTGATTGTCGTTAGCTTTGCAGCGATCAACGTCATCACCCTGCAGTGGGTGTCACGCAGCCGCACCGACGCCAACCGCCGCCTCGCTCAAGAATACGGCAAAGCCTCCGGCGTCAGCATTGCAGGCTTGCAAAGCATCGAAACCCTCAAAGCTTCCGGCATCGAATCCGACTTTTTTGCCCGCTGGGCAGGCTACTACACCAAAGCCACCAATGCCCAGCAGGAGCTAGGCCTCACCAACCGCGTCCTCAGCCTCCTCCCCGCCCTGCTCACCACCCTCACTACCCTGGCTCTGCTGATCATCGGCGGCTGGCGCGTGATTCACGGCTCACTGTCGATTGGTATGCTGATCGCCTTTCAGCTGCTCATGCAGAGCTTTCAAGGCCCGGTGAGAAACCTAGTCGGTTTTGCCAACACCCTGCAAGTGCTGCAAGGTAGCCTCGAACGTCTAGACGACGTGCTAGAAAACGAAGTCGACACCGTCTTCAAGAAAGCCGACTCCACAAACAACAATTCAACCACCTACAAACTCTCTGGTGCAATCGACATCAAGCACCTCTCCTTTGGCTACAGCCCGCTCGATGCCCCCCTCATCTCCGACTTCAATCTCTCTATCAAACCCGGACAGCGGATTGCCTTCGTCGGCGGCAGCGGCTCTGGCAAATCAACCCTAGTCAAAGTTATTGCCGGACTCTACCAAGCCTCAGAGGGCGAAATTTACTTCGATGGAATGCCCAGTCAAGAGATCCCTAGAGACGTTATCACCAACTCTATTGCGATGGTAGAACAAGAGATATTACTCTTTGCGGGCACGGTGCGTGACAATCTCACCCTGTGGGATAGTACGATTCCAGAGGCTCGCCTGCGCCAGGCCTGCCAAGATGCTGAAATCGAAGAAGCCATATTAGCCATGCCCTACGGCTACGACGCGCAGCTAATCGAAGGTGGCCAAAATCTCAGCGGCGGGCAGCGACAGCGACTCGAAATCGCCCGCGCCCTAGTCAGCAATCCCGCCATCCTCATCATGGATGAAGCCACCAGTGCCCTCGATTCTGAAACCGAAAAAATCATCGACCTCAACCTGCGACGACGCGGCTGCACCTGCCTGATCGTCGCCCACCGGCTCAGCACCATTCGCGACGCCGACGAAATCATTGTGCTAGAGCGCGGTCAAGTAGTTCAAAGAGGCACCCACGAAGCACTCTGGCGACAACCCGGCCACTACGCCAACCTAATCAAACAATCTGGCACAGCCCTCTAGGCGCACGACCAAAAAGAAGAAGCCGAAGAAGAAGCCGAAGAAAAAACCGAAGAAAAAACCACCGTTGACCGGTCAGCGAGGAGAACAATGATTTCCACCACCCAACCTACAACCGCTACACGCTCCAAGAGAAGTCTCCTCGGGAACGAAATGTTCCGACTCGAAAAGCCCAATCAGATGTGGCAAATCGAGTCGGGCTCAGTGGGTATCTTTGCCGTCACTTGGCAGGCAGGTGAACCGACCGGCCCAAGGCGCTACCTGTTTACCGTGCAAGCTGGCGAGCCCATGCTAGGCTGCCGCCCTGCGACCTACGGCTTAGTAGCGATCGCCTTCGAACCCACCAGCCTATCTGCGCTGCCATTCCAGAGTCCATGCCAGAGCGACCTGCGAGCGATCGCACCCAAACTCTCTACCTGGTTTGACCACTTCAGCCATATCGAAGGCTTCCCCCCTCCCCTCATCTCCATAGAAGCAGACCCCGCCCACTACATCTCGCTTCGGCAGGCAGAAGGCTATCAGCCCAAAGCGCAAATGAGCTGGATTTCCCTTCAGAATGGGCAGGCCCG
>JBCBIK010000074.1:0-22560 GCA_038524545.1 Cyanobacteria bacterium J06623_4 | reverse complement strand
ATAAACGTTACATATTTTTTAGGAGAGTATTTCCGTGGCCAAGAAAGCGCTAGCCGATCTATCCATGTCTGATGTCTCTGGCAAACGGGTGTTGGTCAGAGCCGACTTCAACGTACCGCTAGACGACGCTGGAAACATCACAGACGACACTCGCATTCGAGCAGCCCTCCCCACCATTCAGGACTTGACTCAAAAAGGGGCAAAAGTCATCCTAGCCAGCCACTTTGGTCGTCCGAAGGGCAAAGTCGTAGACGGCATGCGTCTGACACCGGTTGCCAAGCGCCTCTCAGAAAAACTGGGTCAGGAAGTAATCAAGTGTGACGACTGCATTGGCGATGAGGTCGCCGCAAAAATTGCCGGGATGGAGAACGGTCAGGTCGCCCTCCTAGAAAACGTTCGCTTCTATGATGGCGAAACCAACAATGACCCTGACTTTGCTAAGCAGCTAGCCGCCAATGCGGACCTGTACGTTAATGATGCCTTTGGCACTGCTCACCGTGCCCACGCCTCTACAGCAGGGGTGACCGAATTCTTGAGCCCAGCGGTGGCTGGTTCCCTGATTGAAAAAGAGCTGAAGTACCTGCAGTCCACCGTAGACGATCCTCAGCGTCCGCTAGCTGCAATCGTCGGTGGCTCCAAAGTTTCTTCAAAAATTGGCGTGATCGAAACCCTGCTCGACAAGGTCGATAAGCTCTTTATCGGCGGCGGCATGATCTTTACCTTTTACAAGGCGCGGGGCATGAGCGTCGGCAACTCCCTCGTAGAAGACGACAAGCTCGACCTAGCCACTAAGCTAGAGGCCAAGGCAAAGGAAAAAGGCGTTGAATTTTTGCTGCCGACCGATGTGGTCTTAGCGGACCAGTTTGCGGCTGATGCCAATACGCAAATTGCTAGCGTAGAGAGCATTCCCGATGGTTGGATGGGTCTAGATATTGGCCCCGATTCTGTCAAAACGTTTCAAGCGGCCCTGGCTGACTGCAAGAGCGTCATCTGGAATGGCCCCATGGGTGTGTTTGAGATGGAGGCGTTTGCCAAAGGTACCGAAGCGATCGCAACGACCCTAGCAGGCCTCACCGAAAAAGGCTGCATCACCATCATTGGCGGCGGCGACTCAGTAGCAGCCGTTGAGAAAGTAGGTCTTGCAGACAAGATGAGCCACATCTCTACAGGCGGCGGCGCTAGCCTAGAGCTGCTCGAAGGCAAAACGCTACCCGGCATCGCAGCTTTGGACGACGCCTAAAAACAGCTAAAAGTCAGAAGCGCTTGCCCATTTTTTGAATCGGGTTTACCAGAATAAAGCGCTCTGAAAGAACCAGTTATTCAGCGATCTGCCGTGTAGGGTAGGTCGCTTTTTCATTGGCTAGTTCTGGCTTAGTCGACGGGTTCCTTTTCACCTGGTTGAATTGCAGAGATGCTAGAGACCCAGTATTTGAGTGAAGCTCTATCCTAGTAAGGGCCTATTAGAAGGTTTACAGCCGTGGTAGAGCGATTGAGCATTTCAACAACTGCAGAACAGGCAATTATTCAGCATATTCTCTCCAGTGAACAGCAGCGGATACCCTTTGCTGACTTTATGGAGATGGCGCTGTATCACCCGCAGTTTGGCTACTACGCGACGGGCGATCGCACTCTGGGAGCCCATGGCGATTTTGTCACGTCACCGCATATGGGCCGCGACTTTGGGGAGCTGATAGGTGCGCAGTTTGCCGATATCTGGGAAGCGCTCGGACGACCCAAACCTTTTGACATTGTAGAAATGGGGGCCGGGCAAGGACTGGTCGCAGCGGATGCGATCGCCTACCTACACACTCACCATCCAGACTGCTTCACCCACCTCAGCTACACCATCATCGAAAAATCTGCCCGGCTCAGGGCCGAGCAGCAAACCCGGCTTAGCACCTGGGCAGACAAAGGGGCAGACAAAGGCGTCTCCCTCAGCTGGGAAACGCTAGAATCACTCCCAGACAACAGCCTCACCGGCTGCCTCTTTTCCAATGAGCTGGTAGACGCCTTCCCCGTGCACTGGGTAGAGCAACACGGCCAGCAGCTACAGGAAATGTGGGTTGCTGCCACAGACCAAGGGCTAGCACCGAAACTAGGCGAGCTATCGACCCCTGAGCTAGCAACCTATTTTGAGAAAGTCGGCATAGACCTTAACGCCGACTACCCAGATGGCTATCGCACAGAAATCAACCTAACTGCGCTCGACTGGATAGCGCAAGTCGCCCAAAAGATAGCGCGCGGCTACCTCATCACCATCGACTACGGCTACACCGCGCAGCGATACTACAGCCCAGCTCGCAAAGAAGGCACGCTGCAGTGCTACTACCGCCACAGCTATCACAACGATCCATTTATCCACATCGGAGAGCAGGACATTACCGCTCACGTAGACTTCACCGCCTTGGAAGTTCAAGGACAAACCGCCGGGCTCAAGACGATTGGATACACGCAGCAGGCCCTATTTCTCATGGCGCTAGGGTTGAGCGATCGCCTATCCGCCCTCTCACAGCCATCCACTGAAGCCACCCCAGATCAACCCGCCACCGCTCAAACCATCCGAGCCATCATGCAGCGCCGCGAAACCCTGCAGCAGCTGATTAGCCCTATGGGACTTGGCAGCTTTGGCGTACTCATTCAGGCCAAAGGTCTTAGCCAAAAAGAAATCGCCAGACCGCTAAAGGGCCTGGCGATACCACCAATGTTCTAAGACGTGTTTTAAGGCGACGCGTGCTTACAAGCTCGCTTACAAGGGACGGAAGATAAATGGATAGCGATAAGCCATATCCGGCGCCGTCACGCTGCTGAGAATCGCAAAAATGGGCATGACGACCTGCACCAGACCCAGTAGCGCAACTAGGGGCAAGCCGATGATCAAAGCAGCTGGAATAATCAGCAAAATGCTGTACAGCCACATGTTGAAGTGAAAGTTCAGAGCCTCTCTGGCATTTTCTTTGACAACCGGGTCATCTGAGAGAAACAAAATCGCAAACGGAATACCCGCAGACAGCACTAGCTGGCTCAAGAAAATAGAACCGTGGGAAAGGATGGACAACAGTTTCCGCTTGTCAGGGTCAAAAGCAGTTTCCATGGATGTTAAGTAGTCGGAGATCAAGTAGTTGGGATGTCACCAAGCCAGGCCAAAGAGAAGCCTAAGCTATGCGCATTCCCTACATATTTATAGTAGCTGCAGAATTTGTTTTGGCAAACTACGATACCGGGTTCGTACTGAGCCGCTGCGCCACATATCGACCGTAACTGCTTTAAAATGATGGCTGGCGAAAGACAGGCTGATGGGCAACAGTCTGACGCGCAGCATACCTATCGACATCTGAGGAATCCTACCCATGAAAATGAAGCGTTTGGGCCATGTGGCCGTCTGTGTAGAAGATGTCGCTCAGGCCGCCGAATTCTATCAGGGCCTGGGCATGCAGCTCGTCTGGCAAGATAGTGACTGGGCCTACCTAAAAGCTGGTAACGATGGCCTCGCGCTCATGAGCCCCGACTACGACCAAGCTGGGCCACACTTTGGGTTTGTATTTAGCGATCGCGCAGACATCGACACCGCCTACGAAAAGCTCAAGGCCGACGGCGTAAAAGTCGGCAAAATCCACGACCACCGAGACGGCACCGCTTCGTTCTATGGTCGAGACCCCTTTGGCAACTGGTTTGAGTATCTCTACGAACCCGACGATCTGTTTGACCAAGCCAGCAGTCCAGTTGGCGGCAGCGCAGTCAGCATCAAACCCAGCAACGACAAGCAGCCTGCCTAATCCATCATCGACAGCCGGTCAGTCTCCAGCACATCTCGCAAACGGTGGACCACAGCCGACCGAGAAGAGAGCGCACTCTCGGACCGGCACCAGTGCCGAAACTCCGCCAGCAGCACAAAAAATGCCTTAAACCCGGCCTGCTCATCCTTGCAGGAGAGCATCACCAGCTTGGGCCAAGAGGTCGCAGCATTGACGCCGAGCTTTTCCTGCAGCCACGGCTGAAACCGCGAATAAAACATCGCCTCCTGCTCCGTCAGCTCCACCCCCATATCTTGCCGGGCAAACCGATAGCCATTCAAAAATATAAATAAGCTGTGGACGGAAGGGTAGCCCAAATATCGGCTGGGATTCTGCTGTATACGTTTTAATAAATCAAATACGGTACTTATCTTCTTCATTCTCTAGAAACGCTACCCACAGCGCCTCAAAAGCAGTAGATGGCAAAGACAGTACATTAGCACAGCCGTTCGCTGCACTCGACGACCTGAAAACAAACCTCACTCACCTCACCAGCCACTAGTCTGGGCGGTTGAGCGTTGTCGTCCGCGGGTCAATAATTTTCTTACCGATGCCAGGGAAATGGATCGCCAAGCAAATTTTGTTGCCTGCACCAAAAATATGTGTCACTTTACCAGAACCAAACGCCTTGTGGGACACCGGATCTCCAACTGACCAATCATTTTCGTGGGTATTGGGCTTATTGAGGTTGGGCTGAGGGTTTTTGAGCTTGGCTTCGCGGTTCGTGGTGGCCCAGCGCTCGGGTAGCGCACTAGGCACCGTGGTCAAAATATAGTCGCGGGGTAGCTCGCTCAAGAAAATAGACGGAGTCGAAATTTCTCGCATGTGGCCATAGGTCCGGCGCTCTCGGGCATGGGATAAAAATAGCCTGTCCTGCGCGCGGGTAATACCTACGTAGCAGAGGCGTCGTTCTTCTTCGATAGCAGCGGCATCTTCTAAAGAGCGAAAGCTAGGGAAAAGGCCCTGCTCTAAGCCCACCAAAAAGACCACGGGAAATTCTAACCCTTTGGACGCATGGAGCGTCATGAGAGTCACCTCATTGCCTTCCGTACTGTCATCCTTATCGGTATTTAGTGAAGCGTTTGCCAGAAAGGTCAGCAGCGTCGCATCCTCATTTTCTTCCTCAAACTGCACCACCGCGTTGTACAGCTCTTGGATGTTCTCGATACGTGCTTCATCTTCTTCAGTGCCCTTTGCCTTCAGCGACTCGATGTAGCCCGTTTGCTCTAAGACATCTTGCACCAGCTCAGTGGGGGCCACCGTCTCGGCCCGTGCCTGCCAACCGCCCACCATCTTGGCAAAGCTGCTGACCTTCTTGCCTGCTCTCCCTGCCAGGGTCTTGACTGAGGTTTCATCTTTGATGATGTCCCACAGCGGTACGCCCAGCTCATTGGCTGCTTTGTCGAGATTGTCTAGAGTCGTTTTGCCGATGCCGCGCCGAGGCGTGTTGATAATGCGCTTGAGGCTGACGCTGTCTGCCGGGTTGACCGCTAGCCGCATGTAGGCCAGCAGGTCTTTGATTTCGCGACGGTCGTAGAAGCGGAGGCCGCCTACCACCCGGTAGGGAATGCCGAAGCGGGTGAGCACTTCCTCCATGGCTCGCGATTGGGCGTTTGTCCGGTAGAGAATAGCAAAGTCGCGCCAGTTTAGCTCCGGATTTTTTAGCTCTATGGCTCGGATTTGGCCGACGACGTACTCGGCTTCCATCGCTTCATTGTCGGCGCGATGGCACATAATCGAGTCGCCTTCACCACGGGTAGGCTTGAGCACTTTATCGATGCGCTCAGTGTTATTTTCGATCAGGTGGTTGGCCACATCTAGGATGTTGGCCGTAGAGCGGTAGTTTTCTTCCAGCTTGACGAGGGTATTAGTTTCATCGTCAGCAAGGCCGTCGCCAAACTCTTCTTGAAACCCCATGAGAATGGTGAAGTCTGCGGCTCTAAATGAATAGATGCTCTGGTCGGCATCGCCTACGACAAAAACGGAGCGATCGCGCCAACTATCAAAAGACTTTCCCTGCCCATTTGTCGACAACAGCTGAATCAGGTCGTACTGAGTGCGGTTGGTATCTTGATATTCATCGACCAAGATGTGGCGAAACCGCCGGTGCCAATAGTCCAGCACCTGAGGATTTTGCCGAAAGAGCTGCACAGGCATCCGAATTAGATCATCAAAATCGAGGGCATTGTTGGCAGAGAGACCCTTTTGGTAGTAGCGGTAGACCTCTGCAATCGTGCGTCCTTTGAAGTGAGGATTTTCCTGCTCGTACTCATCTGGTGTAAAGCCTTGGTTCTTGGCATTACTAATGGCAAAGCGCACAGAGCGCGGATTGAACTTACGGTCATCGAGATTCATCTGACCGACCACAATTCCCTTTACAAGGCTCTGCGCATCAGACTCATCAAAAATAGAAAAGCTACGCGTCCAGCGCTGACCATCCGGGCTCTGATACTTTTCGACATCGAAGCGGAGAATCCGCGCACACAGCGCATGAAACGTCCCTACCCACAGACCTTTGATAAAGGTTTTGTACACGTAGGAGCGCAGCTGCACCTGTTCGTACTCAGGCAGCATGTGTAGCGGCTTACTGTGGCGAGCCAGCGACTCTTGCTCCGCAAACAACTTTTCGATCCGCTCCTTCATCTCGCTAGCGGCCTTGTTGGTGAAGGTCACCGCCAGGATGTTCTCAGGATCGACGCCATGGTTGAGAATGAGGTTAGCAATGCGAAATGTCAATGCGCGCGTTTTCCCAGAACCCGCACCTGCCACTACCAGCAGAGGACCGCAGAAGTGCTCCACGGCCTGACGCTGCGCTGGATTTAGCTGACTGAGAAAATCGATGGTAGTGACCATATATCAGGAAGGGGCTATCAAAGGCGGAAAAACGCTCTATTAAGTATGGCACTTGATACAAATACCGACCGATTGAAATCTGAGGGATATCTGTGATGAAGCAGCCCAGTAAATAGAAGCCAAATGAATAGAAAAGAAGCCAAATAAATAGAAACAGTCATGACAAATGACACAACAGACCCGCTCGCCTTTCCCCCCCCACCGATCGACCATGAGATATATCTGCGGCATCGGCAGTGGATGATGCAGGCGATCGCACTGGCACAGTCAGCCGGTGAGGCAGGGGACGTCCCGGTAGGAGCAATCGTCGTTGGCCCAGACAATCAGCTGATTGCCCAAGCAGCCAATCGCAAAGAGCGCGACGGTGATCCGACCGGCCACGCAGAAGTACTGGCCCTGCGCGCCGCCGGTCAGAAAAGAGGCAACTGGCATCTCAACGACTGTGTGCTCTACGTCACCCTAGAGCCTTGCATGATGTGTGCTGGAGCAATTGTCCAGTCGCGCCTAGGGCTACTGGTGTACGGCGCTGACGACCTCAAGGCAGGAGCGATTCGCTCCGTACTAAACCTGCCAGACAGCCCCTGCTCCAACCATAAGCTGTCGGTGATAGGCGGCATCTTAGAATCGCCCTGCCGACAGCAGCTACAAACCTGGTTCAATCAGCGCCGATAAAGCCCCTAGCCCCGACGCTTACGAAGATTAAGTACAACTACTCAGCAAATCCAAAAACATTCCGCAATTTCGCTGAGTGCAATTACCTATTTTATGTAGTTGATTTAACATAAGGTTAATACAGCGCTGGCTTGAACAGGTCTTGCATCCTCACTGCCGCCTTAGCAAACCAGCAGACCAGCCCTAGAACTGTCAGTTTAGTCACCTGATGAGGGGGTATGACCCCTTATGTTTGATCCACTCGACTAACTCGACTAAGCGGATGGTTCTTAAGCTCAGGATTTTCTGCTTAATACCTGTAATTGCCTTTGGGCGCATAGCGATTTGCAGCTATCTGTAGCTATTGCCAGCCCGCTGAAGCCTATCTTTACCTGGTGCTTTTACCCTCCACATGCTGATAAATTCTCCCGCCGATATGGCATTTCCTGCCGATCATCGCTGTCCGGCCACGCGATCGCACCTCTCACCTTGGCTGGCCCCCCTGATGTACGGAATCGGCGAGAAAATAGTTCTCCCCGCCTATTTTGACAACATAGAAACGGTCGGCGAGGAAAACATTCCCCAAACTGGCCCAGTTGTGCTTGCACCCACGCACCAGTCCAGATGGGACCCCCTACTGGTTGGGCTTTTGGGCAAGCGGGCAGGGCGCTACCTACGCTTCATGGTCACAGCAGATGAGTGCCTGGGCATACAGGGCTGGTTTATCAAGCGGTTGGGCGGGTTTCCCGTCCACGTGCGCAGGCCATCGGTCAAGTCGCTTCGCCACGGCGTGCAGCTACTCCAAGAAAAAGAAATGCTCGTCATTTACCCAGAGGGCAACATCTATCCAGACGGGCTTCATCCCCTCAAGCCCGGTCTGGCCCGAATTGCTATCCGCGCAGAGCGCAGTCACCCCAATTTAGACGTGAAGATTGTGCCGATTTCGCTTCAGTACAGCGAACTCTGCCCCAAGTGGCGCGGGTCTGTGAAGGTGAATATTGGCCTGCCAATCTCTGTAGCCAAGTACAAATCAGGCACTTGCAAAACCCAGTCAAGGCAGCTAACCGCTGACCTGCAGGCTAGCCTATTGCAGCTAGGCGCTGATTGAGCAACACATTATCGATGATTACCCTCAGACGCCCAGGGTCAGCTCCCAACGCTTTAGTCGACCGATGCCAGCGGGCACATGGTCGATCACTTGAAGCTGCCAGCGACCGTTGACCTCAGTGCCGAGCAGTCGGCGCAGCGCGGGCGTACTCACTAGCGAGTAAGTTCTTTGTAAACGGGTTTGGCGGCCCAGGGTGCGCCCCTGCAGCAAGATTCTTTGTCCTTGCGGGCTCACTAGCGTAAACGACAAGTCGCTCAAAAAATCGTGCTCTGCCTGGAGGTAAACCTTGATATCTTGCAAGGTGCCGCGCTGAGTGACGGTAATGGGGCTGAAAATGCCTCTGGGATCGTTGTCGGGAATAGGGAAAGCGGTGCGGTTGTAGGCAGAGAGGGTCTGGCGCAGCTGGCGATCGCGCCCTGCTTTTTCTTGGGCAGCTTTTACCGCGCTGTAAGCATTGACCTTGCCATAGCCAAACCACAGCGAGTGACCTTTTTGATTGTAGGTGCCATGACTTTTGCCGAGCTGGGGGTCAGGAGTTTTATCGGTGATTTTGTCGGCGGTATCTTGCAAGATGTCTTTCACCTCACGGGCGGTGAGATCTGGGTTTACAGAGAGCATGAGCCCAGCGATCCCAGCAACCAGCGGGCAGGCACTGGAGGTGCCCCCAAAGTAGGCGTAGTCTGACTGGCTGTAGCCTTGGGCGCCAAGGCGATCGCTCGTGAGCACCACCCGCCCAGGCAACACTGCTTTGATCGGCGGCCCCGTATCGAACGTACCCTCTGAAAGGGCCATGGAGGGCGGCGCATTGTTGCTAGGGGCGGCCACCGAGATATGACGCCCCCAGTTGCTGTAGGCAGATTTACGATTCAGACTCGTGCAGGCAGAAACCGTGATCACATCTGGATGGACCGCAAAGCCGCTGAGCCACTGCGTCAGGCCTCGTAGCAGGTTGCGAGGCCAGCCAAACTCCTCTACCTTGCCGTCGATGGGTCGGTTGGCATTCCCCGCTGAAAACACCACTACGCACCCCTTTCCATTACGGCCTTTGGTCGCAGCGCGGTTAACAGCACGACTGATCCGTCTAGAGAGCGGAAAGTACACAGCTGCTGGTGACCAGCTGCAGGAAATCACATCTGCCCCCTGCTCGATTGCCCAGTCAAACAGCTGCTCAATGGAAACATCGTCTAAGTAACCAGTGGTCTGAATCGGCATGAGGCTACAGCCAGGCGCAATGCCCACGACGCCCTCACCAGTTTCCTCAGCGATCGCAACCCCCGCCACAGCCGTCCCATGATTTTCGTGCTTGTCAGGCGTGGGCAGCCGGTCTCTGTTCTTTAGGTCTCGCGGCGCCACAATTTTTCCGGCCCCTTGCAAATCGGGGTGGGCAAGGTCAAAGCCATCGTCGGTCACGGCGATGGTGATAGAGCGGCTACCCCGGGTGATGTCCCAGGCTTTTTCGGCAGAAACGTGGGAATTGGCGGCTAGGCTGTTGCCACCTCGGTGGTGGAGATGCCACTGCTCGGGGTAGCGGGTATCGGTGGGGCGATAGAGCGGCGCGATCGCCATAATGATATTGGGCTCAGCCATCAGCACATGGGGATTGCGCATGAGCTGATTGGCAATTTTGAGTGGGTTCTTACGAGCGGCAGGCCCCACCCGAAAGCAGTAGGTCTGGCTGTGGCTATCCTCGCCGTCGCTGAGCGTATGGGTACGAATCAGGCCTAGCTCATAGGCGATCGCTTCAATCTCAGCGGGAGAGAGCGTCCCGGCAAACTGCGCAGTCACCTCATCCGCCAGGTATACGTAGGTGCCAGGGCTCACCGCTAGGGCATAGACGTGGCTGGCATAGACCACGGCAGGGGATTGGCGCAGCGCCACTAGGGCAGGCTCTAGCTGACGAGCGGTTAGCTGCCAGGCCACGATCAAGTTGCCAGAAGGGCCAGACTGCGGGGTGATTTCTTTGATTTCTTGGGGCTGCCACTGCGCCGTAAGCGTTTGTAAAGCGGCAAGGTCGCTGATGCATATCGTCAGCCGATCTTTGATTTTTTGCAGGCGCAGCTCTTCGCCGCCGCGCTGCAAGATAATGCCTTCTTTGCCCGGCAAGACACCCTTGTTGGCATTTTCAGAGGGTGGAGTTTGGTCGGCCTGCACGGTGCCTCCTGATAGGGGATCGTTTTGCACGGTTGTCTCAGCTACTTTGACCCAATTTTGCCCCAAACATCGCTATTTTTGTCAGCGCTATTCTTGTTAGCGGCGGCGCGCTTTCCAGGTTCCACCGTAGCGGTAGTGCGGGTTGTTGGGGCGAACCTGATGCCAGCAGACAGGACAGATTAGCGCCCAGGTTTGAGAGGCGTCGTACTGTACTCGGTAGCGAATTTTAACGGGCTGCTGGCAGCGATCGCACGGCTTGAGCTTGAACTTAGTCACTTGAGAGGTGCACTTGAGAGATGTACTTAAGAGATGCACTTGAGACACATAATGTAAGGACAGGGAGCTTATCCACTTGGCCAAGAGTCACATAAAAGGGCGACAATACCGAACCCCATGCCCTAATCTAGGTTAAATCACTTACCGTTGGCTGTTTTTCACACAGCTGTTTTTCACACTATGGTTTCCATCGTCAAAGCTTTGCTCTCTGGAGTGTCTCCCAAGGCGGCGGCCATTGCGGCAGCCAGTGCGATCGCAGGCACCACAGCGCTCCCACTCGTCGCCCAAGCTCAAACGGACACACCCACCGAGTCTCAGGCACCCGCCGCGACCCGCGCCGTCGAACAAGCCACCAGCCCCATCGGGATTGCGGCGGGTCAGGCACTGATGGGTGAGGCAGAGAGTGCGATCGCCTCAGAAAACTACACCCTAGCGGCCTCCAAGCTGATTGAAGCACGCAAAGCCCTCAACGATGTTTCTACCTTCTATCAAAATCTCTCTGGCGTTTTTGTCGGCGTAGATAGCCGAGTCACGAGCGACCTGCGAGCCCTCGCCCTAGAATCTGCTCAAGTGCGCGACCAGGCCAGCTATCAGCTCGCTGTGGTGTACCGCGCTCAAAGCCGCCCCGATCTGGCCGTGCCCCTCTTAGTAGAAGTGGTCGGCAGTCAGCAGCCCACCCGCTCACTGGGTCAGCAGGCCTATCAGCAGCTCTATGAGCTAGGCTTCGTGGGCATTCCTTTCGACGCACCCGGCCAATAGCTTTGCAACGAATGAATATTTCTGCAGCAAGGGCGGTGTCAGTCTTGGCAGAGGCAATACGGCATAATAGGATGAGCACACCCCACAGCAGGAGGCACCCGTGATCAGTCCTGACCAAGTAGAAGCCATGATTAAAGAGGGCCTGCCCGACGCAGAAGTCGCCGTACAAGACCTCACCGGTGGCGGTGACCACTACCAGGTCGCGATAGTATCCACCGCTTTTGAAGGATTGAGCCTGGTAAAACGCCACCAGCTGGTTTATCAAGCCGTGAACACGGCCATGTCGTCTGAAGCTATTCATGCGCTTTCACTGGAGACAAACACACCAGGTGAAGTCGCTGCCGCTGGTTAACGCCGCCGCGTTCAGCGTAGGAACAGCCACACCAATAACCATAATTACAGGTAGACTCAAAGTAAAAGGCTTCGACGTTAGGCAGCTTAGACCCCTCGTTGGCCTTCACCGTTTTATTTTTAGGCGTTTTATTTTTAGGATAGTGATGTCTCCAGAAACCAAAGCTAAAATTGACAGCCTCATTGAGCAAAACAAGATCATGGTGTTTATGAAAGGCACCAAGCTCATGCCGCAGTGCGGATTTTCAAATAATGTGGTGCAGATCCTCAATACGCTAGGCGCACCTTACGAAACCCTCGACGTACTTGCCAATCCAGACATCCGTCAGGGCATTAAAGAATATTCCAACTGGCCGACCATTCCTCAGGTTTATATTAACGGTGAGTTTATCGGCGGGTCGGACATCATGATCAAGATGTACCAAGAAGGCAACCTGCAAGAGACAGTAGAAGTTGCCTTAGCATCGTAATCATTTATACCTGAAGCTTAGCTGAAACAAAGAGCGCGATCGCCGACCTTGATGACTGGCGATCGCGCTCTTTAGTTTGATTAGTGGTTGTGAAAGTCTGATTTTCAGGCTCAGCTTTGCAATGGCTAAATACAGCTACTCACGGCCCACCCTATTAGCTAAGGTCGCAAGTAAGGTTAGTAGTAGTCAGGTTCAGCTTGCGGCTGTGCCATGACAAAGTTAGAAGTATCGTAGAGAAATCGTAGGGCTTCTTGCTCTAGCTTGTTGATCAGGTAGGACTCAACCGCACCAGAATGGCGTAGGGAAGTCACATAGCCTTCTAGGTAGAGCCTTAGCTCATCAGCGCGATAGCCCTTGTTCCAATAGTCTACGAGGGTGTCAGTAATCCGCTGATAAAAACGGATAACTCTGGCGTCCTGAAGCATCTGTCTTTTGGCCTCACTCAGTTACACACTTACTCTTTTTTGTTCGTTTAAGAACATCTGTTTACTTTTTTCGGCGTATGAGAGCACCGAAGCACTACCTGAAAGTTGTCGGAGCAAACAACAGTTTCAATCCTGTCAGTTTGTAGCTAGTTGGCTTAGGTTAGGTCGGTTTTCGCTAGCTGGTTTATCCAGCTGACCTATCAGCGCGTAAGCTGTTCAAAACCTTCTAAAAAACAACTAAAAATAGCTTGGAGAAACGCTATCTGGATTGAATAACAGGCATCAATCGTCACAAGTTTTTCCTAGAAAGATAACTGGGAAAAACTTCGTTTAACTGCATGGGGCTATGTTCTCATTTTATCAGGTTCAATCGGCCAATTTCAGCGAAAGCACCAGACTTCTCACTTTTATAACCTAAGTAAGCATTCAGTTTCACAGAGGTTTTATACGAGCTCTGTGAGCGTTCTACACACAGGAGCAAGCGTCCTGCACAGCGGCCAAGTTCTCGTAACTTCGATTACAGAACTCCCTATAAAGCTCTGTTACGCTGCTGGGCATAAGATTTGTAGCTAGCAGCATTTTAATGTGCTAATCATTCTGTGAGCGCCAATGCCTCTCGCCACGTCCAGACCAATACTCAGACCAATCATCGAACTAACGCCCAGGCCAGTATTCAGGTCGTAGAGAGCAATCTAAATCTACGCTCTTTATTGAGTTGGAATCTACAACAATCAGGCTACAGAGTACAGCAGTGCGCCGATATGGTCTCTGCGAGAGATAGTTTTCAGGTGCAGCAGCCAAACCTTGTCGTTTTGGAGGCAGAATTCCAGGGTGGGCAGGGTCTTCAGCTGTGCCACTGGCTACGAAATCAGGGGCATCCGCTCATCCTCATGCTGTCTGCTAGGACCAATGAGACAGATGTGGTGGCAGGGTTGAATGCCGGTGCAGATGACTACCTAAAAAAGCCTTTTGGCATGCAGGAGTTCTTAGCCAGGGTAGAGTCGCTGACCCGGCGCAGCCGCCATGTGACAACACCCTTGGCGATAGACTACGGCGATCTGCACATCGATTTGGTGCAGCGCCGAGTGCGCTACAAGGGCGACTTTATTGACCTGACGCCGCAGGAGTTTAGCCTTTTGTATGTGCTCGCTCAGGCGGAGGGAGAGCCACTGAGCCGCATCGATCTGCTGCGGCGAGCCTGGCCAGATGCGATTGATAACCCTCGCACGGTCGATACCCACGTCCTCTCTCTGCGCAAAAAGATCGAGGTCGACCCCCGGCATCCTGCGCTGATTCAAACGGTGCGAAATGTGGGATATCGGATTTGTGATAGCGCGGCGACAGCTTCATCGCTAGAGACCGTCGTGATCGCACACAGCAAACCCGCCTAATCTGCCCATTCTGCCTGCTCCTCTGTCTCAGCCATGACCAAGTGCTGGCGTAGCTGCTCCCAATTCACAGCTTCTGCAAATGCGTCGTCCACTAGCCGTCCATCCTCTATGTGCAGCAGCCGGGTCACATGGTGAGACAGTAGCTCGATCTGATGATTGGCCATGATGATCGTCAGCTGCTGCTTAGCGGCTAACTCAGCTAGGCGCGTCAGCAAAAATTCGCTATAGCCTACATCTTGCGCGGATGTGGGCTCATCTAAAAGTAAGATATCGGGTTCGCCTATGAGGGCGCGGGCGATCGCAACTCGCTGCCGCTGTCCCAAAGACAGATGCGCCGTCGTACGCGGCATCCACTCCTTAGGAATTTTTAATTTTTCGGCCCAGTGGGCAACCTGCTCGTCAATTTCAGCGGTTGAACGATTGCGCAATCGCAGGGGATAGCCCAGCGTTTCCTGAACGGTCATACCGAGCAGACGGCTTTCCTGATTGACCAATGCCACCTTTCGCCGCAGGTCCACCACCGGAGACTGCCGAATCGCTCGTCCATTTACCAAAATCTGACCACTACTGTATTCTGACAGTCGGTTCATCAAGCGCAGCATACTGGTTTTCCCCGACCCTGAAGATCCGACCAAGGCGACAAATTCGCCAGGGTCAATAAAAAATGTAAGGTCCTTTAGGATCTCTGAGACACCAGTCGTGGCACGCATCGTCACCTGGTCAAACGTTAAAGCTGCCGTTGAAGCTGTCACGAGCGATCGCACCTTGCGCTAAGCGTCCAGAGAAGCATCGATAGCATGGGTCAAAGAAGATAGCAGGCCAGATAAACAGACTAAGGATTGAGAATTAAATAGTTTGACCATTTGCAAACCTTATCGTGGGCTCTCATCCTAAATCCTTCTCCCTGAGGGAGAAGGACTTTGAGCGCTATTGAACCGACGACAACAGACTCCCTGCCGTCGTAATCGTCCAGATATCAATCAGCAGCAGCATCGCAGTCAGCCCCAGCAAAATGATATACATCCAGGGCTGCGCCAGCGGTTTTACATCGCGCATGTCGATATCTGTTTTTGCCTTCACATACTCTACTAGCCTGGAGAAACCCACCACCCTCATAGGTAATAGATACGCCCGGTCTTGAGCCTGATTGAGAAAATAATAAACAATACCGTTCTGCCCAGTAGAGCGCGGCTTCAGCGCTGTAATATCCGCCCAGTTTAGCGACCAGCCGCGACGACCAAATGCCCTCACCCAGCCCGGATAGGTCACCGAGATACCATCATTGTCGACGAGTACTCGCTCACTGAGCGCGCCATAAAGCACGACCCCGCCGATTAGCGCTCCCACCCACAGCGCAGGCACTGGCACAGGCGCGTGAGTCACCTTTGCCAAAAAAGGCAGCGGGATAACCAGCGCCACATAAAAAGACAGCAAGGTCAGCTGAATCAGCGGCGAAATCTTGAAGCTGTCAGCGTCGGGGACGGCTGGAGTTGGCATAAGAAAATTTTTCTGTGTGTATTAGCTGCTGTTGCGTTGTAGAGATCTTTTGTTAGGGAAGCGCAAATCAAGCTACATCGCCACCTGACCACGCCTACAGGTACGCCTACAGGTACTTTTGCACGACACTCCAGCCGGTTGCCGTGACCGCAACAAAGGCAAAAAACAAGATGCCATTAATGGTGAGGTGAAGCCTGCGGGCCCAGGGTCGCTGCGGGCTGATGCGCGTGGCACTCCAGGCCGATAGCAGCGTCAGCCCCACTACCACAATGCCAACGGGCAAATGAACAGAATGCCCCAGATAACCATACTCGCCCAGGGTACCAATAAGGCCAATAGCCAGCAACAGAAGCACCAGCCCTACCATGATGCTGCCAATGGCAAAATGCAGCGATCGCAGCCAAACCGGCCTAGCACGTTCATGCTGCCGAGCAAAATACAGCCGACTCCCGCTTAGTGCGAGCAGCCCGTAAGCCATCAAAGACAGCCCCATAGACCAAGCAGCAATCCGCCATAGCCAAAGAAAAGAAGGAAGATCCATAGGACCCTTCAGAGATAAACCTTACTTAAAGGCATATCACTTTTAGGGCGGACTTCCTTCCTTCTTTGCAAATAACTTTTTGCTTGGCGAACCCCTTGCGATCACACCGTCCGTAATACGCGGCCTTCTGAGGGGCAGCGATCGCGCTACGAAGAAACCGATGACAGTGCAGATTGGCTATCCTTGGCCTGCTCGTCAGCAGCGTTGCCGCTGCCGTTCGGTCCGGCGTATTCGCCGGGCGGCTCTCCATCTAGGCCAATCATCAGACGCTCGCAAGGAATGGTGTCTGACAAAATTGCGCTGGCCATCATACCGGTGTGAATTTCTAAATTGGCAGAGGGCACAGACTCAAAGAGCAACCGTTGACCAGGAAACACCACACGCTCAAAGTACCAATCCTCCACGTTGGTAATGCGAGCGACCTGTATTTTACTGGTGACATTGACGTAGCAGCAGAGCACGACAGCAGGGTCGTCGGAGGGTAAGGAATCTAAAATTTGAGCCATGGGGTTAGGACGAGGAGAAACTGTCGGCGAGATTTTCACACTTTAAAACTTCACACAAGGCGAGGCTAACACCTGCAAATTTCAGTGACTGTAAAAACGACTACCAAGCCATTCTTACATGTTGGGATCAAGACAAACTCAGGTTTTTTGCACAACGCCGCAAACTTGGATAGCAATTCCAATAACGATTTCAAGACACATTTTCAGACATATCTTTAGAGCGCTTTATTGAAATTTCTAGGTGATCTCATCTCAGTAAAAAGTTTGGGCATCGAAAAGCGCAATCAGTCAATTGAGCACATAAGAGTATGGCCCTGTGTCTTACACAATCCTACAGTTAAAAAGTTTTCTGCGTACGCATCAAACAAAAGTAGACCAGCGATGGGGGCGTACGCCGAATTAATCGCTCTTATTTAAGATTTTTCTATCTAAAATTCATCTTTTAGATACGTCCAAGTTACTCACTAAGCTCATTATTGACATCTATCAATAGTGAGCAATCAGTAGGTAATCAGATCGTGAACAATTAATCTGGCATAGATAAGCCATTCGCTACACAAGGCCACAAACCGTAACATATCTTCGTTTTGGGCACCCGATCTAACGATGATCGGCAATTATTGTTACAGGGTTTATGCACCTCCATCCTAACGATTTAGCCATCTTTTCGGACGGTTGCTCCCAGATTTCACCCTAAGATTCCCATCTAGGTATCCGTTAAAACTTTGCGATCGCCCCCGGACTGAGAGGGGAGTGTTATCGTAAAGATATGTAAAAAAGCTGAGAGCGCCGATGAACACCTCAGCAGAGTTATAGGTTCTAACGACCGCCCCTTCACGCAGTCATTCCTCCTCACGCTATGAACGATGCTCAAACAACTGCTCAAACAAGCAAGCTAGACCAGCGCATTCTTTACGTTCGTCTTCCCTGCAACCCTATTTTTCCCATTGGGGTTGTGTACCTCGCGGACCATGTACACAAGCTATTTCCGCAGGTCGAGCAGCAAATTTTTGATATGGGTACGGTGCCTCCCCTCGACTTCTTTGGCGCCCTAGACGAACGAATAGACCGCTTTCAGCCCACCCTGCTGGTGTTCTCCTGGCGCGACATTCAGATCTACGCTCCAGTCGGGGGCAGAGGTGGCAACCCGCTGCAAAATGCGTTTGAATTCGCCTACGCGCCCAACCCTCTGGTCAGGTTGCGCGGTGCCTTGGGCGGTGCCCGCATGACGGCGACCTACCTCGCTGAGCTGCGCCGCAACGAAAAGCTGATAAAAAGAGGGTTAAAGAGAGCGAAAAAGCACAACCCTGAGGCTCAGGTAGTCGTTGGGGGCGGCGCGGTGAGTGTGTTTTATGAGCAGATGCCGCAGATGCTGCCAGCGGGCGCGATTGTCTCAGTCGGTGAGGGAGAGACGCTGCTAGAAAAGCTGCTGCGCGGTGAGGATTTCTCCCAGGAGCGCTGCTACGTTATCGGCGAGCAGCCGAGAGATCGGCTGATTCACGAGTGGCCTACCCCCATCGAAAAGTCAGCCTGCGACTACGACTACATCGAAAAGATGTGGCCTGAGTTTCAGTACTACCTTCAGGAACAAGATTTTTATATCGGGGTGCAAACCAAGCGAGGGTGCCCGCACAACTGCTGCTACTGCGTCTACACCGTGGTGGAAGGGAAGCAGGTACGCATTAACCCAGCCGATGAAGTCGTGAAGGAAATGCGCCAGCTGTACGACCGAGGCATTCGTAAGTTTTGGTTTACCGATGCGCAGTTTATCCCGGCTAAGCGCTACATCGACGATGCCATAGAGCTGCTAGAAAAAATTCAGGCCTCTGGCATGACCGATATTAACTGGGCCGCCTACATTCGTGCCGACAACCTCACGCCTCGGCTGTGTGAGCTAATGGTGGCCACCGGCATGAACTATTTCGAAATAGGTATTACCAGCGGGTCTCAGGAGCTAGTGCGCAAGATGCGCATGGGCTACAACCTGAAGACCGTGCTACAAAACTGCCGCGACCTGAAGGCTGCAGGCTTTAACGATTTCGTATCGGTGAACTACTCATTTAATGTGATTGACGAGCGCGATGAGACCATACGGCAGACCATTGCCTACCACCGAGCGCTAGAGAATATTTTCGGCGCAGATAAGGTAGAGCCTGCTATCTTCTTCATCGGCTTGCAGCCCCATACGCATCTAGAAGAATACGCCTTTGAAAACAACATTCTTGAGCGTGGCTACAATCCACTGGCGATTTATCTGCCGTGGATTGCGCTCAAGCTGTTGTGGAACCCTGGAAAGCTAGGGAACTTTTTTGGCGATGTTTGCCTAGAGGCGATGCGCGATCGCCCCGACGATTTTGGCCGGGCTGTCATGGCGATTTTAGAAGCACGCCTAGGCAAATCAGACCTGTCAGAGGCTTTAAGCGCACCGGTTAAGCCACCAAGCCGATCCCTTGCTGAGGTATCATCTTAAGAATAGCTACTTACAGGTTGTTATTTCAGTGTTAGCCTCAGCGCTAGCGCCAACCGTAAACCGCACATAATTGTGTTGTTTTACGCCTATTTCAACAAGCTCTTTTCGGCAGCGTTCTTCTCCATTCATCTTTCGTCCTATTTTCTAAACTTAAGGTCATAAAAACAGCATGTTGCCGGGTTCTATTCTCCAAAAACTAGTTGACGAGCGCAACGACACCGCACTATCTACCAGTGAGGCGTCTCGGGATACGGCATCTCAAGATACGGCCTCCCAAGATACAGCCTCCCAATCAGAAGACACAACGGGTAGAACACCGCTCAACTTTGGGGTGTATTACAAAAATACGCTGGTTGCACTGTGTCACGCTTTGGAAGATGCGGTTTTGGCGACCGAAACATCGCCCCTAATGGTGACGGCCTTCCAGCAGGGCAAATGGTATCTGCAGGAGGCCGACCGCTACGGTGACCTGGCCGATACCGCCGAAAAGATTGTCATCATGGCTGCGCCGGGCGCAGGCTTCCGTGAGCATCCCACCAGCACTAAAGACAATGTTTCACTCATCGACCTGAGAGACGATGACCCGGTCGCTGAAGAATGGCATCTGATGATTATGGGCTCTACCTACAGCGCCATGGTGCTCTGCCAGGAGCTGACGCCCGAAGAATATGGCCCCCAAGGCCAGCCCGAAAATGACCTTGAGCGGAAGTTTTACGGGTTTTGGACATTTGACCCGGCGCTGGTGGGGAGAACAGTGGCGATCGCAGCTGAGCACATCGGCCAGTACGATGCTGACCTCCGAGCAGACCTAGAAAAACGGCTCGCCAAAATAGACGCCGAAGCCGCCACGAAAACGGGAGAAGTGGGTAACGTGGTGATGCGAGTGGTGAAATATTTGAAAGGGGGCGACCGCCCGATCAATGAAACCGAGACCTTTAAGTTTGCCGATGCCCTCAGCCAAAACTTAGTCTCAAACGAGCTGCAGGCCTACCTCCGCATGGCTCAGCTCGCCGATCTAGCCGACCCCACCAATCCGCTGGCCGCCGCAGAAGTGGCCTCTCTAGCAGAAATGATGGGCCAATTTTTAGACCTGCCCGTATGGCAAATGCAGCGGCTGCGACTCGCGAGCTTACTGCACCGCATCGCCCCTGCCGAGCTAGACAGCACCACCAAAAACAGCGAGGGCGACAGCTGCCCGCTCAACCCCGGCGCGCAGACGCTGCGGGTGCTGCCAAGGCTGAGAGCGATCGCTGAAATCATCGCTCACCAGCACGAATGGTGGAACGGGGAAGGCCAGCCCGCAGGCATGAAAGGCGACAACATTCCGGTAGAATCGCGAATTTTAGGACTGGTAGCCACTTTTCAGCACGAAGTGGCCCGTCGCCGGCATGCCGATACCCAAAGCTCCGCACCCACCCCAGAAAATGAGTGGCAGCACGTCAGCGATGCCTTTGCCAGCTGCAAAGCCCAATCCGGCGAACGCTGGGACCCCAAGCTACTAGAAGTCTTGAGTTTTTTGGTCACTGGCCTACAGCAGGGCTTGAGCCTGCCCACCATCCCCATGAAAATGACCCTCAGCACAGGGCTCATCAACCCAGAAGTAGCCGAATCTTGGCCCGCTTTTTCACTCTCTGAAGCGAAGTGATTTACATGACCACAGAACCCAACTTAGAAGACATTAAACAAGGCAAGCTCAAAAAGCTATCAGGTGTGCAGCTAGATGGCGCAGAGCTTTCGGGCGCTGACCTATCCGGCGTGCAGTTTGCGGGCGCTGTTTTATCGGGGAGTGACTTTAGCCGCGCCAGCCTCAACCGGGCCCACCTCGAAGGCAGCAACCTCGTGGGTGCAAACCTCACCGGCGCCGACCTACGCGCCAACCTGTGGGGGGCCAACCTCATGCAGTGCAATCTCACAGGCGCTGACTTGCGCGGCGCCAACCTACGCGGTGCCAACCTCATGGGGGCCAACCTCACCGGGGCAAGCTTGACCGGTGCCTTTCTCAGTGGCGCCAACCTCATGCAGTGCAACCTGAAGGGTGCCGATATCAGAGGCGCCGACCTGCGAGGGGCCAACCTTAGCGACAGCAACCTCAAAGGCGCCGACCTCTCACGGGCCGACCTGCAGGGCGCCACCCTCACAGAAGCCAACCTAGAAGAAGCCAATTTGCAGGAGGCAAACTTCACCGGCGCCTCTCTGGTACGCGCCAACCTACTCTGCGCAGATCTCAACGGAACCCTAACCGTCGGAACCGACCTGACCGGTGCCTTCAAAACTGGAACTGTGCTAGCGGTATAGGCCAGCGCTCAATTTTCTAGCACTCAATCCACCGAGAACTCACGCCCTAGCGTAAAGCTCATCCCCCCTTCGATGTCGTAAAAATCCACTGAGAGTGGAAAGTTGCGCCCGAAGTCGAGATTCCCCTCGTCGTCTAAAAGGTCACCGATCAAAGGCACGTCTTCGAGATTCAAGCCTACAGAATCATCCTGAGCAAGTGACTTGGTCGTCCGATTATTGATTTGACTTTCCACCTGCGTGAAGACAATACCTTCACTAGGATTTTCGACCGTTCGCGCTTCTAACTCGCCGATTAGCGCTGAGGGCGAAGTCTGCGCTGGCGCAGCTGATATACCCGATACGCTTAGCACAACAGATGTCACGCACAGCAAGCCTATTTTCCGAGCAGCATCTGTCAAGAAGAGAAAGCACATGTAGATAAACCCAAACCAACTAGCGCAATCCCGAAAGCATCATTGCGTCCGTCTGGGCTGCACTCTTGGCCATCATAGGTCAGTTTTTTACGGCATCGACAAAGCAACAAAAGATTAAGACCTAAGACATATCTCTTTATGTTTACTCGCCGTAGTCTCTAACGAACGAGCATGAACGAGCAGCGATAGTATCTTAAGACTCAAGATGTTATTCTCAGCAAGCTTCGCTGGGGTCAACAAAGTGGCTCTGAAAAACAATGGCGTGATGTGTTAGGTATTCTCAAAACTCAAAGAGGCCTTGACCGTGATTGGTTAAATAGACGGACAGAGGCAATATCATTAAAGAATGACCTGCAACGAGTCATGGTAGAAGCTGGCATCGTCTGAGCAAGCTAGAACAGAGAGATGCTAACACAAGTAGGTTGTTAGCATCTCTCTTCTAAGTTCATCTCTTTGACCAGGCTATTTTGAAATAAGACAAACCTTTTGCGATATAAATCTGTCTACAATTTGTTGATGTTTAAGATGTCTTTTTTTGCAGCAGCTTTTTCCCACCCAAGACTAAAGGGAGCAACAGGCCTGCCATTACAAGCAACACCCAAGAGCTCCCCA
>JBCBIK010000073.1:0-22750 GCA_038524545.1 Cyanobacteria bacterium J06623_4 | reverse complement strand
AAGGCAATTTCACGCACACAAGCACGATGAAGTTTGCCTTTGTGATTGGTCGCTTCAATGACCTAGTGACGACAAAACTGCTAGCAGGCGCTCAAGACTGCCTTAAGCGGCATGGCGTAGATGTCAATGCGGAAGGAAATCAGGTTGACTACGCTTGGGTTCCCGGTAGCTTTGAAGTTGCGATGGTTGCCAGGCAGCTAGCACTCAGCGGTCGGTACAACGCCATCATCTGCTTGGGAGCGGTGATTCGCGGCAGCACGCCTCACTTCGACTATGTTGCGGCCGAAGTTGCCAAAGGCATTGCAGCGACTAGCTTCCAAACCGGTATTCCAGTCGTTTTTGGAGTGCTGACCACCGATACAATGCAGCAGGCCTTAGAGAGAGCTGGTATCAAAAGCAACCTAGGCTGGAGCTATGCCATGAGCGCACTCGAGATGGCTAGCCTAATGCCTCAAGTGCTCGATGGAAAGTCTGAGCCAGCGAACCATCTGGGTGAGCAAAAGATGCTTTCAGAAGGCTATCTTTCGGGCAGTCAATCTTCCGATGGTCAAGAGCAAATGCTCCCCTCTACTGTCGAATAAAGTTGACGAAAAGCGCCGACTAGTCATTGACAAAGGTCTCCTGATTTGAGAGATTAGTAAAAGTCAAAAAAACACACGCGGATGTAGCTCAGTGGTAGAGCGCAACCTTGCCAAGGTTGATGTCGAGAGTTCGAATCTCTTCATCCGCTTCCTAAGTATCAGCTTCTGAGAAATGAACTTCTGAGAAACGCTCTTCAAGAGTATTGCTTAGTCAAACTGCCTCTGAAGGGTGATTTTAAGCAGCGTTTGCATAAGTCTGCAAGCGCTGCCGCTCTTTTCGAGTGATGTGTCCAAAATTCGTGAGGTTTATTTGGAGCGTGCCTAGCCGCTTGTCTAGCTGGCCACCTGGAAGCCTCCTGAGAGGTAGCTAATCATAAAGGACGGCGCACAGCGCAGGGCTGAGTACGCTATCGTTTGCTACAGGGCACTACTATCGTCGCATTTATTAGATTTCTGAGGGCCCACCTTTACGCTGTATGTCTGTTTAGAAAAGGCATTCAAAGAAGACAGGTCAGCACTCTAAATTCTAGGCCATAGATTCTGAGTCCCGAGTGCTGATATGCGTTAAAACAGTCGAGAGTGCATTTCAGCGCACCCATGCCAGCAATACAGTTCGGTCCTAACCGGACCACTGTTTGCTTGTTTATTCATTTGGATTTATCTGGTAGGACTGTCAGTGCACTCATCTGAGAAACAGCTATTAGATCTCGATCAGACCTATCCCTGCCCGTCGTGCAAGCAGGGCACGCTGGTACCGATTACGCTCACAGAGGCTTGGGGATGCGATCGCTGCAAGCAAATATTCGAGCTCAAGCCACAGCCCAACACCATAGGCAAGTTAACCACGCCCTACCCTCGACAGCGCACCTGGCAGTGGAACGGCAAAAACTGGGTGCTTAGCGGCAATCGACTCAAGTCTAGTCTGACCGAAGCGTACATCTGGACCAGAATCGCCCTGTTACCTATTTTGTTTTGGTTGGTCTGGACGCTACTCGCTCTCACCGGACTGCCCGCGCAGGTCAGAATTGCTTTAATCCTGTTGGCTTTGGTAGTAATGTTTTGGTTAGTGTTGCGGCGCTAGCTTAATGTCTCCATCTTTTGATCTTACGGCAACCCTGACAGCGGTTCGGCAATCGAGCACTCACCTGCAGTCAGCTGAGCAATGTTCTAACGCCTTGGCTGCCATGGGCAAAGCTATTAGCCAGAGCCAAGACGATATCTTAGAGGCCAACACCCTAGATTTGGAAATTAGCCGCGATATGGCAGTTCCTGAACTGGTGGTAGATTGGCTCAAGCTCACGCCTGAACGGGTCCAAACAGCCGCCCACATTTTTCATCGGCTGGCCGTCGCGTCGGAGTCTATCGCCAGCACCAGAGACGACTGTCATACCCGGCCAATAGGTATCGTTGCCTTCATCTATGAAGCCTTTCCAGACCTCGGTGCGATCGCAGCGGCCCTCTGCATCCGCACCGGCAACGCCCTCGCCCTCAGAGGAGGCGACGAAGCCAGCCGCACCAATCAAATCATCGCCAACATCTTACAAAAAACGCTCATTGAGGTCGGCCTACCTGAAAACCTCATCTGCCGCCTCGACCCCACCGATGTCTCCCGGCTAGAAATCGCTCAGTGTACAGATATTGACCTGATTATTCCTCACGGACGCCCCAGCTTGGTAGAACAAGTGCTTCAGGCAGCTAGCGTACCGACTGTCCCCTCAAGGATGGGAAACTGCTATCTGTATTGGTCGGCCAGCGGCAACCTCGAAAAGGTCTATCAAATGATCGTGGGGAGCCATACCGGCACGCCAGATGCTGTGAACCGCATTGAGAAAGTACTGCTCCATGAAAGCATCAGCGAAAATACTATCAACCGGCTTTTGAACCGGCTGCAAGAGGATGGCTTTGCCCTCAAAGCTGACAGTGCTCTCAACCTCAGCCGAGAAAATCTAGACGAGGCCAAGCCGCTAGACTGGGGGTCAGCCTATCTCAAACGTGCGATCGCCTTCCGGCAGGTCAAAAACGTCACCGACGCCATCAGCTGGATCAACACCCACAGCAGCAACCACGCCGATAGCATTGCCACCGCAGACTACGCAGAAAGCCGCCTCTTTATCAACACGTGCAAGAGCGCGGCCCTCTATATCAATGCCTGTCCGCAGTTTGTACGAGATGCCTCACGTACAGCCGATATCGCAATCGGCATCTCCAACCGCAAAGGCCGGACAGGTGGCCTTATCGGCCTCTCCCAGCTCAGAGAATACCAACGCATTATCCACGAAGGATGAGCATAAAAAAGAGTCTTCTGGCCGCATCTTTTCGCAGCAAGAAAGCTCTTAATGTGATCTGTGTGGCCCGTGAAATCGGTAGCGATTACAGCTAAGCGCTACAGCTTCGCTAGCTTAACCTTATCTGCCAAGCCCACCAGCTGCAGGCCCCGGATGATCATCCAAGTCACATCAATTTCCCACCACTGCAGACCGTGCCGAGCCGAGTACTGGTAAGTGTGGTGATTATTGTGCCAGCCTTCACCAAAGGTACAGAGCGCCACCCACCAGCAGTTCGTAGAGCGATCGCCAGACTCAAACGTACGATAGCCAAACTTATGAGTCGCGCTGTTCACGAACCAAGTGAAGTGATACACCACAACCAGACGAACAAAAATACCCCACACCACAAAAGACCAGCCACCTAAGGCGTACAGCAGCGCCCCCAAAGCAATCTGCAAAACCAGAAAATACTTATCTACCAAAACATAGACAGGATCGGTATTGATATCTTGAGTAAACCGGCGAATCTCAGACTTGGCAGGTACATCGTGCAGCAGCCAGCCCATGTGGCTCCACCAGAAGCCACGGCCCGAGTTGTGGTGGTCTTGCTCTTGGTCGGAGTAGGCATGGTGGTGACGGTGTAAACCAATCCACTCAATCGCACCGCTTTGGCAAGAAAGTGAGCCGCACAGCAAGAAGAAATACTCCAGCCATTGAGGCACCCGGAAGCTGCGGTGAGCAATCAGTCGGTGCCAGCCAAGGGTAATTCCGAGGCACCCAGTGATGAAGTAGAGTAGGAAAGCCACTCCTACCGCACCCCAGTTCTGATTGGCAGGCACCAAAGCAAACAAAGCGCCAATGTGAATGGCCACCATGAATAAAATGATGGGCCAATTGAGAGGACGGTCAGTCGAGCTTGCAATAGTCATTTAAAATCTCAAGGCAAAACATTAAAGCGCTTAGGCATCAATACGATGTGTAAAACCTGCTTAGAGAAGGTTCATCTTACAGAGGTCCGATACAGATCGAAGTCGACACATAAGTCGGTCAGAGAGCGGGGCAAACGAGCTAGATGAATCACCCAGACAGCACAGATACATCAATCCACACCTCTGCTCAAAGCGCACTCTCCCAGCAGGCAGAAAAATCATTGCTCGAAACATTTTATGGGATTGACCTTCAAGTCAAACAAAATTTGTCGAAGGTATTGGCTGCATTTAAAGCGCACCGCGTGGGTGCTCATCACTTTGCCAGCGTTTCTGGATACGGTCATGACGACTTGGGTAGAGATACGCTGGATAAAGTGTTCGCCCAAATTGTGGAGGCCGAGGCCGCCGCTGTTAGGGTGCAGTTTGTGTCAGGGACTCATGCGATCACCTGCGCCCTGTTCGGTGTTCTCAGACCAGGGGATGAACTACTGGCCATCGCCGGATCGCCCTACGACACACTCGAAGAAGTCATCGGCACCCGGGGAAGTGGCCACGGCTCACTCCAAGAATTTGGCGTGAGCTACAGAGAGTTAGCACTCACTCAGGCAGGCACCGTCGATCTTCATCAGCTGTCTTCAGCAATTCACGATAAAACGAGGGTCGTCCTCATTCAACGCTCTTGCGGCTACAGCTGGCGAGCGAGCCTTAGCATTCATATTATTAACAAAATTATACATTTAGTTAAGCAGCAAAACATTAATACAATTTGTTTTGTCGACAACTGTTACGGAGAATTTACAGAGCTTCAAGAGCCAACAGCCGTCGGTGCTGACCTGATGGCAGGGTCTTTGATCAAAAACCCTGGTGGCACCATTGCCACTACAGGTGGCTACATAGCAGGTCGCCAAGACTTGGTTGAAGCGGCGGTCTGTCGCCTCACGGCACCTGGAATTGGCAGCAGCGGTGGCGCCACCCTCGGACAAGGGCGACTAATGTATCAGGGACTATTTTTAGCTCCGCAGATGGTCGGTGAAGCTATGAAGGGCAACTATTTAATTGCCAAAACATTTGATGAATTGGGCTACGCGGTCAATCCACCTCTCTCCGCAGCACAACGTGAAGTCATCCAAGCCATCAGGCTAGAATCAGCAGAAAAATTGGTGGCTTTTTGCCAGGCTGTACAGCAGCATTCACCAGTGGAGTCTTATGTCAGCCCCGTGCCTTCTGCCATGCCAGGGTACGACGATCAGCTGGTTATGGCAGGCGGCTCCTTTATTGACGGCAGCACCGCAGAACTTTCCGCCGACGGACCGCTGAGACCTCCCTATGTGGTGTATTGTCAGGGCGGCACCCACTGGACGCACGTAGCGATCGCCCTGGAAGCCGCCGCCGCTGCCGTTGGCCCCGCCAAAGCGTAGCGCATTAGATAGCGACAATAGCGCATTAAACGCAGCCAATAAAAAAGGGACTAAGCTGTCGGCTTAGCCCCCTTAAATCTCGCAACTTATTTTCTCAGTGATGTCAAAACTTCGATTTTCAGGCGACCTCCGCAGTCGGAAAAGAGAAATTAAGCGCGATATAATCAGGCTTACAGGCAAAGACAGTCTGGCCACCCACACGCATCAGTGAGACACTGAACTGGTTGACCTCTAACACTCGGTAGTATTGGCCCTCGTGAGACTGCAAAACTTCGCCAGCTTTAATTTTCATTGAACGTACAGCCCGATAGTGTTTCAGGAACTCCACTTACATATATACGCAGATATGCAGAGGTTGGATGTGATCTGTCTCACCCGCGTTGTCTACGTGTAGCATTTATTACGCCGAGTAGGTGCTGACCGCACGCTTCATATCGGCTTTCCACAGAGTGGCCATAGAAAGCGAAAAACGCTTACCGTAAGCGGGTTTGAGTTGATAAGATTGCCAAGGCAACTACTTACTAGACCCGGTGTAATGTCAGGTATTATCCCGAGGCGATCGCTGAGTGATCGCACGGTAACAATTCATCACTTGCCACCCGCCCCTTATCCAGAACTTTACTCAACCATCCACCTATGATTACGGTTGCCCTTCCAAAAGGCTCACTGCTCAAAGAAAGCATTCGACTCCTCAAAGCCTCAGGACTAGATTTCAGTGGATTTTTGGAAAAGGGCACCCGGCAGCTGCAGCTAATGGACGCAACCGGACAGGCGAGGGGATTGCTGGTCAGGGCGAAGGATGTGCCTGTTTACGTAGAATACGGTCAAGCTCAACTTGGCATCGTCGGCTACGACGTTCTGCAGGAGCGTCAGCCAAAGGTGGCTCATATTGCGGACTTAGGCTTTGGCGGCTGTCGTCTGTCGGTAGCGGTTTTACGCGACAGCGGCTACCAATCTGCGGTCGATTTACCACCTCATTGCCGGGTCGCCTCTACCTTTGTCAATAGCGCCCGGCAATATTTTCAGTCGCTAGATCTATCTGTAGAAATCGTGCCGCTTTCTGGCTCTGTAGAGCTAGGACCCATCACCGGCATGTCAGAAGCCATTGTAGATTTGGTATCTACCGGTCGTACGCTCAAGGAAAACAACCTCATGGAGCTAGAAGTGCTCTACCACAGCACAGCCCGGCTGATTGCTCACCCACTCAGCTACCGGTTGAACCGAGACAGCCTCCATCCACTAATCAATCAAATTCGAGACGTTTCCCAGCTTGGCATCCCAGCATAGCGATGCGTTCGTCTAATTTTTTTACCCTGTTTGCGTCCTAGCCTCCAACCACTCCGCTCACCATGGCATCTGCTTCTACCCAATCTCCAAAGTCCGATGCCCCTGCTCAGATTAAGCGAGGCGTCAAAAACGACTGGCGGCTGTTTTTGCGATTAGTTCCCTACATCACCCGCAATCGGTCACAGCTCGTTTTGCCGATGTTGCTGCTAGTTCCACTATCGCTGGCCCAGGCCCTACAGCCGGTCCTTATCGGTCAGGCAATTTCGCTGATCAAACAGGAAGAGGCGGCTTGGGACATTTTTACAGAGATGAGCCTACGGACGGGGCTGAACTGGATTATTGGCGGGCTGCTGATTGCGATCGCCATTCGTCTTTCTCTAGATGGCTGGCAAAGCTACCAAATTCAAAAAGTCGGCCAAAATATTACCGCTTCCATTCGGGCCGATCTGTTTGAGCATGTCACGTCGCTATCGATGGGCTTTTTTGACCGCACCCCGGTGGGTCGGCTAATCACCCGCCTCACTAGCGATGTCAACGCTCTGGGCGATGTTTTCTCCACAGGCGCAATTGGCATCATTAGCGACCTCTTTTTGATTTTGGTGCTGATGGGCACGATGCTGCAGCAAGAGTGGCGGCTCGGCCTCATGCTAATCGCCATGCTGCTGCCGATTACAGCACTGATCATTTATTTTCAGCAGCAGTACCGAAAGGCAAACTACATCGCCAGAGAAGAGCTCTCTGCCCTAAATTCCAACCTGCAGGAAAATATCAGCGGCATTAATGTGGTTCAGCTTTTTCGCCGCGAGCGCTTTAATTCACAGCTGTATCGCACTATCAACCAGCGCTATGTCGATGCTATCGACACCACTATTTTTTACGATTCAGCGGTATCGGCAACCTTGGAGTGGATTGCCTTGGCTGCGATCGCTGGCGTTTTAGCCCTAGGAGGTTCTCTCGTAACCGGCGGTCTACTCGAAATCGGCACCCTCACAGCATTTATTTTGTTTGCCCAGAAGCTGTTTGACCCGCTGAGGCAGTTTGCCGATAAGTTCACTGCGATTCAGGCAGGTCTCACCGCCGTAGAGCGGCTAAATGACCTGATGAGTGAGCCGATTGTCATTCGCGATGCTCACAATCCGGTTTCACTCCCTGCTCAAACCCTCAAGAACAGCGATGTCGTTATCCCTGGAGAAATTCGGTTTAACCGCGTCTCGTTCGGCTATAAGGCCAATGACTATGTCCTGAAAAATTTAGACTTTATCATCCGTCCTGGAGAAAAAGTCGCCTTGGTCGGCCCTACCGGGGCAGGCAAGAGTTCTATCATTCGGCTGCTGTGCCGCCTATATGACGTCAGCGAGGGACAGATTCTATTAGATGGGGTCGATATTCGAGACATTGCTCAGCAGGATTTGCGCGATCGCATGGCCATCATCCTGCAAGACGGCTTTCTCTTCTCTGGCAACGTACAGCGTAATATTACCCTCGGGGAAGACTACAGCTTCGAGCAGGTACGACGGGCCGCCGAACAAACCAACGTTGCCCGGTTCATAGAAGCGCTCCCGCAGTCTTACAACACCCAGCTACGAGAGCGCGGCACTAACCTTTCCGGCGGCCAAAAGCAGCTTTTGGCCTTCGCCCGCGCCGCCATCCGCAATCCAGGCATTTTGGTTTTAGATGAAGCCACAGCGAATTTGGACGTTGGTACCGAAGCCATGATCCAGCAGGCCCTAGACAAGCTTCTCGAAAATCGCACCGCTATTATCATCGCCCACCGCCTTTCGACGATTCGCAATGTAGATCGCATTCTGGTGCTTAAGCAGGGGCAGCTAGTGGAGCAGGGTAGCCATGAAGAACTGCTGGCACGGGATGGGCTCTATGCAAGTTTGTATCAGCTTCAAATGCTCGGTCAGTGAAATGCAGAGCTTTTCATAGAGTTCGGCCAGGTCTCCGACTACGCCCGCCAAATCGTTTTTCCAGGGCAGAACAGTTGACTTCAGACTGTAGGCATCTGAACTGTCAGCTTAAGCCCCAAAGCCTTGGCCACTTTTGCGACTGTTGCAAAAGTAGGGTTTCCCTCAAGCGATAGCGCCTTGTACAACCCTTCCCTACTTAGGCCTGTATCTCTAGACAGTTGACTCATATTCTTAGCACGAGCTATCGCGCCAAGCGCATGGATGATTAAAGCGGGGTCATCGCCTGCTTCTTCCAGACAGGCTTCTAAGTACAATAGATTTGCTTAGTCTTTGCAGTCGTGGCTGTCCATCGCTCTACTCTGCTAAGTTCATGCAAATTTAGGATGATGCTTTGATTTAATAGGCTTATTCGTTTTAGCTTGGGAGCACTCTTTTGGTCACTACAAAGCACGCAGAGTTCAATGGATCGCAGCTATTGCAACAGCTGATTGAGAAGCGATCGCTCACCGAAGCGCAGGCCGAAGCCCTAATGGACGGCTGGCTCACCGAATCTCTCTCGCCCATCCTCTCCAGTGCCATCCTCATCGCCATTCAGAGCAAAGGCGTCACCGGAGAAGAACTTGCAGGCATGGCCCGCGTCTTACAGGGCCAGTCTCTCGGAGGCACTACCGCCGACCTCGAGCTGCCCACCCCCCGCATCGACACCTGCGGCACCGGCGGCGACGGATCCTCTACATTCAATATTTCCACCGCCGTCGCCTTTGTTGCCGCCGCTGCAGGCATCCCTGTTGCCAAGCACGGCAATCGCTCCGCCTCCAGCAAAGTTGGCTCCGCAGACGTACTCGAAGGCCTCGGTGTAGACCTTGCTGCCCCCATCGAAAAATCCAAAGCCGCCCTCAAAGAAGTAGGCGTCACCTTCCTCTTTGCCCGTGGCTGGCACCCCGCCATGAAAGCTGTCGCCCCCCTACGCGGCGAACTCAAAGTCCGCACCGTTTTCAACCTACTCGGGCCCCTCGTTAACCCCCTCCGTCCCACCGGTCAAATCATTGGCGTCTACCACCCCACCGTCATAGAACCGATGGCTGAAGCCTTAAAGCTACTCGGCATGCAGCAGGCAATGGTACTACACGGCAGAGAAACTCTCGATGAAGCAGGCTTAGGCAAACCCACCGATGTTTCAATCGTTAGCAGCGGCTCAGTCACCCAAGCAGTCCTCAATCCTGAAGCCCTTGGTCTCACACCTGCTCCCCTATCCGCCCTCAAAGGTGGCGAACTCGCAGAAAATACCGACATCCTGCGCAGCGTTCTCCAGGGCAAAGGCACTACCGCCCAAACAGAGGCCGTCGCACTCAATGCCGGATTGGCATTCATCGTTGGCGGCTTAGCCACCGGAGACAGCTTTGAAGCCGCCTGCGCCGATGGCGTGAATCGAGCCAAAGCTATTCTCCAAAGCGGCGCTGCTTGGGAGAAGCTAGAGCAGCTCGTCGCTTTTCTAAAGGCATAGGTTCTAAAGGGACAGGCTCTAAAGGGACAGGCTCTAAAGGGACAGGTTCTAAAGGGACAGGTTCTAAAGGGACAGGTTCTAAAGGCATAAACTACACTGGAATAATCGAAGCAGTGGCAACAAAACCATGGTTACGACTACTCAAAAGCCCATCGTCGAAGACTCAAGTGAAAGCACAAATATTCTCCAACCCAACTCACTAGAGGACTGGCTAGAAAACCCGCTAGACGGAACAGAGTGGGTCGAGGGTGAACTGACTGAAAAACTCGGCATGACTCTGACACATAGCAAAATTCAAGGCAATCTTTACTACTGCTGGCGACGTTATCAAGAAGAAAAAGAATTGGGCGGACAGACTTATACAGAGCCCCCCTGCAAAACCAATAAACAGGGTAGGAAACCAGACGTAGCCTACCTTACTCAAGACCTACTCGATAAGTACGGTGAGCCTAAAACACTGCCACAAAGTTTTCCATTGAGTGCGGAGATCGTTTCACCCTCAGATCTCGCAGAAAACATATTTGCAAAAGCTGACGAGTACCTAAGCTCCGGCGGAGAAGAAGTTTGGCTGATTTTTCCCGAAAATCAGCGAGTCATCGTGATGACAGCTGACAGCGAACAGACATTTAAAGCAGGTGAGACGGTCAAGACACAGCGAATTTTAGAAGGCTTTAGCATATCGGTAGATGAGCTACTTACTTAGAATCTGTTTACGCAGCTGACTTTGCATAAGACTTAATAAACGTCAGTGGGTAGTCGGGATGCGCCGGGTTAGGAATAAGTCTCTGCTGCCGGCAGTCCACTAATAAATCCAACTTCTCTAAAACGACTTGGCCAATAAGAATGCCATCGCCGACTACGAGCGCATCCTCTGTCGTCTGACGGCCCTCGCATTCAATCAAAATTGCCTCTGTAACACCAACAATTTCCTGACGACCGTCAGCAAACACAACACCCTGCTGACCTAGAATTCTTAAACCCAGTTCTCTAGCAATCTCTTCTGAAATGACCAAATGAACAGCAACCGTATCTACCAGAGCTGTTTCTTCAAGCTTTCGCAAATGCTTCGGTGCGAGCACGCCTCGGCTTACCATGGCTTCATCAATAGCATTGGTCAATGTGATTTTTGAATAAACTGCGCCCATGAATGCTTCGGTCGGTGGTGGCTCCATTTCAAAAATGCCCCTATTCGAACAATTTATTGTGTTTAGTTATTAGGTTTAGTAGAGGATATGGCCTTCAAGGCTATCCCTATTGAATAAACAGAAGCTATAAAGTGCCAAGCATCAGCTTCTCAAGTACGTTTGTGACTCTTCGAGCTTGCGTTGGCAACGTTTTTGCAGAAGAGACTTGGTAGGCTAGCCCTCTACGTTTACCAGGCGTTAGCGATTTCCACACAGCCATTGCATGGGCGTCGGCATCGAGTGCTTGCTGAAGCGCGTCTGGGACTTCTACGGCGTCTTGGTCGGCGATGCGAAAGCGAACCGTGACCCAGTCGCCAAGTTCTAACCCTGCTAACTTTAAGAACCGCTTCGATAGCAACAAATACCATCGGCCTTTGGTCGGCTGCCAGGCGCCAGTGAACGGCGTATTGCCAACTTCTGCCTCGATGCGCAAACGTGGATACTGCTGAAATGGCAGCGCTTCGTTCATCTCTTTGGGCAAAAAGACAACTGAATAGGCGTAGCTACCTACACTGTGGGGGACGATGGGAGAGTCGAAAAGATAGGGAAAATCGCTCATTTCGTGCGCGATCGCAACCTCCACATTATCCACCAATCTACAACAATCAGCTCCAAAGCTACTGCCCGAGCCGACCGCCAAGCTCCATCCATCCCCGCATTTTGCCAGGATTCAGCAAACCGTATGGGTCCACCTGCTTTTTGAAGCTCAACTGATTTTCATCGACCGTCTTACGCCCACCATCTTCCAAGACATAGGTGTGGGGATTGGCGATAAAAGCGCCCTTCTCTTCGTGATAGCGAATGATTTCTGCTAAGCGCTCAGCCGTTGTATAGCGAACGAGCTGTAGGGCCGCCGGAAGCACTCTACCCGCCGAGCGCAGATATTCCAAATGCATAATCACCTCATCGCCAAAGTGTTCGTGCATATGCTGCAAGAGCGTTAGATTTGGGTCGTAGGGAAAAACGGTCTGCAAGTAGGTCAGTGACTCATCAACATTGCGCGCATGCAGCGTAGTGTGATTCCAGGTAAATTCTGCGATCGCAGCTCCCTTGCCAGTCGACGCTGCATCTTTCTCATAGGTCACCAAACCGCCCCACTCTGCCGCCAGCGCCTTCATCGCCTCCAAGTCTGCTTCCGAAACCATCAGCAGCGCCGCCGCCTTCCCCACTGGCAAAGCAGCCTGCAGCGCATTGAAATAGCTGGGAATCGGCCAGGCGTGAATGCTAATCAGCTTCTTGATGATGCCATCTGCATCGCCTAGCGCTTGGCCAAAGCGAGCCGCCGCCATAAATTCGTCAAAAACAACAATCACTTCCGCCCAGGGATAAGCCGGTCCTAAAGGAATCTCTAGCTCCGTAATGATGCCGTTTGTACCGTAGGCATGATTTACCTGCTGTACAGCATCTCCGCGCAGTGCGATCGCCCTTGGCTGATCTTCTAAGGTCACAACCCGCACCGCCTGCACGCTCCCCCGATCCGCCAGCTGGCCATACATCACAGACCCAATTCCCCCACTTCCCCCACCGACAAATCCGCCAATCGTCGCCGTCCGATAGGTTGAGGGTGCCATGCGAATTTCCCAGCCCTGCGGGCGGGCTACCCGGTCAATAGCTGCGAGCTTTGCCCCGGGCTCCACACAGGCGCGGCCCGGCTTTACCCACTTCACTGCCTGCATCGCGCTCAGGTCGAGAATGACACCGCCAGCCAGCGGAATTGCCTGGCCGTAGTTGCCCGTACCAGCCCCCCGAATAGTCAGAGGCACCTTTGCCTGTACGCAGGCCTTGGCGACCTGTATCACCTCCGCTTCTGTCTTGGGCCTGACGACGAGGTCTCCTTCTTTGTCATTGAGCTGTGCTGCTAGCACTGGACTGAAGTAGTAGTAATCTTTCGAGAGCTTAGCAACCTGCGTGGGGTCGTAGATTGTTTCGATAGTGCCTAGGCTGTCAGCAAAGGCTTGCCAATCTGTCGATTGAGACTGTCGCTGAAGAAATGCGTAAGTCGAAGAAGTCATATGAGCAGATTGACTTGAGGCTACAAGGCTCATTCTACAGCCGACAACAATGACAGCTGGCGCCAGTAACGCCAAAAATTACGGGGGATATATCGTGCTTCATTAAATCAAGTGACGTGGTTCTACGGAGGGAAAACCACAGGTACATTGACAATCATTGGTAGGTAAGCACCGTGCTGTCGTGATGTGCTTCGAGTTTTGAAGATTCTCTATTTCTCCTACCTTCCTTTGAAATTGTTATGACGTCTGCTAACCCTCACTCACGCTTTCCCCTGTGGCAGTATCTCACTCAGCCCATTGGCCAATATGAGCGCAAGCTTATCCTCAACCCTCGGAAATTTTGGCACAAGAAAAAAGTACGACACATTGAACGCTGTTGGGTGATGAGCTATCAGCCTGAGGGCCGCACGCTCTAGGGATTGAGCACCGATACCAACCTTTAAACGCCCATGAGAAACGCCGCGATCGCACCTTTCGAATCGCGGCGTTTCTACAGTTTAGGTAGCATTACTCACCAGCCGTCACTCTATCTCCACCGTCTGGCTGAGTTCTTCCTTCGCCTCTTCCCAATCAGCGATCGCACCTCCCAGCCATAGCCAGTTATTACCCAGCGCACTCGCATTAAACTCGCTAGGAGCCTCGCTAATCACCCTTCGGTAGGCGATGGAAGCCTGCTCCAAGAGCTGATTGCGCACCGCCGGGTCCGCTTCGATTTTTGAGAGGGACAGCGCAGATATCGCTACACCCGCATGAGCGTTTAGAACATACTCGCCAAAAGACTGATCTGAAAAATAAGCGCCCTTGGCGTCGGGCTGACGCTGCGCCAAGTCAATCGCCCGCTCCCAGGTCTCGAATGCCAGCTGCTCGCGGCCCACCGCATAGTGGGCAAACCCCAATGCCATGGTGATTTCCATCCAGTCAGATTCACTGTCTAGCGCCGTCATCCAGGAGCGCATCGCATCGTCAGCAGAGAAATCACCACTGCCTTGCTTGGCCAAGCCCCACTGAGCGCGGCCCTTAAAGAAAGAGACAATTACATCGGCCTGCTGTCTGCGATCAGCGGTTTCTAGGGCTGCGATCGCCTGCAAATAGTCCCCTTGATCGATCAATGCCTTCGTTGCAACCGCAGCAGCATCCAAATCGTTCCGATTGAACGCGACCTCTATTTGAGCAGGCAAGCCCAATTCCCCCAAGGTCTCAGGTACAGGCTCGCGCCTTGGCGTTCGCAATGCCCGCTGCGCCCAGGCCACCGTCGTAATTCCCAGCAGAGCAATTAGTACCATCGTCGCAATCCCCGGTGCGGTCAGTAGCCGGGTATGTACCGTATGGCTGCGGGTTAGCCGCTCGCCGACCAGCTCTGGAATGTCATCATCTGCAGACGTCGCCTTTTCCTTCTCGGCAGGTGTCGAAGCACCCGCGACAGCTACTTTTTCTAGAGAAGGCATAGCCGGTGCTACCCCGCTGAGATCCCCATAAAAGCCCTCTGGCGTTTCGATATTTTCTGGTACCTGGAGTTCTCCATCCACATCGACCGGGGCAAGTGGTGTGGAAAGCTTCTGGATGGCAGCCTTCGTAGCACTCGCCGTATCGGAGGTACTGTCTGACTGCGCGATCGCAGGCGTTTGACCTTCCTTTTTCTGACTACTAGCAGAAACAGACTGCCCGGACACAGGCTGTCCTAACCCATTATCTGCCTGTTTAGAACGCATAACCATAGAATCTGTTGCAATCGGTGGCCGCTGACGAACCGGTAAATCAATTTCAGATAGCCCAGGTTCCGAGAACATATCGCCAAAGGGATCGTTCGCAGAATCCAACACGTCTGTATTTTCAAGATCACCGGTGGTTCTCACCAAGTAGCCATCAAACAAAGGGTGCATGTAAAGCGTCGGCAGCGCCCAGTAAAACTGATTAGAGCCATAGGCAGAAATCAGACCCTGCCGAGTTCGGTTTAAGCTCAGGTCTATAGACTGTCCTTTCTTTAAGTTGCGATATAGCAACTCAGTGAAGGTAATCGCTACGTGGTCAGGAATCCGCTCGGTCATCGCAATGACCCCTGGCATACCTCGATTCACCAGCGCCTGAGCTAGGTTTCGCTCCTGCCAGCCCTCTTCAGAACTGGAGCTATATCCCCCCCGGCAAGAGTTAAACACAGCCAGCTTGATACCATTATTGACAAGCAACCCAGCTAAATCTTCACCGCTTAGCCGCTCTGTCAGGCCAGTTTGCCGACTGACCAGGTAAAGATCTCCCCCAGCATTGCCCAAATTGCTGTGGCCTGCGTAGTGCAGCACCTGATAGTTGCCCCGCTCTAGCTCTTGTGTTAGCTCAGCGCGACCGGGCTGCTCCAAGATTTTTAGCCGCACATCTACAACAGAATCATCAAGACCTAGCTCGTCGGGCTCTAGCTCCGCCTGGAGGTGATGTACTTCTTGCTTGAGTTCTAGTCGTTCTTGGTCTTCGGGAGAAGCAATAACCATGAGGATACGTAGCACCTGACCGAGGGTACTAGTCTTCACCTGCGGAATCGAATGCTCTTGGCGAGGGTCTAGAATGTAGCGAGAAAAAATTACGTCTGTACCCGTTGCCAGAGGTCGGGTGCCCGCGTGGAGCGCTTCCCACGGTAACTGTTGGAGCCGATTATCTTTGATACCGATGCGCAGACGAAGCAGGTCTTGATGGTTTTGAGCAACGCCTTGGGCGGTGATCCAGCTATCGTGTAGCTGACCTCTAAACAGCTCATTGTGAAGGGCTTGCCCGAGCTGAACGAGGGTAGCTAGGCCAGAGTCGCTATCGGGCCTTGGACGCCTAGAAGCACCTGCGCGGGTCGGAATCGCTCGGCTCTGCTGTCCCTGAAGCAAGCCAAGCAGGGGATCGTGCATGAGTGATTTTGTCTGTTCTAGCCACTGTGCGACGGGCCAATGCACTCTTTCTTCAGCTAGCTGTACGCCTTTTTCTACATTTTCAGTGCGTACAAGGTACTGATCGCCACCCACGGCAGTGATAGATATTCCAAATTCCTGAATCACAGCTGCTCTCACCCCTGGATATGATTGTTGGGATAACACCCTGTCGAGCGCCCTCCGGCTTTGCCCCAAACACTGGGCAGCCATCTGGCAAACGAGGTAGACGCAAATTCAGCCCTGAGACAGTCGCAAGGCGCCTGCCTCTCTCCCACGACCGGAAAAAGACAGCTTGCTGTTCCGCTTGCATTGTCTAAATTCCATTCTAGGGATTTTTTCAAACAGCTGTCTCGGTGTGCTGTGAAAACATTTCACATTGCCAAAACAAGGTCTCCCTGATTAAAGGTTAGGGAGATGGCTTGACTTCTTACAAAGTCATTGGGACAGTTGCCATCGCGCCCACTTTGGGCGTTTGAGCGGGGGCTCGGGCCGACCTCATCGAATAGCGTACCCCCAAAGCACAAAACAGCAGGCACCCTTGACCTGTAACGAATCAGTAAAAATTGATATTCGCCTCACCAATCTCATCTTTCATAGCGATTTCACCGCAAAACGCAGCCACTTGAGCCCGCTGTCACTCTAGTTACTGTCACTCTAGTTAGCAGACCGCTTGACAGACGATCAAGCAGAATCCATGTGCAAACTACCGAGGCCAGCTTCACCGCACAAACCGTCGCCATCCATTACAATTTGCATGTTTAATCAGCCGTTCATTTGTACCATTCGGCTAATACGACCTGTAACTGCCCATGGTTGCCTCACCACCCACCGCCGCAGAGATTGAATCAGATAGAGCACTCAAGCTCAAACAGCTCGGCGACAGCCTACGACCGGGACAAAGGGCCCTGGCAAAATGGCGCACTGGCCCACTAGCAGTCTCTGCGGTGCCGGGCTCTGGCAAGTCGACCGGCATGGCCGCAGGTGCTGCGATCGCAATTGCCCACCATCAGCTCCACGCCCGCAAGCAGCTCGTCTTAGTCACCTTCACCCGCTCTGCCGCCGCCAACCTCAAAGCCAAGGTCCGCCAGCATCTCAAAGCCCTCTCCCTGCCGCAAAATAGCTTTGTCGTCCACACCTTGCATGGCCTAGCGCTCAACATCGCCACCCGCCACCCAGAAATTTCAGGCATCAATCTCTCAAATCTGGATTCGGAAGGCACCACGCTCATTTCACCGACCCAGAGCCACCGGCTCATTCGAGCCGCCGTGGAGCGATGGATTGCCGATAATCCACTGGAGTATCAGCAGCTGGTTGTCGGTCAAGACTTCGATGGCGAAGAGGCTGAGCGATTGCGCAGGCAAACAGTCCTGCGCACAGAGGTACTGCCCAACCTGGCATACACAGTCATTCACGAGGCAAAGAGTTCGGGGCTACTGCCGGACGCACTGATGGAAATTGCCCAGAACATGACCGTGGGCGTCAGGGAAAACACTGCTGACTATGCCGTTGTGGTGATTGCGGCGGGGCTCTATGGCCACTATCAAACGCTGCTGTCTGACCAGGGGCTGATCGACTACGACGATATGATTCTAGCGGCACTCAAAACGCTACAAGAGCCTGCAATTCGCCAGCTTTGGCAGCGCCGAGTCTTTGCCATTTTTGAAGATGAGGCTCAAGATTCTTCGCCGCTGCAAACTGAGCTGCTACAGGTGCTCGCTGGCGACCCAGACGATTCGGCCAAGCCACTCAATCTGGTTCGCGTTGGCGACCCAAATCAGGCGATTAATTCCACATTTACCCCGGCAGACCCGGTTTTCTTCAATCAGTTTTGCGATCGCTGCCAAGAACAGGGGCGCCTGGCCACCATTGAGCAGGCCGGACGGAGCTGCGATCGCATTATGACCGCAGCAAACTTCATCCTGAGCTGGGTAAATCGCAACAGCCCCAACAATCCTTTTCGCAGCCAAGACATTCTGCCCGTTGGGCCAAACGACCCTCAACCCAATGCAAACCCACCTCAGCTAGGCGGTGGCGTAGAAATTACTCAGCCTGCGACCACCCTCGATACCGTTAAGCAGTTGGCCAAGCGAGCGATCGCACTCTTTCAGGACTCGCCTCAGACCAGCATGGCCGTGCTCGTTCGCGAAACTCGCCAGGGCAAATTCATTCGTGAGCTGCTCGAAGATCCCGATCAACTCGGGTTTGACTTTGCGGCGAGTGGGCTGGAAATTTACGATGTGGGTGCGCGCGATCGCAAGAGCCACATTCCCCGGGAAATGCTCGACCTGCTGCAGTTCATCGAGCGGCCCCACTCCCCCGACAACATAAAAGCAGCTCTACGCGTCTTAGTTTCCCGGCAGCTTATCCCCACCCAAGACCTCAATCCTCTCGCCACCAAGCCTGAGCAGTTCCTATATCCTGGCCCCCTCGACACGCCACCACAAGGCCTAGCCGCTCACCAGGCCCGTCGCTACTGCGCCGCCCTCCTCCGTGCCCGGCTAGAGCTGCCCGCTTATCACTTAATTCCCTTCCTCGGGCTGACGCTACGCTACGACCAGAGCGAACTGGCCACCGCCGACAAGCTCGCTGCGCGAATCGCCCAGCAAACCCTCGAAGACAGCACCCTCACCGCCATGCTCAACGCCCTCCAAGAGCTGCTGAGCAGCGAACGCTTCCGCGCCGTAGAAGCCGAAGATACCGAATCGCAATACGCCCGCCCCGCCCAGCTCACCATCATGACCATGCACAAGGCAAAAGGGCTCGACTGGGACGCCGTCTTTCTCCCCTTTTTGCACAAGCGCAACCTTCCTGGCGAAGCCTGGGTCCCGCCGCAAATGCAGTTCCTCGGAAACTTCTCCCTCGACGAAGTCGCCCGCGCCCAGCTGCGCGCCCACACCCACGCCGTCTACGCCCAAGACCAAAAGCCAGCGCCCATCCCCGATACCGAAACCGCCTGGCAGCAGGCCAGCAATCTCAAGCGGGCCGAAGAATTTCGCTTACTCTACGTTGCTATGACCCGTGCCAAGCGACTACTCTGGATGGCCGCGGCCAAGCAAGCCCCCTTCACCTGGGGCAAACCCGACAACCTACAAAATGCCGAGATGAGTCCAGTGGTCACAGCCTTGTCCCAACAGCTGCCCAAATTCTAGAGACGACAGAGCCTAAGGAGCCAACGCTTCAAGTTCAGATTGCTTACGCTTGCGGCGACCGCTTTTTTGGTTGCGCTTTGCAATGGGGTTTTTAACGCCCCAGTAGGCTGAAGAAGCAGTCATATCCATATTGAGCAATGCCGTGTCGCCCAGGGGTACGGGTCGCTGCGGGTGAGTAAGTACATGGGGCAAACACTTGAAGATTTCGCGAGCGATCGCAAAAGCAAGTGGCGGCGGCACCGAATTACCCACTTGGCGAGCACCGTGCCATTTGGTGGCATGAAACCGAAACCAATCTGGAAAACCGTGCAAACGGGCCATCTCCCGAACTGTGATGCAGCGAGCATATTGGTAGTGAATAGGCCGCGGGCTGGTAAAAGCTCCCCTGGCCGCGTCTGTGCCCGCGCGCAGCGTATTTGAAACGCCATCCGCCGAGAGTCGAAAAAATCTAGAAATCGGCTCTCGGGTGCCTGGCTTCGTCTGTGAAAATCGCTTGCGAGAAACTACCGTATGCGCCGTGCGGCGGCTGCTAGTGAGCATCCGAGCATCCCAGAGTCGGCGATAGCCATATCGCCAACCGCGAGCCTGACGGCAGCGCATCAGCGCCGAGTAGCCATTGGCCCCTGCGCTGTAGTCAGCCATCACCTCATCGCCAAACAGCAGCGACTCAAACTGCTCTGCATCCGGCAGATCTGCTAGGGCGTCGGAGCAGGTCACCGCGTGTTCTGACGGTAGGGGTGCCGGATAGGAAGGTAGCGGGCAACCTCGCTTCGCGCCTAATAAAAATAGTCGTTCGCGGCACTGTGGAACGCCATAATCTCTCGCATTTAGCACCTGCCAAGGCTGCAAGACATCGTAGCCAATGCGGTGAAACCAATCGAGCACCTCTTGCAAGAAGTTGAGATGGGCGCCAATCGTTAGCCCCTTTACATTTTCAAATAAAAAATAGGATGGACGCAGTTCATTAACTATACGAATAAACTCCTTAGCCAACACATTTCTCGGATCATCTAAGGCTCGCTGGCCCATGAGTGAAAAGCCCTGACAAGGGGCGCCGCCGACAACGACGTCGATTGGGGTCTTGGAGTCTAGGTTTGCGATCGCCCGCAAGTCATTACCACTCACATCGGCAACCGATCTAGGCATCACTGCGCAGTCAGGAAAGTTAAACCGGTGTACACAGGCGTGGACGGGGTCAATCTCAGCGGCTGCAACCACATCAAATCCTGCCTGCTCAAAGCCCAGGCTCAAACCACCAGCGCCAGCAAAAAGGTCAATGACGACAGGTCTTTTGTCATTCATTTCTCAGTCATTTTCTGGCGGGTCCCTAACCCTACTCGTCGCTCTCTATGCGGTCAAAAACATCTTGAAAACAGGCCTCACCCACCGCCGAGGGAGACGTATCTGGATCATCAAAAACGTCCTCCCGCAGGTCGGTAATTTCAATCAGCGTTCCGCTTTCGGCATCGTCGTTTTCAATACTCTCGACCGGCAGCTCCCAGCTATTATCACTCGCCAGCCACGCCGGTAAAATCATCACGTTAAAAGAATCTTCTATCGTCTGAGAGCGCACCTGAGCAGAGCGCCCCATTTTGAAAATGGCCCGCTTCATACCAATGCCGTAGGTACCAATAGTAAAAATATCGTCGTCGTCTGCAGTACCCTTTGGTCTGCCCATGCGAAACGCATATCTTTCGGCCACTTCCAGCGGAATACCGCCGCAGTTGTCCTCAATCAAAAAAGCATCTTCAGAGATTTCAATATTGGCCCAAAAGCCTTCATAGGGCCTAGCGTCTGACTGAGCGCTATCCCGCGTTACGCGCTGAATACCGTCTATGCAGTTATCTAGCAAATCAAGGATGGCATCTTTGAGGTCAATATCTCGCGTGAGCATATCCACGAAAAAAGTTTTCGTCGGTGCCGCGTTGATCAAGCTCACGGTTGCATCCTTCCAAGCAAAGCGCTTTAGGCTATCTCAGGCCACAATTATCTTGCTGTAAACCTTATCACAACGCTCAGTCTCTACGCCGCGCTTCGGCGAGTAGCCGTTGCGCTCATAAAGTCTGACAGCTTCTTTGAGCGCAGTCGCCGTCTCCACCCAGACTTCGACAAACCCCTTCTGCGCCGCAGCCTGCTCCAGCTGACTCAGCAAATATCGCCCCAGGCCCTGTCCACGTACAACAGGAAGCAAATACATTTTGCGAATCTCAACCGCTTTATCACCTCGCTCAATGGGGTAGTAGCCGCCCGTTCCAACAATTTCACCCTGGCGCTCTACCACCCAAAATTCGCCGCCCGTCTGCAGATAGTACTTCTCGACTTCTACCGCATCTTGGTCGCTACAGCCACCGCAGCTCACTTCCCAACCCAGGCCGTACTCCTCGAGCACGGTTTTGACTACGTTGGCCGCCGCGTCGCGATCGCTCACCACCCAATCTCGAATCAAAAAATCCTTGAATGTAGTTTCCATCAGCTATGCACCCGAGGTTTAGGATGAAGCGTACTCAAAATATCGCGCTCTTTCTCCGCCAGCTCCGTCAGCCGCTCATTGACCAGGTCAACATCAAAATAAGTCGTTGCTAGCAGCCAGTAGCTACCGTAGTGCCGCGCCTCCGAGGCCATCAGTGACCGATAAAATTTGGCCAGTGCGGGCTCTGGGCAGTGCTCACCGAGCAATCCCAGCCGCTCGTGGCTCCGAGCTTCTATCAGCGCTGACACCAGCAATAGGTCGAGCATACGGTCGGGCTCTTGGCGGCGAACGCACTTTTTTAGGGCGGCGCCATAGGGGGGCGGGGAGACGGGCTGTAGGGGAATGCCCCGCTTTTCGAGCCAGTTGTTTACCTGGTCGTAGTGGCTGAGTTCTTCTTGAGCGATCGCAGTCAACTCACGCACCAGCTCTACGCTCGAAGGGTAGCGCGACATGATTTGAATAGCGGTACCTGCTGCTTTCCGCTCACACTGCGCGTGGTCTAGCAAAATAGTGTCCAAGTTTGCGATCGCCATTTCAATCCAAGCCTGAGAGGTCGCCGACTTCAAAAACTTAATTTTGTTTACCCTGGGCCGCTCGGATAGCGAAGCGGCTAGGCGATCAGGAACCGTTCGCTTGGCAGAACTTGCAACAACCATAAAGCAACAACCATGAAAAAGTAGGCTTCACACAACAGCTGACGTTATTGTAACGGCGCCTGCAGGTGCTTCACCAAACCTTCTAAGCCCAAACGGTAGCTATCTGAACCAAAGCCGCTGATCTGCCCGACAGCAACCGGCGCAATGTACGAATGATGGCGAAACGCTTCCCGCTTGTGAATATTGCTGAGGTGAATTTCTACGGTGGGGATCGCCACAGCAGCGATCGCATCTCGAATCGCCACGCTCGTGTGGGTATACGCTCCAGGATTAATCAAAATGCCCTGGTGAACGTTCAATGCAGCTTGCACTTCGTCCACCAGGGCACCTTCATGATTCGATTGAAAAAAAGTCAGCTTTACGCCTAGCACATTGGCTATGTCAGTTAGCTCCAGACAAATGCTTTCCAGCGTTTGAGAACCATATACTTCAGGCTCTCTCTTGCCCAACATGTTAAGGTTAGGACCATTTAGTACC
>JBCBIK010000072.1:0-22834 GCA_038524545.1 Cyanobacteria bacterium J06623_4 | reverse complement strand
CGAACAACGGCCAATAGTCTAACCCTACTCTGAATTGTGCTCAGAAGTATTTTTACTTAGTCGAAGTTAAAGATCTCAATGATTAGGCGCTACATGCGCCACGAATTAGACGCCCTCATCGTAGAGTTTGTCTCTGAATCCAAGAATTACCCAGTAATTTACAGGCGTTACAAAAAGCACATTACATGCTTACGACACGTCTATCAGAGGAGGATACTAGCACGGGATATCCTTCTTATGGATGGGGTTTACAAGGCTTATCCTTTGTATTGTGTAAATACAGAAATGAGATATGTTTATCGTACTTTCTGCGTTAATTCACTGGAGAAAATTCTATGGGCATTCTTGCTTGGGTTGTATTAGGTCTGTTAGCAGGTGCGATCGCTCGCGCCATTTATCCTGGCCATCAGGGTCTCGGTATCATTGGAACCATGGTGCTCGGCATCATCGGTGCACTTGTTGGTGGTTTCTTGTTCTCACTGATCGGTGGGTCAGGGGCCGCGAGCCTCTCAATTGGCGGCGTCATTGTTGCAGTATTGGGCGCGATCGTTACGCTCTTCATTTACTACGCGGTCACAAAGCGCACAGCGTAGAAAACGCGGCGTGAAAAAGGCCGGAAAAAGAACATCGTTCCCATGCTACGAAGCTCTCATCGCAGATAGCTAATGGGTGACACTACCGACCTGCGTACCATCGCACGTCACTTTACCAAGTCAACAGCACTGCGGACTATGTTTGAGAATTAACGGGGGGCTAGTCGGAAACTTTCCGGCTGGCCTTTCCTGTGTTTTCTCTTTGTGTTTTACAGCTTGCACCTGAACGTAACTTTGCTCACAGTAAGTTCTCTTCTGGCTACATATTCTGACTACATATTGTGGATTTCAGTAGATTTCAATAAGTAGGCTTTAGTAGCTAGGCTTTAATAGATAGGCTTTAGTAGCTAGGCTTTAATAACCAAAGTTCACGCACCAAAACTCAACCCAGAAACGCCAACTACAACTAGAGGAAAAGGCTGTTTAGCGCTGATGACAGAGCCCCAAATCGATCAAACCGCCACAAGTCAACCTAACCCCTCCGACAGATTACAGCCCAAACTTCAGCGATACGCTCAGATAAAGCAGGCCCTTGTAGACTTTGTACTAGATGCAGAAGACGACATCGCCATCGCCCTAGAAGCCTACAGCGCAGCGCAGCTGAGCCGGTGGAGCAAACCCACCCTATCTGGCCTCAATCGTACCGACCTCGCCATTGATATGTTCCTCACGGAGGGCCAAGTCGATAATCGCTCCATTCTCTCGCACTTCATTCACACCGCAGAGAGTTCTGACCCTGTCCTCTCTGCAGATGAAAAAGCCTGGGTTCAACAGTGGTCACGCAGCTTTAACGGACTGTTCGCGGTAGAAAGTGTAGAGGCCAACGGCTACCGCCTAAAAAACTGGCTAACAGATAAGTACTACAGCGTGTGGCCCAATGAAACGCAGACAGCAGAAATTATAGACCGGCTATCACCTGGCGAAATTATCCTGGCAAGGCTCTCTCCATTAGCAGAAGCTGAATGGACCTTTTCAGGCCCCAGTACGCTGTTGGGCAAGCTCGGCAAACCCAAGCTCGCCGTTGCGATTGGTAACTTCAGGAAGTGGTTTCCCGATCACCTCTATGGAGATGCCCGCGAGCTACTAGAGGCCGCTTGGGAATCGGTAGCGCAGCAATACAAAGATTTTGTCTCTTTTTTCGGGGCAGCGCAGGTGACCATGCCAGGCCATCAGCTGAACAAAAAGCTCGAAACTTACCAGAGCGAAACCACCGAAAAACAGCTGTCACAAGCTGGCCTCTCCAGCGACCAGTCCATTCAAGACATGGCCAAAGAAGCAGGCCTATCCGAGGCCGAAATCGACGAGGCGATGAGTGCGGTCGGCGAAGACAGCGTCGCCGCCAAAAAGCTCCTAGAGAGTAAGCAATCACTCAAAATGGTCATGCCAAAAGTCTCATTACCCGATGAGCTACGCCGGGCCGAGGCCGTCACCGTATTCGTATATCCCCGCTGGGGACAGACCTTTCTGACAGACTACGAAGCGCTCGCACAGCTGCTCGAAAGTCCGCCAGAAGAGCCAGACGCTCTAGACCGCCTGGTCGTAAAGCACCTAGAGCACGAAAAGGCGATCGCACCTGTCTGGACACACCTGGCAAACACCTATCCCAACCCGCTAAAGCACTCCCTCCGCCGCGTGCTAGACAATCCGGACTTCACCCTCAAACAAGACTTACCGTTAGTGCTTACCCGCTACGGCAAATCACTCACCCCCACCCTGCCAGAATCAGCCAGCGTCCCCGTCCATCTGGACACTCTCTTTAAAGCAGCCCTCAAAGCCGTCGGCAAGCAGGCCGGAAAATCGAGCGACAAGAAAAAGTCTAAAAAGAAAAAGTCCGGCTTCGGTCGTTAGCGCTTCTGTGCCTTGTAGCGATCTTTAAAGATTGCCTGCTGCTCCTTGTGATCCACAATTTTTGCAGGATAGTCAGTCCCCTCCAACACTGCATCAGGAATGTCGCCACTGAGCAATACGCCAGTGTCCAAGTGGCTAATCTCCGGTAGCCACTGACGAATGTATTCTGCATCCGGATCGTATTTTTTGGCCTGACTGGCCGGATTGAAAATGCGCAGCGGCTTGGGGTCCATCCCGCTCGAAGCGCTCCACTGCCAGCCGCCATTGTTTGAGGAGAGGTCACCATCCACCAGCCGCTGCATAAAGTACTTCTCCCCCCAGCGCCAGTCAATAATCAGATCTTTAGTCAAAAAGCTCGCCACAATCATCCGACAGCGATTGTGCATCCAGCCCGTTTCATTGAGCTGCCGCATCGCCGCATCTACGATGGGATAGCCAGTTTTGCCTTCACACCAGGCGGCAAACAGCGTTTCGTCATTATCCCAAGGGAAATCTTTTAAGGCGTCGCGATAAGGCCCTTCCGCCAGCTCAGGAAAAGTGTACATCACGCTCTGGTAAAACTCTCGCCAGGCAATTTCCTTCTGCCAGGTCTCAATATTGGTGTGGGTTTCTTCGCTACGGGCGCGGCTGTAGGCATCTGCGGCATATTCCCACACCGTGCGAATGCCGACCGTGCCAAACTTCAGCGCGGCGCTCAGTGTGGAGGTGCCAGGGTTAGCCGGATAGTTTCGCTGTTCGTCGTACTCAGCGATCGCTCTTCTGTCATCACAGAACGTCTCTAGCTGCTCCAACGCAGCCGCCTCACCCGGCGCCAACAAAAAGCCATTCTCCCACTCATAGCCCAGGTCACCTGCCGAGGGCAAATCAATACTGCCAGCATCCTTCGCGATCGCCTTCTCATGGGGACTTAGTCCAGTAACATCGGCCAAAGCCGCCACCGGCGCCTGCTTCTCCTGAGCGCTCCACTTTCGCCAAAACGGCGTATACACCTTGTAGGGCTCTCCCGCCCCCGTCTTCAGCGCATCCGGCGGATGTAGCAGCTGATCCCAATACTGGGTCGACCGCTCAATGCCCTTTTCTTTCAGCACTTGGGCAACCTCCGTATCTCGCTGCCGCGAATAGGGCTCCACATCCCGGTTCCAATAGACCGCAACCGCCCCGAGCGCACTCGCCAGCTGAGGAATCGCCTGCTCGGGCTGTCCCTGCAGAATCAACAAATCGCCACCAGCAGACTTGTAGCTCTCTTGAAGTTCGGCCAGAGAGCCTATCATGTAAGCGACCCGAGCAGGTGCGATCGCATCGGTCTCCAAAATGCCAGGGTCCAAGCAAAAGACACCTACGACCTTGGGCGTGCGATCGCGCGCCGCCGCCAACCCCAAATTATCCCGAATCCTCAGATCCCGGCGATGCCAAAACAACACCAAATCAGCAGCCATAGTCGCCCCGCATACACAGTCGCCAGCTCGCTCAAGCGCTTTTTTAGCTTTTCTTAAGCAATTCCGTAGCGGATACAGTATAGCGAGCAGCCAGAAAGTAGGGAAATGATTCGAAAGGCAGAAGTAAACATATAGTCCTGCTGGTCAATCCTGCTACTGGAGATGAGCGCGGGCCATATAAAAAGCGGCAATCGTCTTGGCATCCATCGGCGTCCCCGCCAAAATCTCCTTCTCTAGCGACTCCGCATCCATCAGCAACACCTCTAGATCCTCATCCTCCTCCAGCTGAGGTCCCTCTGGCAGTTGGGTCAGGTCCGTCGCCAAATAGGCATAAATAATCTCATCCGAGTATCCGGGCGCATTGGGAAATCTTCCCAAATCTTTCCAAGTATCTGCCTTGTAGCCCGTTTCTTCCTGAATCTCTCGCTGAATCGTCGCCAGCGGCTCTTCACCTTCCTCCACCGTGCCCGCCGGAAACTCTATCAAGCGCCCCTGCATCGCAAAGCGATACTGCCGCACCAGCACAAACTGCCCTTCAGCAGTCACCGGCACCGCCACGGCACCGCCCGGATGACGAATGCACTCCCAGTCACCCACCGACTTATTGGGCAGGCGAAACCGAGACACCTCAAAGTTAAACTTACGCCCCTCATAAAACAGACGATGCTTTAACAGCTGAGGCGGTTCTTTTCCTAAAGACATAGCAGTCACCGAGTAAAGAAACAGCGTTTCGCGCTCAGGCCCTCAATCTAACTCCTTAAGCTAAACCTGAGTGGAAACGATAGGGGAAAACAGCCGCTCCACACCCGGCACGCTGCCTGATACGATGTGCTGGGCCAAGAGCTGGTCTACACGCTTGTGCAAAATAGGATGCTGCCAGTGGGGCGCCACATCCCTCAGCGGAACCAACACAAAAGGACGCTCATGCAGCCTAGGGTGAGGCACCGTCAGGCCCGGGGTGTCAGTAATATAGTCGCCGAACAGCAGCAGATCGAGGTCTAGCGATCGCGCCCCCCACCGCAGCGTTCTCACCCGGCCAAACTGATTTTCGATTCTTAGCAGCTGGTGCAGCAGCGATCGCGGAGAACGCGTCGTCTCAACGGTAATACAGGCATTGAGATAGTCCGGCTGGGGCGGGCCAACAGGGGCGGTTTTGTAAAAGTGCGATCGCCGCACCAGCGTAATGCCAGCAGAAGCCGCGATCGCGCCTATCGCCTCAGTCAAGATCTGCCGTGAATCGCCCAGATTGCCCCCCAGTGCGATCGCCGCAGCGACCGGGCGCGAACCAGCACCACCGGCACCAAGCGGCCTATCCAATCCGATATTTTTGACCATTGAGTTTGGGCATCTTCTCAAAACGCCCCTGCAAAAAAGGCTAACGCAATCCCTATTAGCCTACAGGCTAGGCATCCGCGCTCAGCGCCCCCCGGACCCGGTTTACCAGCTGGTCAGCCGTCAGCACCCCTTCAATCCGGTCAACCGCCTTCCCCTGATCAAACAGCACCAGCGTTGGCAGCGCGTGAATACTGTGCTGAGAAGCGATCTGTGGATAGCGCTCAGTATCGATCTTCACAACCTTTACTTCACCCTTCATCTGCGCCCCTACCTGCACCAAAATCTTGGCCATCATCTGGCAAGGACCACACCAGTCTGCATAAAAATCAACCAATATCGGCTGATCTGCGCCATTGATCAAATCGTCAAAACTCTTAAATTCTTGAGTGACTGCCATGGAAAGCCTGACCTTAAAAATTGAGAATTACTACGCCCCTATGCTAGATGCCCGATTCAGTCCGAAACCAATTGCTACGCAATAATTTAATAAGAATCGCCTTTGTAACGGGTTATTCGCAATGGATTACCAGCATTGCTCTGCCTCCCCACAAGCGCGTACAGTAATTGAGCTAAGCACAGAAGTTCACAACGAAGGGAAGCACACGCATTATGGCTGGAGCGTTAGACGGCAAAGTTGCTATCATCACAGGCTCTTCACGCGGCATCGGAAAAGCAGCGGCTCTTGCCCTTGCCAATGAAGGGGCCAAGGTCGTAGTGAACTATGCCCGCTCCAGTGGCGCAGCCGATGAAGTCGTCGCCGCCATCGGCCAAACCAGCGCCCAAACAGGCGCAGAAGCCGTTGCCCTGCAGGCCGACGTCTCCCAGGCCGACCAGGTCGACGCCCTCGTCCAAGCCACCATGGACAAATTTGGCCGCATCGATGTGCTGGTAAACAATGCTGGCATCACTCGCGACACCCTGCTGCTGCGCATGAAGCCAACAGACTGGCAGGCCGTCATCGATCTAAACCTCACAGGCGTTTTCCTCTGCACCCGCGCCGTCAGCAAAATCATGCTCAAGCAGCGCTCGGGTCGCATCGTCAACATCTCTTCGGTCGCAGGCCTCATGGGCAACCCGGGCCAGGCCAACTACAGCGCCGCCAAAGCAGGCGTCATCGGCTTCACCAAAACCATCGCCAAAGAACTCGCCCCCCGAGGCGTCACCGCTAATGCAGTCGCCCCCGGCTTCATCGCCACCGACATGACAGAAGACCTCAAAAATACCGAAGACATCCTCAAGTTTATTCCCCTTGGCCGCTATGGCCAGCCCGAAGAAGTCGCAGGCCTGATTCGCTTCCTTGCCGCCGACCCAGCCGCCGCCTACATCACAGGCCAAGTGATGAACGTCGATGGTGGCATGGTGATGCACTGAAGACGATGCAGTAAAAATAGTGAAATAGTCTTACTTACTTTGCCCTAGCCGCTTTCACAGCCGCCCGCTGGTCACGGCGCGTAATCCAGCGATGGTAGGTGCGGTTGTGAACCGCGACAGAGTGACCCATCATCCGGGCAGACACCGTATCCGGCAGCCCGGCGCCAATGGTCCGCACCGCCCAAGCATGCCGCAGGTCGTAAGGCTTAAACGGCACGTCGTAGCGGCTAAACTGCTTAGAGACCCGCTGACCAATCAGCTGCAGCGTCGTTGTCGCTAAGTCGGTATTAATTTTAGGCAGCCTGATGTCTCTCAGCTCAAACGCGTCTACCCACTCCAGCGGAAAGGGCCACACATCGTGCTGCCCCGTTTTAGTCGTTTCCAGCACTTCGACAGCAGCTTCTTCATCGCCACTGGCAAGCATGGCATAGTCACAAAAAAACACTTCATGATTGCGCAAGCCATAGGTAGCCATCACCCCAAAGACAAACTGCCAGGCAGGATTCGGAATGCGCTCATAGGCCGCCAAAATCTCATCGTCTGTGGGAAGCTGACGCATCTGGGTTTTGCTGTTGCCATAGTTTCCCCACAGCGACTTGAGTTCAGTGGGTAGCGGCACATTGAGAAAAGTTGCTAGCGCGTCGAGGGCCGTGCAGCACACCTGACGGCTGCGAGAATTAGCCCGGGTGCTTTGGACCGTGGCGTAGATGGCCTCAGGGAGAGAATAGCTGGGATGCTGAGCGGCGATCGCCTGTAATTTTCTCAGGTAGGGTACATAGGCCTTTTCCCAAGTCGTCCGCACAGAAGAAAGTCGCCGACTCTCCACCCGACTCTGAAAAAAGTATGTTTCGAAAGCGTCAATCTGCGCTGAGAGATCTGCCCCGGCCCGGGCGAGCCCAGCCACCGGCCCCAAATAATCTCGCCAGTCAAACGTCCGCTCAATCAGCTGAGCCGCCACGACTTTGGCCGTCTTCTCAATTTGCTTGAGCCCGGCTTTCGTGGCCGGAATGCCAAGCGGTATCCGCTGCTGATAGGCCCGCAGCTTAGAACTATCTGGCCGGGGCGGCAGCGTTCCCCGCAGGCTGAGGGTGTCACCCCGGCGCTCAATTTTTAGGCCCAGCTTTGCCGCCTTCAGACGCTGATTCACCGTCATTAAAGCAGCATCAAGAGGATGGGCGGTCATAACCATACGAAAGGAAATGTCTCATACATAACGTTAGTTGTTACGATAGGCAAAGATAATGAAAAAATTAAGCGAAAGGGCACGCAATTCACTATGGGTCGTGTGGGAGTTTTATTACTGAATTTAGGCGGGCCGGAAAAGCCAGAGGATGTCCAGCCCTTTCTATTCAATTTATTTTCAGACCCTGAAATTATCCGCATTCCGTTCCCCGTATTGCAAAAGCCCCTAGCTTGGCTAATCTCCAGCCGCCGGGCCAAGTCCTCCCAAGAAAATTATCAGCAGATTGGCGGCGGCTCCCCACTCAGGCGCATCACCGAAGCGCAAGGCGCCGCCCTAAAAGACGCCCTCAAAGAAAAGGGCGAAGAAGCCGAAGTCTACATCGGCATGCGCTACTGGCACCCCTTCACCGAAGAGGCGATCGCTAGCATCAAGCGCGACGGCATTGAAAAGCTCGTCGTCCTACCCCTCTACCCTCAATATTCCATCAGCACCAGCGGCTCCAGCTTCCGCCTGCTAGAGCAGCTCTGGAAAGAAGACCCCGCCCTGAGCCCAGTAGACTACACCCTAATCGAGTCTTGGTATTCCCGGCCCGGCTACGTAAATTCCATGGCCGAGCTAATTCGCACCGAGCTAGACAAGCTGCCCAGTCCCAACGAAGCTCACATTTTCTTCAGTGCCCACGGCGTACCGGTCAGCTACGTCGAAGAATTTGGCGACCCCTACCAAAGAGAAATCGAGCACTGCACAGACCTGATCATGCAGGCCCTAGGACGCCCCAATCAATACACCCTGGCCTACCAGAGCCGGGTCGGCCCCATCGAATGGCTGCAGCCCTACACAGAAGATGCGATCGCTCAGCTGGCCGAAAAAGGCGTCAGTGACCTCGTCGTGGTGCCCATCAGCTTCGTTTCAGAGCATATCGAAACCCTGCAAGAAATCGACATCGAATACCGAGAAATCGCCGAAGAAGAGGGTATAAGAGGCTTTCACCGGGTGCCTGCCCTCGACACCTACGCAGGCTTCATCGCAGACCTAGCAGACCTCGTAGAAGAAGCGCTGGGTAGCCAGCCGGTTCGGTTTTCGGACCTGGCAAAACCAGAGAAAAAAGTTAAGATTTATCCACAAGACAAGTCGGCATGGGGCATGACGCCCGTGGCGGAAGTGTGGAACGGTCGCTTGGCAATGCTCGGGTTTCTAGCCTTGCTAGCAGAAATTATCACCGGTCAGGGCCCCCTCCACCTAATCGGTCTACTGTGATTGGTCTGTCACAACATCAGAGGCGGTAACCGGTTCATCCACCACGGCAGATAGTACGAAATACCCCTGCTCTAGACTGTATTTCTACACTGAAGCGACAAACAACAACATGGAAACCAAGCGCTCAATTGTTGGAGAGTTTAGACGACAGATCAAAACCCTGCTTAGCGTCGTAGCGTTGCTGTGGGCCATCGAAATTATTGACCAGATATTCTTTCGGGGAGCGCTCAATCGATTGGGCATTCGGCCGCGATCACTCTCTGGGCTCTGGGGCATTCTCTTTGCGCCCTTTCTCCATGGCGACTTTGCGCACCTGCTCGCCAACACCATTCCCCTGGTGAGCCTAGGCTGGCTGATCATGCTCCGAGAAACCGGCGACTGGCTAGTAGTCAGCATCATCGCGGCCCTCGTCAGCGGACTCGGCACCTGGCTCATCGGCAGCCCTTATTCGGTGCACATCGGCGCCAGCGGCGTTGTGTTTGGCTACTTTGGCTACCTCCTGTTGCGCGGCTATTTTGAGCGCAGCGTCGTTGCGATCGCCTTTTCCCTCCTCGTGACCTTTCTCTACGGCGGCATCATCTGGGGCGTGTTGCCCACCCAGCCCGGCGTTTCCTGGGAAGGCCACCTCTTCGGCTTTATCGGCGGTATCCTAGCAGCCAAGCTACTCGCCACCCCCCGCCGAAAGCCCAACGAATTTGAAGTTTAGGAAGTTTAGATAGATATAGCGTCCACCCCGTCAAAATAGCCACTATCGACCCCAACCCTAGAGTTTTTCCGACTACGCAACCCATTAGGGTCTACAATACCTCTACAATATCTTTGTATTAGTTTAGGTTGGTTAGCCGTAGGCCTGAAAAGAGTCCTGGGAAAGGTCATTACCATGGGGAATCCGCGCATTCATCCCGACACCATTGACGAGGTTCGGCAGCGGGCTGACATTGTCGATATCGTGTCCGAACAGGTCGTGCTAAAAAAGCAGGGCAAAGACTTCGTTGGCCTATGCCCCTTTCACGACGACAAATCTCCCAGCTTTAGCGTCAGTCCGTCCAAGCAGTTTTACTACTGCTTTAGCTGCGGGGCGGGCGGCAACACCTTCAAATTTTTGATGGAGATTGGCCAGCGCTCCTTTGCAGACGTGGTGCTCGATCTGGCCCGGCGCTACCAAGTCCCCGTCAAAACCACCGAACCCGAAAAGCAGCAAGAGCTACAGCGCAAGCTCACCCTACGCGAGCAGCTGTACGAAATTGTCGCCGTCGCCGCCAAGTTTTACGAACACGCCCTGTACCAGCCAGATGGCCAGGCCGCCCGGCACTACCTGCGCTCAGAACGCCAGCTCAGCGACGAAACGATTAAGCACTTTCAGCTGGGCTACGCTCCAGAAGGCTGGCAAACCCTCTACGGCTACCTCGTCGAACAAAAGCGCTACCCTGTAAACCTCGTGGAACAAGCAGGCCTGATCGTGCCGCGCAAAGGGGGCAGCGGCTACTACGACCGGTTTCGTGATCGCATCATGGTGCCCATCCACGACGCCCAAAACCGGCTCATCGGCTTTGGCGGACGCGGCCTCACCGCCGATGCCAAGCCCAAATACCTCAACTCCCCCGAAACCGAACTGTTTGACAAGGGCAAAACCCTCTACGGACTAGACAAAGCAAAAGCTGCGATCGCCAAGCAAGACCGCGCCATCGTCGTTGAAGGCTACTTCGATGTAATCGCCCTCCACGCGGCCGGTATCACCAATGCCGTCGCCTCCCTGGGCACCGCGCTGAACGCCGGACAGGTAAAGCTGCTGCTGCGCTACACCGAATCCAAACAGATCATCTTTAACTTCGATGCCGACGCAGCAGGCGTCAAAGCTGCAGACCGGGCCATTGGCGAAGTCGCAGACATGGCCTACCGAGGCGATGTGCTGCTGCGCGTGCTGAATATTCCAGATGGCAAAGACCCCGACGACTACCTGCGCGCCCATACCCCCGAAGAATACATCGCCCTCACCGACGCCGCCCCCCTCTGGCTCGACTGGCAGATCACCAACCTCATCAAAGGCGCCGACCTCAAGCAGGCCGACCAGTTTCAGCAGGCCTCCCAAGCCATCGTGTCCCTGCTAAGCGACATTGCCAACGCCGACACCCGCACTCACTACATTCGCCACTGCGCCGAAATCTTCAGCCAGGGAGACGGTCGCATCGTGCCCCTCCTCGCCGAAAACCTCCTTGCCCAGGTCCGGCGAAAGCGACGCAACCCCGGCGACCAAAAGGCCAAACCCCACGACACCAAAATTCTCAACCGCAGCTTTCTAGAAGAAGCCGAAGCTGCCCTTCTACGCATTTACATCCACGACGCCGACTACCGCCAAACCATCGTCGACGGACTAGATTCTAGGGACCTCGGCTTTAGCTTTTCCCACCACCGCGCCCTCTGGCGCATGGTCACAGAGCTGGCCAGCCTAGAAAGCACTCCCCAAACCAGTCAACCTCAACCCGGTCAAACTCAACCTAGCCAAACCCTGCTAGAAACCCTACGCAACTTTTCAGCCGAGTCCACTGGCCCATTATCTCAGGTCCATCACCTGCTCTACCTCACCGAAAAAAGCCAGCTCGACACCGTGCGCCCGACCCTAGTCATCCGCGCTGCGATCGCCTGCCTAGAGCGCAATATGTGCGAAAAGCGCTACCGTCTTCTGCTCAATCTCTGGTCCGAAAGCGACTTTTCCAAAACCCCAGAACGACACGCCCAATACCAAAAGCAAATCATCGCCGAAAAAAACCACATCGCCGAACTCGACAAAGAACGCAGCGTCGATTTCGCCGACCTCGCCAGTGTTCCTTGGGTTCAGTAGTTAGCCTTTCAGAAACTATCAGCAAAGAGAAACAACAAAGACCCTGTAAGTCCGCTCATTCGAGCAAGCACCGACAGGGTCCTTTCTATCAGTTATCAAACAAGAGGCGATATTAATCGCCCAAACAGAGCGCTACGACAGTGACGCAACCACATTGCTAGCGGGCAGAGGCTCAGCGGTGAGCAAGCCTTCTGTCTGTGCCATAAACAGCATCAAATCCATCACTCGGTTGGAATAGCCCCACTCATTGTCGTACCAAGAGAGCACCTTGAAGAAATTGGAGTTGAGTTCCATACCCGCCTTGGCATCGAAAATGCTGGAGCGAGGATCGCCGGTAAAGTCAGAAGAAACCAGCGGCTCATCGGTGTAGCCCAGCACGCCGCGCAGGCCATTTTCAGCCGCCGCCTTCATCTTTTCGCAAATTTCAGCGTAGCTAGTCGCCTGCTCAGTGCGGAAGGTCAGGTCTACCACAGAGACATCCGGCGTCGGTACCCGCACGGCCATACCCGTCAGCCGACCAGCCAGCTCAGGCAGGACCAGCGTTACAGCCTTAGCCGCACCGGTAGAAGCCGGAATCAGGTTTTGCCCAGCGCCGCGACCGCTCCGGAGGTCCTTATTAGAAGGACTGTCGACTGTAAACTGGGTGGCCGTCGCAGCGTGAATAGTCGTCATCAAGCCTTCTGCCAGGCCAAAGTTATCGTTGATGACCTTTGCGATAGGGGCGAGGCAGTTGGTGGTACAGCTCGCATTTGAAACAATGCGATCGCGTGCCGGGTTAAACGTCTGATGATTGACACCGACCAAAAAGGTCTGCACTTCAGCAGGGCTCTTCGTCGGTGCAGAGAGAATCACCCGCTTCGCGCCCGCGCTAAGGTGCGCACTTGCCGTCTCGTGAGTAGTGAAGCGGCCCGTAGCCTCTACCACGTAGTCTGCGCCTAGCTCACCCCACGGCAGCTCCGCCGGGTTACGGATAGACGTGCAAGGAATAAAGCGACTATTGACAATGATGCCATTGTCTCGGGCTTCCACTTCACCCGGGAACGTACCGTGGGTCGAGTCGTACTTCAGCAGGTAGGCCAGCGTTTCAGGCGCGACCAAATCATTGATACCGACAAATTCAATATTGCGGTTATTGACCGCCGCCCGAAAAACCAGACGACCAATGCGGCCAAATCCATTAATGCCAACTTTTAAAACAGCCATAGAGATGATTAGGGGTAGTAATTGTGCGGGGCCCGGATTCAAAGCGCGAGATCAGCAGCCGAGCAATGCCGTCTCTAGACCGATCACGGCGCAATGACAGTGAACATATCCATTTAATTTCAAGGGATAAAAAATCAAAAAACAGATATCCACACTATTCCTTCAGGGTTGTGTCACAAATGGCTGAGAGGTGTAAACGAACGTAGCGGTATGTTTAAAGCCATTAACAATCAGACACAACGCCACCCGCTTTCACTAGTTCAATCAAGCCATCGAATCGAACATCCGGCCCAGCCGCAAACAAGACGAGGTCTAAACACGCTCAGCGCAACCAAATGCAATAGTCTTCTGCCAGGCAACCGTTTTGTTCTTAAGCTGTCGGTCAAACGCTACCCGAATACGTTTTTGATCATGCGTCGAGACACCGCACGCCACGAGATATTCGCAATACTTTCCGCCCTCGCCCAGCCACTGGTCTAGCAGCGCAGCCGTTATCAACACCTCTGTACAAAACGTTTTCGCCTCAATCTGACAGACAAAACCCACCTGATCAAAGTCTCGCTGCAAGTCAGGAATGTCCCAATTCACTAGGGCGCTATCTGGATTGTTGAACAGTTTGTTTTCTGCTGCTTCTATCTGTTGAAAAAGCTCGATATCCAGCGCGGAAGTATCCAACAGCGAAGAAAGACGTTGGGCTTTCGCCGGGACAGATTCTGCCAAAACAACCTTGCCGCCTACACCCATCAACTCAGCTAGCTGTTCAATTGCGTCAACTTTGTTTTCGAGCGCCATCAGAGCGTTTCGGCCAACAATTCCATCGAAAACAATCTGTTCTTGTTCCGCTTCCAACTCTCGTAGCGCAGCCATCCAGTTGGAATCATGCACCCGAATCACCACTGGCCTAGACAATTCATTTAGTAAAGTCGACTGCTCCACCAAAGCGCTATACGCTTTCTCTGAATGAGCGCAGCTGTAGACACCGCCTTCAGGCACATGGCGAACAGCTTCCCAAGTGAGTAATCCAGTGCTGGCGTTGAGATCGAGTAAGAGGTGATGGCGCTGCGGCATGAGAGTAGCAAACAGGCGATCGCGCACCTCTCCCAGCTGCGCACCAAGTACGCTAGTCGCCCGCTGCAGCCAACGGTCCTGCTGCTTATTTTCAGGGCCAGTGGTCAGCGCTTCTGGCGAAGACCGCTCCGCATTGCGCTCTACCAGCGCCGCCAGCTGCGCTTCCCGGCGCCGCGCCACCTGAGTTTGAATATTGGCCTCATAGCCCTGGTCTGAAGGCTGATAAAACACCTGCCCCTGCAAGCTACTCGGCAAATACTGCTGCGCCACCCAGTGGTCGCGGTAGGCATGAGGATACAAATATCCAGCGCCGTGTCCAAACCCCTGCTTATCTCGCGTGGCATCTCGCATCGCATTGGGCACCTCCCCTTCCCGCGCCGTCGCCACCGCGCTCAACGCATCAAAAAAAGCCATGACGCTGTTACTTTTGGGCGCAGTGGCCAAATACAGCGCGGCCTGGGCCAGCGGATAGCGCCCCTCCGGCATCCCCACCCGGTCGTATGCCGCCGCGCAGCTGGTCGCCACCACCACCGCCTGCGGATCGGCCATCCCCACATCCTCCCCTGCAAAAATCACCATCCGCCGAAAGATATAGCGCGGATCTTCACCGGCGTACACCATACGCGCTAGCCAGTACAGCGTGGCATCCGGGTCAGAGCCTCGCATGCTTTTGATGAAGGCGCTAATCGTATCGAAGTGCGCATCGCCTTCTTTGTCGTAGAGCACCGCTCGCCGCTGAATCGACTCTTCTGCCACCGGCAGCGTAATGTGAATCGCCCCGGCCTGGGCGGGCGTTGTTTCTACCGCCAGCTCCAGCGCATTGAGCACCGTTCTCGCATCGCCATTGGCCACATTCACCAAGTGGTCGAGCGCATCCGGCTCCATCCGAATCGAGCGATCGCCATAGCCCCGCTCAGCGTCCGCCAGCGCCTGCCCCACAATCGCCCTCAAATCATCATCGGTCAAAGGCTTCAGCTGAAAAACCCGAGAGCGGCTCACCAGCGCCTTGTTCACCTCAAAAAAAGGATTTTCCGTCGTCGCCCCGATCAAAATCACCGTGCCGTTTTCCACCCAGGGCAACAAAGCATCCTGCTGAGCCTTGTTGAACCGGTGCACTTCATCGACAAACAAAATGGTCCGCTGGCCGAACTGCCCCCGATGCCGCTGGGCCTGCTCAATCGCACTGCGAATATCTTTGACCCCGCCCAACACCGCATTAATTGCCACAAACTGAGCCATCGTCGTATTGGCAATCACCCGGGCCAGTGTGGTTTTGCCTGTGCCAGGCGGACCGTAAAAAATGAGTGAGGAGATCTGGTCTGCTCGGATGGCACGGCGCAGCAGCTTGCCCGGGCCAAGGATGGCCGACTGTCCGATAAATTCATCGAGCGATCGCGGCCGCATTCTCGCCGCCAAGGGCGCGTCCGATTCACTCAACTGCTGCTGCCGATGCTCAAAAAGATCCATCGACTCATTATAAAAGGAGCCATCCGTCATAGGCCCGCATCCGCTACTTTGGGCACATTAAGTCAACAATAAGTCAACAATTGGATTGTTTTTAAAGCGCATCTCACCATGAAAAATCATTGAAAAGCGTCAAAAAAATAGCTTATTCCAGCAAACAAAGCCGAAAGGCTCCTTGATTAATAGGTGAATATAGTGATAACCACTGCCGCTTCAAACAGTCATACCAGCGCCGATGATCCTTACAACATCGACCCCGTAGCTGTTTACGAGGCCGTCTGGCACGACCTCAATGACGGCATGTACGTCCTCACCGTTCTCGAAGCAGGCGCAGACTTCCGCTTCATTGCTTTCAACCAGACCGTGATCGACCACAGTATTTTGCCCACCGAAGATCTGCAAGGCAAACGGCTCAGCGAAGCCCTCCCCCCCGAACGAGTTGCGCTCTACCATCAGCACTACAACCAGTGCCTCCAGACAGGCAAGACCACCGTTCTAGAAGAACAGCTATCCCTGTCAGACAGAGAGACTTGGTGGCACCTCAATATTTACCCCGTCCGCAGCGCATCGGGAGAGATTTACCAGCTGCTTGTCTCAGCGACAGATATCACCCGTCAGCGGCAGGCCGAAATGGCACTCGAAAAATCAACCCGGGTGTTACAGCAGGTGATTGACACCATGCCTGCCGCTATCTTTTGGAAAAATGCCAACAGTCACTACTTGGGCTGCAACCAGGCCTTCGCCACGATTGCCGGTCGCAAAACGGTCGCAGAAATGGTGGGGAAATGTGACTACGACATGCCTTGGAAAAAAGAAGAAAGCGACTGGTTTGTAGCTTGCGATCGCCGCGTCATGACAACAAATCGCGCAGAGCTAAACATCATTGAACCCCAGCTGCAGGCAGACAATCGACAGGCCTGGCTAAACACCAGTAAAATTCCCCTTCACGACGCGAATGGCAACGTATTCGGTATCTTAGGCATCATCGAAGACATCACCGACCGCAAACAGTCCCAAGACGAACAGGCCAGACTGCTAGCAATTTTAGAAGCGACGCCCGACATCATCGGCATCACCGATACCGACGGCAACCATCACTACCTAAATAAAGCAGGGCAGCTCATGTTTGGGATTTCGCCCGACCAAGTAAGCCAGCTACACATCTCCCAAACAACACCGCCAGAAGTGGCAAACATGCTACTCGCAGAAGCAATACCCATCGCAGAACGGGACGGCATCTGGTCGGGCGAGTCGGTCATTCACAATGCCAAAGGAGAAGACGTCCCGGTTTCACACGTGGTGATCTGCCATAAGTCAGCCAAGGGGGAAACCCAGTACTTTTCGTCGATTAAGCGAGATATTAGCGATCGCAAAGCCGCCGAAATCCAGCTTAAGCAGCAATCCGAAGAACTCAGCAAAGCGCTCACCCAGCTACAGGAGACCCAGGCGCAAATCATCCAAGCCGAAAAAATGTCCAGCCTGGGACAAATGGTGGCCGGCGTCGCCCACGAAATCAACAATCCCGTAAACTTCATCCACGGCAACCTACAGCCCGCCTGCACCTACACCAAAGAGCTGCTCGACCTGATCGACCTCTACGGCCAAACCTACACAGCCACCCCAGAAATCGTCACCATTTTAGAAAATATTGAAATCGACTTTATTCGAGAAGACTTACCCAAGCTGCTGAATTCAATGGTGCTAGGCACTGACCGCATTCAAGAGATTGTGCTCTCCCTGCGCAACTTCTCGCGGCTAGACGAATCCGACCTCAAAACCGTCGACCTCCACGAAGGCATCGACAGCGCGCTGGTGATTTTGAACCACCGGCTCAAAGCAGAAAACAGCATCCAACCGATTGAAGTGGTCAAGCACTACGGCGAACTGCCCTTAGTAGACTGCTATCCCAGCCAAATCAACCAGGTGTTTATGAACATTTTAGCCAATGCGATCGACGCCCTCGCAGAGCACCCCGCTCCTCGCATCACCATCACCACAGAAGCGCAGGGCGACTTTGCCAATATCCGCATCGACGACAATGGATCCGGCATTCCCAAAGCCATTCAGTCTCAAATTCTAAATCCCTTCTTTACCACCAAGCCGGTCGGCAAAGGCACTGGCATGGGCATGTCGATCAGCTATCAAATCGTGTTCGAAAAGCATCGCGGCCAGCTTACGTTTGCCTCCGAAGAAGGACAGGGAACCGAGTTTTCTATCTCGATTCCTATCCAGCAAATGTAAAAGCTCAGAGCCGCATAGACGCTAAGCACAACCAACCTTATCGCTTAGCCAGCTTCTTCTTGCTAATTTTGCGCAGGCGAATAGATTCTGGCGTAACCTCCACCATCTCATCTGATCCGATGTATTCCAGCGCGCGCTCTAGCCCCATCTCCATAGGAGACTGCAGCTGCACTAGCTCATCACCAGAAGCCGCCCGGTGGTTCGTGAGCTGCTTCGCCTTACAAATGTTGAGTTCCAAATCTTGGGGTCGGTTGTTTTCACCCACCACCATGCCCTTGTACACCTTAGTGCCAGGCTCAATGAAGAAAGTACCTCGATCTTCAGCATTCTTCAGCGCGTAGAACGTCGCGACCCCTTCCTCAAAAGAAATCAGCACGCCGTTGCGACGGGTCTCAATCTCACCAGACATTGGGCGATACTCTAGGAAGCTGTGGTTCATAATGCCCGCGCCCCGCGTAACCCGCATAAATTCGCCCCTGAAGCCAATCAGGCCGCGCGCAGGTACCACAAATTCAAGCTGAGCCCGCCCGTCTCCAGACACCATCATGTCTTGCAGCTCACCCTTACGTGTGCCGAGTCGCTCCATACAGCCGCCCACAGCATCTTCAGGTACATCCAGCACCAGCTGCTCAAAAGGCTCACAGGGCTTACTATCGACTTCACGGAAAATCACCTGAGGCTGAGACACCTGAAACTCATAGCCTTCCCGGCGCATCGTCTCAATCAAAATGCCCAAGTGCAGCTCACCCCGACCCGAGACGGCAAAGCGATCCGGCGAGTCAGTTTGCTCTACTCGCAGCGCCACATTCGTCTCCAGCTCGCGCATCAGGCGATCGCGCAGCTGACGTGACGTCACAAAGTCACCCTCCTGACCTGCAAACGGCGAATCATTTACCGCAAACGTCATCTGCAGCGTCGGCTCATCCACCTTGATTAGCGGTAGCGCCTGGGGGTCAGTCGCGCAGGTAATCGTCTCACCAATGTTTGCATCTGCAAAACCAGCCACCGCCACCAAGTTACCAGCCGTCGCCTCCTTAATTTCGACCCGCTGCAGCCCTTCAAAGCCCATCAGCTTCGTGATTTTGCCCTTCACAATCTTGCCATCTTCTTTCACAAGGGCAGTTTGCTCACCCTGGCGAATCGTGCCATTGTGCACCTTACCGATGATGATCCGACCGAGATAGTCGGAGTAGTCTAGCGTTGTCACCTGCAGCTGCAGCGGCTTATCCGGATCGCCAATCGGCGGCGACACATGGTGCAAGATAGACTCAAACAAAGGCTGCATATCCTTGTCTTCATCTTCCATCTTGTTCTTGGCAAAGCCAGTCAAGCCAGAAGCAAAGAGATAGGGAAAGTCGCACTGGTCATCATCTGCGCCCAGCTCAATAAAAAGATCGAGCACTTTGTCGACAGCGGAGTGGGGGTCAGCCCGAGGCCGGTCAATCTTGTTGACCACCACAATCGGACGCAGTCCCTTTTCTAAGGCCTTCTTCAAAACGAACCGAGTCTGTGGCATCGGCCCTTCGTTGGCATCGACAATCAGCAGGCAGCCATCCACCATACCCAGCACGCGCTCCACTTCGCCACCAAAGTCGGCGTGACCAGGCGTATCGACAATGTTAATCAGCGTATCTTTGTAGTGGACCGCCGTATTCTTTGACAGAATCGTGATGCCTCGCTCCCGCTCCAAATCATTCGAATCTAGGACGCAGGTAGGCACTGCTTCATTGTCACGAAAGATGCCAGACTGCTCCAGCAAGGCATCAACTAGCGTCGTTTTACCATGGTCAACGTGGGCGATGATCGCGACGTTGCGAATAGGAAGGCTCATTTAATTACGAGAGTGCAGTTCAAGATCAGGGGATAGAACACAGCACCCCCGAAGGAAATATTAACTAATTGTAACGTAAAGCTTTCTATCTGCGCGCCGAGTTTCGAATCAGGATGTGCTGCCTCTAAACGCTTGGCTAATGTTACGAGCCATCTATGAGCCACTGAGAGAGCCATTGAGAGCTACTAAGAACTCACAAAATGAACTCAGATCGCGCTCTAGTTGCAATAGGCAGTTGGGCAGTTCTGTAGCGACGTCGTTAACTCTTTCAGGCACCAGCTCAAACGCATACACATTGCGAACAACATGGCGAAATCGGCATAGTTCATCTAGCTGCTTGAGTGACGCTTCGCTCAGCACGGCAGGCCGAATATCTGGGACGGCTATGGCCATTTGCCTCAGCAACCTTCGGTGCCAATCCGCACCCTCGGGCAAAGCATTATCGACAGAGGATGCAATGTCTCGAAAAATACGCTCTGCGCCAGAATAAAAGCTATGCACATTGAGAGCGATGGTGCCTAGATAGTCATCATCAGCGGTAACTTCTACTTTCTTGAGTAATGCTTGAGTTTGACAGGTGATTTTATCTAAATCCGCCAATCCATGATTGATTTCACCGATTAAGACTGCAAAGCGACTCATAAAAGAACTCCTTTACGAGCGATCGCACTTTGCAACCTCTCCCTTGCATATTCCATTTGCACCAAATCCACGCTGAAATCAGAAAGGTCCAGCAGCTGACCCAGCGCCTCCAAATAGCGCTCATCCGCAAGCCCCTCTACGGCAATATCAATATCAGACTCGGCCCGAATTCGATCAGGCGTCAGCATAGAGCCAAATAGCCATACTCGCTGCGCACCAAAGGATTGCTTTAGCAGCTGCGCCGCCTGCCGAGCAACCTGCTGACCCTGCTGCTGCCGCGATCGCTGCCAAACCTCTCGCTCGGCCTGCCTACGCCGGAAGGTGAGACGATATCTTTCCAGGTCTTCAGGTGCGATCGCAGGCTCCATAGCTCAAGTCAGCGGCTTCTTGCTCGATCCTACCGTCAATTGCAGATGCGCACCCGCACAACCATGTATCGCAGCGCCAGGTATCTAAGTCCAAACAATCTACAGCTGAGCGCCTACACCTGCACCTTCAAGCTCTACCTCCACACCCTTGGTTTCTGGCAACGCGGCTCCACATCTACGACAAAATTGTGCATCCTCCTCATGGCCTAGCAGACCGCATTGCGAACAGCTAACCCGCACCGAATTTTGCACCTTGGTAAATTGCTGAATCAGCTTGCCAACCTGCGTCGGAATCAGCGCAATACCCGTAAGAATCATGGCAATCGTCAGCCCTCTACCCGCTTCAGAAACAGGCGTAATATCCCCAAAGCCCACAGTGGTCATCGTCACCACCGCAAAGTACACCGCATCCAAGAAAGTAGCGAAGTTACCAGGATTGGTAGCGTGCTCAGCCTGATAAATCGCCCCAGCATAGATAAAAATAATCGAAAAAAGAGTGAACAAAATGCGCCCAAAGATCAGACCCTGGTAGCCAATCAGCCGTCCAAACCAGGTCTTTTTCTCAAAAAAGCGAGAAAGTCGTAAGATTCTCAGCCAGCGAATCAGCGGGAGCGGACGGATATCGACAGCACTGAGCAACAGAGGCAAAATCGCCACCAGATCAATCAGGCCATACAGGCTAAACACAAATCGCAGCGGCTTCTGAGCAGACCACAGCCGCAGCAAATATTCCACCGTAAACAGCACAAGAATGACCTGATCGGCCACCTTAATGGCAAGCCGAATACCATCCGGCAGGGGATAGGTCTGCACCGCAAAAAAGGCAGCAGAGAGAAGGATGAGAAATGCGATCGCACCCTTTACCCCTATACCAATCCAGTCATCACGCCCATCTAGCGCGTGCCTCACCTGCTCTCGTAAAGTCATGTAGCGAGCCTATCCAATCTTTTTTCCCAAGCGATAAAATCACTGAACCAGTCGAGCGCACTTCAGACCTTTCAAGCAGAAAGTTGTAGCCCTAGCCGCTCGACGAGTAACCACAGTAAACCGAGGCAAACAGGGAAAGTTTGGTGAAAATCCAACGCTGTGCCGCAGCTGTCAAAGTCAGAACGCCTGCCTGCCTCTTCTACCCTCGCTCCCGCGTCGCACGGGAAAAGAGCACCCTACATGACCTTTATTCAAACATCTGATACGCTCACGCTTCAATCTGCTACTTCACCACAAGATTTAGACACTAAACACACTGCTAACGCCTCACCCGAAACTAACCAGCACCAGCAGCCCCTCAAGCAGTCACCAATCCCAAAACAATCTGACAGCAGCACACTAGAAAACATCACAGCAGTGAAACTGCCGCCCCTCCCCATCCAGCGTCCGCTCCTGATGGTAGGTCACGGCACCCGCAACCTCAAAGGACGCCAAGACCTGATAGATTTTGGCACCATTTACCATCAGCTAGACCCCTCTCGCCCCGTCATCCCCTGCTTCCTAGAGCTAACCGAGCCCAATATCCAAGTCGGAATCGATCAGTGCATTGAGCAAGGCTACACTGATATCTCAGTGCTGCCAATCTTGCTCTTTGCCGCCCGCCACAACAAATTCGACGTCACCGGCGAACTCGATAGAGCCAAAGCCCGCCATCCCCAAGTCACCTTCCACTACGGTCGCCATTTTGGCATCACCCCCGCCATTCTCACCCTCTGGCAAGATCGCCTGGCGCTGCTCGACACCCCCGCTCACAACCCCCACGGCATCCTCCGAGAAGACACCGCTCTCTTATTTATAGGTCGTGGATCTAGCGACCCAGATGCCAATGGCGACGTGTATAAGCTCTCCCGCATGTTGTGGGAAGGCAGCAGATACCACACCGTAGAAACCTGCTTTATTGGCATCACCCACCCCCGCCTAGAAGAAGGCTTCCGCAGAGCGCGGCTCTACCAGCCCAAGCGCATCATCGTGCTGCCCTACTTTATGTTCACCGGCGTCCTGATGGAAAAAATTGGCGCGATCGCAGCTCACCAACAAACCCTCCACCCCAACATCGAGATCGTCACCCTACCTGAGATGGGCATCCATCCTCAGCTGCTTAGTGTGTTGCGCGATCGCGAAATCGAAACCCAGCTCGGCACCGTCGCCATGAACTGCGAAGCCTGCA
>JBCBIK010000071.1:0-23030 GCA_038524545.1 Cyanobacteria bacterium J06623_4 | reverse complement strand
TACTTTTCAGCGTACCTGTCCTTCTTTTTTCTTCGCTTATCCCGAACTGACGTTAGCTAAAAAATGCGCTTACTCAAAAGGCAACGTCTAAGCACCTAGCACTGGGCGTCTAATTCTGGCCTACTCGCTAACAATACCAGCTGCGCTAGCTGACTCACGCTTGGTACGAATTGCATCCGAGAGAACTTCAATGGCTTTCGCATATTGAGGATCTTCTAGCGTTCCAACCTTTTCACGGTCCTGCGCTAATAAATCTCGCTGATCATCACTCAGCTCAACGATGAAGTCGGGCTCAATGCCCAGCTTATTGATATCTCTTCCAGAGGGTGTGAGGTACTTTGCAATAGTAACGGCGACACCTGAGCCATCTGCAAGGCCTCGTACGGACTGTACCAAACCTTTGCCGAAGGTTTGAGTCCCTACAAGCACTGCTCGGCTATTGTCTTGTAGCGCTCCCGAAAGAATTTCACTGGCACTTGCAGAGCCACCATCTACCAAAACCACCAGCGGCTGATTGGTCAGAGCCTGATTGTTAGCCACTTCTTCATCGCTAATCGAATCCCGATCTACGGTCGAGACGATGGTGCCTTCATCTATCCACATTTGGGCAATGTCGATACTGGCAAAAAGCAAGCCACCCGGGTTAGAGCGCAAATCTAGCACGTAACCAGTGACATCTCGTTCTTCTAACGATTCGATAGCGTCTTTCATTTCGGCAGCGGCGTTGGCGCTGAACTGCGTTAGACGAATGTAGCCGACTGATCCTTCTGGGCCGCTTTCTAGGGAGTAGCGAACAGGGTGAATTTCGATGCGGGCACGCGTCAGCTCAAAGTCCATAGGTTCACCGTCACGGCTGACAGATAAGGTGACGGATGAATCGACCGGACCGCGGATCAGACTGACTGCATCGCTCAGCTCCATTCCCTCTGTACTCTGACCGTCAATGAAGGTAATGACATCGCCAGAGAGGAGGCCAGCTTCGTAAGCAGGTGTCTGCTCAATGGGGGAGACAACGACGATCTCGTTGGTTTCTTCTTCCTGAGAGATTTGGATGCCAACCCCAGTTAGCTCTCCAGAAGTATCAATCTGCATATTGCGAAATTCTTCTGGATCCATAAACCGAGTGTAGGGATCGTCTAGCTGCTCTAGCATTTCGCGAACAGCGACGTAGGCCTCTTCCTGATCGGTGTAGGTACGATTTAGGTAGGCAGTGCGAACATTGTTCCAATCGAGGGAATTGAAGGAGTCATCTACGTACTCGTGATCGATGAGCTGCCACACTTCATCGATGAGCTCCTTGGGGCTCTCCTTGAAGAAGGCTTGACCATCTGATAGATGAATGCCGGTCCCTGTAATAACCAAAGCGGCACTCGCTAATGCGGTTGCTCCTAAAATAAAACCGCGCTTAGTAATCGCCATAGAAAATCAAGATCCTGTATGGAGGAAATGCTGCATCTGCTGGGTCGCTTGAGGCTCATACCCGAAGCAACTCTGTTGATAACCCTGTTGATAAATGTCCCATTATATGGAATCACCTACCTAAACCAGTAAGCCCAATTTAGCATAACCCTTCTGTTCGTAGGCTGAGATAGAGGTTAAGATAGCCCTTTCTTAACTTAGAGCTCTGCTATGTAAAAGATTAAAACTAAATAAGTGGGATTTCTCTTCCTATCTGTAGACCAGTTTAAAAAGGGGCCAGTTAGCTCGCACAGCCGCTCGCACTGTCTTGGGCACGGTCCTGGCAAGTTTTTCGGCACAGTCTATTTTGATGTTTGCACAGCTTCTTGCGCGCCTTCTGATGTAGATTCAGGATCTACCCACCTACCGTCTGACTTGATTAGCTCTATTAAGGCCTCTACGCCATTTTCTTCAGGGACTCGCTTGATCTCTTCTCGACCTCGGTAGAGGGCAATGGTGCCTGGTTGCTTCCCAACATAGCCATAGTCGGCGTCGGCCATTTCACCTGGACCGTTTACAATGCAGCCCATAACGGCAATGTCTAGGCCGGTCAGATGGCTGGTTGCATTGCGGACTTTGTGTAGAACGTCCTCCAGATTAAATAGAGTGCGACCGCAGGAGGGACAGGCCACATATTCGACCATGGTCTTGCGCAGCCCTAGGGCTTGCAAAATGCTGTAGCAGACCGGAATTTCTTTTTCGGGTGCTTCGGTAAGAGAGACCCGAATGGTGTCGCCAATGCCCATGGCCAGCAAAGTCCCGATGCCCGCAGTAGACTTGATGCGGCCATATTCACCGTCGCCAGCTTCGGTAACGCCTAGGTGCAGCGGATAGTGCATGTCCTGTTCGTCCATGCGCTTGACCATGAGCTGATAGGCGGCGAGCATGACGGGCACTCGAGAGGCTTTGAGGGAAATGACAATATTGTAAAAGTCTAGGGATTCGCAGATGCGGATGAACTCAAGGGCGGATTCGACCATGCCTTCGGGGGTGTCACCGTAGGTGAAGAGCATGCGCTCGGCGAGGGATCCGTGATTAACGCCAATGCGCATGGCTTTACCCTGATCGCGCAAGGAGATGACAAGGGGCTCTAGGGTTTCGCGAATTTTGTCGCCAATGGCGTCGAATTCTGCCTGGGTGTATTCGGTGCGATCGCTCGATGGCTTTTCGAAAACGTACAGCCCCGGATTAATGCGTACTTTGTCGACATGTTTTGCGACCTCAAGAGCGATCTTCATGCCGTTGTGATGGACATCGGCCACTAGCGGCACGGGCTGATAGGTCTCTGCTAGCTTTGCCTTGATATCAGCTAGCGCTCTAGCGTGGGCCATGCTCGGTACCGTCACCCGGACAATTTCGCAGCCCACTTCGTGTAAACGCCGAATCGCCGCCACAGAGCCGTCAATGTCAAGAGTGTCTTCGTTGATCATCGACTGCACGACGACGGGGTGACCACCACCGATGGTGACATCGCCAACGGGGACGGGACGAGTCTTTCGCCGTGTGATTGTGGTATCAAAAGTGGCTGTGTCCGGCGTCGTCTCGGGTGCAGGGCTAGCCGCGCTGGAGGCAGGGGGGGAAGACAGAGTTTGCATAAGCCGAAGGTGAAGAGAGCAGGGGCCAACTACCCCACCCTTTCAGGTTGCCACAGAACGAGCCGATTTTGCTTCGCCATGCAGTAACAATCGAGACAATATGTCGTGTATAAAACATGGCTCAAGCATAAAATACTGCTCGGGTGATCGCTACTCTAGCTGAGCCGTACACTCAAGAATCAGCCGCTGATTGGCGATCGCATAGGGCTGAACTGCTAGCGCTTGCCGAAAGGCCTGAATCGCTGCGGTGAAGTTACCAACCGCGCGGTGGCTGAGGCCCAATCCGTGCAGCGCCCCAAAGTGATAGGGAACGAGCTCAATAACTTTTTGACAGTCGGCGATCGCCTGCCAATAGTTTTGCTGGGTGTAGTGCAGCACGGCCCTGCGATTCCAGGCCTCTGCGAAGTCGGGCTGCGCAGCGACCACAGCGTTTAGCAGGTCTTCGGCCCGGTTCGCCAGCCCGGTTTCCATCAGTGACTGAGCATCCATCAGCTGCTGTGCGCCATGGACTCCTTTCTGGTGAAACCACAGGTTCCAGAGCATGGCAGAAGCGCGCTCTCGCGCTGAGGCGTCTGATTGCTTCAGCTCAGCAAGCAAACGGTCAACACGATCTTGGTCCATGAACTCGTACTGCCTCTATCTGTAGTGTGTGTAAATCTTCAGTGTATGTAAGGCTACCCAGAAGATTCTAGCCCTAAATCAACGCCAAATAAGAACCGAGAGGCCTGAGTGCATTTGTTCCAGGGCCTCTCGGTTTAAGTTAGGTGAACGCTCAGTCGACTATGCTGTAGGGCTGTTTTAGATGCGATCGCCTGCCTTCTTGCGCCGTAGCGTACCACAGCCAATAGCCGCAGCCGCTAAACCGACCAGCAGCGTTGGTTCAGGCACATCAGTCGCCCACAGACCTCTAGACTGAGCGGCAATCTCTTGAGCGGTGATTGTCGCAACGTCGTCAGGCAGACTGGAAGAAGCGACGTCAGAAGCTGAATCTTTCTTGACATCGCCATCAGCTGCAGTTAGCCCTGATTCATCGATTTCTACGAGTGGCTGGGGTTCGTCGGGGGTCACCTCGGGCAGTGATAGATTAGCCAAGTCGGGCAAGCTGTCGCTACTGGCAGAAGCCACTTCCTCTGGCTCATCGCAGGCAGTCATCAAAAGCAGTAGCGGGAGCAACATCGTAACACCACGCCTCTTCATGAAAACGATTACAGGGTTCATAAAAATCCTTCTAAGGGCACTCAACTATCCGTAAGAACACGAGCCACGATGGCGCTGTTATCCAGCAGCAACCCGTCGTGACTAAGTACCCCTTCCAAGGCAGGAAAATCAGATCCGCATAAATAGGGGCTCTTCATGAAGTGCCTACAGAAGCTTACGTATAACTACGTAAAGTGCCCCCAAGACTGCGACTTCGAGCCTGTTTTTGGCCCTTTCTGTTGTCCCTCTTTAAACGTCGGCAGGCCTCACTCAACGGCTAGTGAAACCCGGCGTCCACCGATTTTTCTCAGTTCGTTGAGCAGCTCAGCAATATCTTCATAGGGCAGAGCGCGGTCTGCCTTCAGCATCAAAGACCCCTCAGGATTTTCCTGAAAGTAGCTTTTCACCGTAGGGGCCAAAGCTCTAATGGTGACCGTTTCACCTTCGAGTACGATTTCCTTATCGTTCGTGAGGCCAATGACTAGAGGTTTGGCTTCGTCAGCTTTTTCTGTAGTAAGGTCGTCAGCGCTATTGACCGACTTTGGGAGTGTAACGCCATTGATCTGTACGCCAGAAAGTCCCATAGAGATAATCACAAAGAAAATCAGCACCGTCATCAACACGTCCATCATCGGGACGAGGTTGACTTCGGGCACGCGGCTAGGACGACGGCGGCGGGAACGCATGTAGAGAACTCGTAGGGTTATGAGCGGGCAAGGTTGGAAGCGTTATGTGAGGGCTTTTGGGTGGTGGCCTGGGTAGAATTCTGTCAGTTCAGACTTATTCAGAAGCAGCGCTGTCAGCTGCTTCTGCCGCATCTTCTGGCCGCTCTTCGAGGGCGAGGGAAACGCGGCTACCGCCCACCGAGCGCATGTCGCCCAGAAACTGCATGACTTGCTCGTAGGGCAGGTCTTGGCTCGGGAGCAGATACACGGTGGTGTCTGTGTTGCGTGCTAGATAATTCTCTATTTCTATCGCGAGCTGGTCGGATTCAATAGGTTGGCCATTGAGTAGCTCCTGACCGTTGGCGTCCATCTCTACGATGAAAGGCTCTTTTACCGTGTCAGCGTCTGCGGGGGCATCGTCTGTTTGCTCTGGGGGCAAATCTACCTGAATCAGCTGTTCGCTAGAGAGGGACACCGCGACGACTACAAAGAAGGCCAGCGCACCCATCATGACGGTCAGCATGGGAATGAGGTCGATATTGGGGATGCCATTGTCTTCGGAAGAGTTGCGAAAGCGCATGGGCGATGAGTCTATTTTGGAGGCTGCTTCTTTGAGGCTGTTTCTCTTGGACTGTTCCCTCGGAACCTACCTGGCGGGGAGCTGACGACCGGTGGTGGCGCCGGGCAGAAATTGCTCTGTCTGTTCGCGCAGGGGAATTTCTGCATGAGGGCTATCGGTAGGGATGCGTCCGGCTTCGTACCAGTACTGACGGTAAATTAGCTCTAGCTCATTGCCCGTTTCGGAGAAGTAGTCCATTTGCTGAGACTGCAGGGTCACCATCACCCGAAGCACGAGCAGTGCCAAAATTGCTACGACCATCCCTGCAGCTGTCGTAATCAGCGCTTCACCAATACCTGCTGCAGCTTCGGTCGCACCGACCGCACTGTCTCCGCCACCGATATTGAGACTCTCAAAGGTGGCAATCAGGCCTGTGACGGTGCCGAGCAGGCCAAGCAAGGGCGCGACGGCCACTACGGTTTCTAGCAGCTTATCGCCCTTTCTCATTTTGACGAATTCTTTGTCGCCAGCGTTTTCTAGCGCCAGCCGGAAAGAGTCAGGGGAGGGATTTCTAAGACTGAGGGGGGCTAGCAAGAAGCGACCAATGGGGAGGTCTCTGGCTCGGGATGCGATCGCAGCTGCGCCGTCTAAATCCTTGCGAGCAACCTCCAACACCTCGTTGACAATCTTGGCTTCTCGCTTGAGCAAATCCGTCCAAAAGGTCGCTCTTTCTAGAGCGCAAGCCAGTGTGAAAACGGATGCACCCACAATGGGGACCATGACTGGACCCCCCTTAGCCAAAAAATCAAATACAGTTGTCATATCTCAATGCTGCTGGAAAAACGCTCGCTTGGAGAACAGCTGGAATAGTTCAGCTGCGGCGGCAGATACAAGGGTCAGCCTCTGCGGGTACCCATACTTCTTGTAGCCTAATTAATGAAGAAACTATAGCTTCACATCTCATTTTCAAGGTAAACACAAGATTAAGAGCCATACGGAATTTGGCCGGTTTGGGGCGTGACATAGAAGACATGGTACACAAGTCGGCCCGGACGAGTTGCCTAAGCTAAGTGGTCTCAAACCAGTCCCCGACCGCGCATCGTACTCAAAAGCCAGTTTGCCATGGTTGCCCGCCGCGTCAGGCGAGGGACTAGCTGATCGACTGAGTAACCTTTGAAGCCAAGGAAGGTTTTGAGCAGCTGTTTGTTTTCTTTGGGGATGGCGCGAGTTAGCTGCACCGTTGCAGGCCTGCTTTCAATAAAATTTGGCGGCTGGGGATATTTTTCACGCCAGGTCGCGTCTACAGCTTCAGTGCTGTACCAAATCTGGCGATCGCCGTCGTACTGATAGCCGAGCGTATGCCACACGAGCTGATTGACCGTATCATCAGAAAGCTCGCCGTTTAAGATAGCCCACAGCGTGTCGATAGTAAGAGGCGGGAGGTTTGTCATCATGAAATCGATCATACCAACTTCCTCTAGCGTGGACGTGCCGGACCTCGACCTACAAAAGATTCGCCGCGCCCTCGCCGCGCATGGTTCATGCCTGGGTGTCAGCAAGACCTTTAGCCATATTCGTCCCCAATTTGACGTTCACCTTTTCGATGCGTTGCCTTCTACGAATACTCGGCTGTGGGAAATGCTAGCGGCTGGGTATTCGTCTGGGACAGTTGCGATCGCCCGTAGGCAGACGGCAGGAAGAGGACAACACGGCAGAACCTGGCAGTCTGAACCTGGCGGATTGTATCTTTCCCTCGCGCTTGAGCCCGACTGGCCCGCAGGCATGAGCGCTCAGCTCACGTGTCTGAGTGCCTGGGGCATTGCCACTGCCTTCAACAATCTGGGCATTCCACTACGGGTGAAATGGCCGAACGATCTTTTCTTTAATGGCAAAAAATTAGGCGGTATCTTAACAGAAACAAAACTGTCATATCCCCCTTCACAATGCGAGGGAACGGTTGGCTTGTCTGATGCACAGCCACTCATCCCGCCACTGATAAAACAGGCTGTGATTGGGGTTGGGATCAATTGGCACAACTCAGTCCCTGAAACCGGGACAACGCTGGCAAAAATACTTAGTGGGGGGACGTATCCAACCGCACAAAACAAAATAAATTGTTTAGAGGTGCTAATTGCGCTGGTTCTCCGGGGAATCATGCAAGGGACCTTCTTTTACCAACAAGTGGGCAGTCAAGTTTTTATGAAGGCTTACCAGAAGCTACTGACACAGGTCGGTAACGTTGTTTCAATAAATTATGGAATGACTGATTCTGTTGGCTTTAATGACGGCTTTGAGGTCAATTCTGAGGATGATTTCGCTGAGCGCTTCCACGCTCAGTCAATCCGCATCCGGCAAGTTCGCGCTAACTCAGTGGGGTCTTTCGGGGCGTCTTCTGGGGGGTCTTCCGGAAAGGTCGTCGGGATTTCAGAAGAGGGTTATCTGCAGGTTGCGTTCGAGAAAAACTCCCCCGCAAGCTGTCACAGCAATGGCGAAACGGTAGTAAACCACACAGCCGATGCAGCCGATAATGTCTTGCTCGTTAAACCGAGCGAGATTCACATAAGTTAAGATTACTTGGGATTAATTTAGGTTAACGACTATGACTGCGCCCCAGCACCAGGCCAACGCTGAAAGCAATGCCGCTGACATGAATGCCACCGAAGCAAACGCCACCGAAGCCAGCATGACAGCGCAGCAGGACTGCAGCCCTTCATCTAGTTCTGCTAATTTTGCGAGTCGGGGGCAGAAGCTACAAAGATTTTGGTTTATGGCCCTCGGGCTATCGGGAGGCTTTGGGTTTGTCGCTAGTCAAATGAGCCTCGCGATCGCTCAGACGGACCTCTTGATCAATGACCCTGTATTGACTGGAACCCAAGCCATCGGTCAGTCGGCAGAGTTGCCAGGGGCAGACTACTTACTCTCGCATTCACCCGTTAATCATGCTGCACCTGAGGTAGGCGCTGTGGCCGCGCAGCCAACCTTCGCAGTTCCTGCGGCCAGCCAGCCAGCGCCCGTGCCTGAGACCTTCATTGAAGCGCCGGTGAATGCTGTTGCCTTTGTCCCTGCACCAGCCGCGCCACAGCCCGTCGCGCCACAGCCTATGGCCGCGCAGCCCGCTCCAGCTGCACCCGCTGTAGAACCCCTGGTTCAGCCTGGCACAGCAGTGAATATCTCGGCACCCATCGCTTCAGAAGAGGCGGCTTCTGAAGCTGCCAGTATCGAGATTGAAATCACCGAAAACGCAACCGTAGCGGCCCAATCCGAATTTGATATTAGCCCCACGGTCACCTCTCCTCGCCCCCCCGCTTTTACCGCATCACAAAAGCCCCTAGCGCAAAAAGTAATTCACCGAGGTCATCCTTTAGTGGGTTTGATAGAGGCCAACATGGTCGCTGCGCCCCTATCGGCATACGCGATTGATCGCGGTGAGAGCAGGCTTGCCGATGGTGCCATCCTAGTTGCTGCCAATGAGCTCGGCCCAGACACTGGCCTCGATATCGGCGTAGGCGCGGCTGAGAGCACTCCGGCTGAGCCAGCGCCAGTAGTGCCTGACATCATGCCTGAGCCCGTTGAGGTAGCGCCCCCTGTTGCTGCGCCGCCGATTGTAGACATTGCGCCCGTAGCCGAAGAGGCCGCGCCCGTTCAGCCCACAGAGATTGTGCCAGCGGCGCTGCCCGAAGGCACTAGCCTTCCAGAAGAATACAACAGCATTTTTGTAGACCCGACAGACTACAGCGTCGGCGCGACCGAAGCGCCTGACGTCGTCGTCGCGGAAGAGTCGACGGGCTGTGAATTTACGGTGGGTCAGGGGCAGGCTGTGCCGAATGGTGCCTGTGGCACTGACCTCCCTGCAGCTCCGGCTCCTGTAGCCAGTAGTCCCGCAGCGAATCCATCAGTGGCCTCGGACACAGCAGCAGCCAGCGTGGCCGCTCAGCCTGCACCTGCGCCCGCTGCCCCGGTAGCAAGCGCACCTGCTGTAAACGTGGGACCCGTTAGCTTCAGCGCTACTGGCATTCGCCTCTCTACCAGTGCAGCAGGCCGTGATTACCTCAACCGTTCTGTTCGCCCCTTGGTCAATCTGCAGGCGGCTGAGAGCTTTATTTTCCCGCTGTCTATTCCTTCGCCGATTACGTCTCTGTTTGGATTCCGCATTCACCCGATTACGGGCGATCGCCGATTCCATGCGGGAACAGATATCGGTGCGGCGCAGGGGACACCTGTGCTAGCGGCGCAGGACGGTACAGTGGCCTCAGCGAGCAGTGCTGGCGGCTATGGCCTGATGGTGGTACTCCGCCACGCAACGGAAGATGTACAGCTAGAGAGCCGCTACGCGCACTTGGCTGAAATCTTCGTTGAGGCGGGCAAAGAAGTTAAAAAAGGCGACATTATTGGCTTGGTGGGGAGCACGGGCAGCTCCACAGGTCCTCACCTGCACTTTGAAATGCGTCAGCTGACGGCGGACGGTTGGATGCTGGTGAATGCCGACGGCTTGGTGCAGGCCTCACTGGCGAATTTGATCAAGGCGCTCAACAGCCCGATGCAGATCGCTAACTTCAATCTCAGCGACTTTAACTTGAGCAATCTGAGGGCGGGCTCACTGGATGTGAAGTCTGGCGACTCGGCGGGCTCGACGCTGGAAGGTACGCAGCTCATTCCTGGCCAAGATGGTATTCCCTTCCGCCCTGCTCAGCCAAACGCTAGTTAGTCGACTGACTACCGCCAAAGATGTCGTTTCTCTACCGCCGTACGATCCGTTTTCATGAGACGGATGCGGCTGGGGTGATGTATTTTGCTAACTTGCTGAGCCTGTGTCATGAGGCTTATGAGACAGCGATCGCAGCAGCAGGATTTGACTTGGCGACGTTTTTTTCGGCAAGAGGGGCAGTGGCGCTGCCGATTGTGCATACATCGGCTGATTTCTTCCAGCCGATGCGGTGCGGCGACTCGGTAGCCGTGCGCACCAAGCCTCAGCTGCTGACAGCGGATAGTTTTGAAATTAGCTACGAGGTATTTCCCCAGCGAGAGGGATCGCAAGCGGTCGATGGCTCAGCCAAATGCTTGGCTAATGCACTCACCCGGCATGTATGCATTAGCCCGCAGACACGACACCGTCAGGCCTTGCCAGCGGAGCTGACGCGCTGGGTGGAAGGGTTTTCTCAAGATGCTGACTTTTCTCAAGCGCGTTGAGCAGTGCGGCGCGGTTGAGCTTGCCTTGAGCGTTGCGGGGGAGGGCGGATAGGGCAAACCACCGCTTGGGATGTTTGTAATGGCTGAGTAGCGGTGCTGCGTGGGGTAGCTGGCTGCTGGCCTGCTGGGAAAGCGCTGCTTTTAGGCTGGCCGGTGACACGTCAGCAGTGGCCGGTACGTAGGCCGCGGCGACAGCTTCGCCCCAATCGGGATGGGGAAGCCCTAGTACGCATACATCTACCACTTGCCCGGTCGCTCTCAGCGCAGCCTCCACTTCGGCGGGGAAGATGTTTTCACCGCCGCTGATGATCTTCTGGCTCAGCCGACCGGTGAGATGGAGCTGCCCGTCGGCGCTGAAGTAGCCCATATCGTCGGTGTGAAAGGTGTTTCGGGTGAAGGCAGATGTGCTGGAAGCGTAGTAGCCCTGGGCGATCGCACCTGAGCGCACCACAACCTGACCCGATTGCCCCGTTGGCATGGGCCGTCCTGTTTGCTCAATGCGCACATCTGCGTGAGGGAGAGGCTGGCCGCTACTCGTGCATCCCTGCAAAAAATCCTGCGGGCTCAGCGCCGTTACCATAGCAGCTGTTTCTGTCATGCCGTACGACAGACAGAGGGGAATGTGGCGCGATCGCGCTTGATCTAGCAACGTTGGCCAGGCAGGCGCACCACCCAGAAGTACGGTCTGAAAGCCACTTAGCCAGCCAGCTTTATTAGCCCGGATCAATCGCGTGAGCTGCGTGGGAACCAGTGAAATAAACCAGTCTTGAGGGTCTGTTACCAGCGGCGGTGCAGTTTCTAACTGACGGAATGATGAAAACAGAACAGTGCCGTCTGTAGCGGCGGCACGTAGCATCTGCATCAGTCCGCTGACGTGGTACATGGGCAAAACGCAGTAGCTTTTAACAGGGCGAGGAGATGACTTTTCTGCTGATTTACCGTTGGCCTGAAAAAATTTGCAAAAGCCCTCCACAGACGCCATCAGGCTCGCCCAGCAATGACAGACGAACTTGACCTGCCCGCTGCTACCGCCTGTAGGAATGAGGATGCGCGGCGTCTGTGTTTTTTGAGCACTGATGAAGCTGGCTTCTGAGGCATCTTTTGGATTCTTGGCCCTTGATGCACAGAGACGACCACCGAATAGACCATCGGCTGTTCCGAACGGCTCAGTATGGCCTTCCCAGTAGTTCAGCAGGTCACTATCTGGCGCGAGTAGCCACGCACTGGGCTGGAGTTGCTGACTGACCGACTGCCACTCTGCTCGGCCCCAGCGAGGATTAGTGAGTGCCACATCCCAACCCGCTAGGAGCGCTGCCCAAAATGCGGCGGCGATGAGTACAGGGTTGCGATCGCACACCAAAAGCAATGGCTGCGCGGATGGCAGCATTGCAGAGCGTGCAGAAAGTTCTTTCACCAGCGCTGCTGTGTACTGGGTCCACAGCATGCCCTCTGCCATCTGCCCCTGTCCGGCGAACAGATGCTGAGTCGACGGTCGCTGCCAAATTGCTACAGGCGTCAGCATAGTCGCTGCCAAAGGGTCTCCCAATCCGGATCGTCTAGCCCATCGTTGGGGAGCCACTGCTGCGTGCCCATGCCCAGAACGCGATGGGGCGCATGGGGCAAAATGCTCTGTAGCTCTATCGCTAGGTCAATCAGTGCCTGACGACCAATATCTGTTTCAAACACCGACGAGATGACGACATCAATGGGATGGTCTTGGCAGAACTGCTTGAGGCGGCTGGGTGAGCCGATGATGGCGGCTTTGATGACGTAGATGCCGCGCCAGCCTCGGTAGTAGTGGGCTTTTAGCTGCTCTAGCGTGCAGACCGATTCATCCAGAGCGATGGGGGTGCTGTAGCGGTTGGACAGCTTGACCAGTTCGGCAAAGCGCGAGGGGGGGAGCGGCTGCTCGATAAATTCGATGCGGTGACCGAGGCGATCGCACTGGTCGAGCCAATGGTGAGCGGCTAGCTCACTGAGCCCCCCATTGGCATCGAGTCTGAGCTTAGCCCCGAGGGGCAGCTGATCCATCAGCCGCGACAGATAGGCGAGTTCTTCGGCGACGGGTGCCACGCCAATTTTCCACTTAAACGTGCGGTGGCCTAGGGCCCACAGCGCCGACCAGCCAGACAGCGCGGCTTTGCCAGCGGGCAGGAGGGCGCTGTAGCCAGCAATATCGAGTTCGGCGCAGTGAATATCACGGGATAGATTGTTGAGCGCGACCTCAAAGCCAAACTTACAGGCGGGCAGCGTGGGCATAATGGCGAACACATTGTCCGCTGATAGGGTGTGGGGCAAATGTTGGCAAAATGTCAGCGCTTGGTCTTGAGTCTCGGTGCCAAAGCAGGGCAAGGGTGCGACTTCACCAAATCCTGTGCGGCCTTGCTCATCGGTTAGGCGCAAAATAACGCCTTCGCGATATCGCCAAGCGCCATGGCTGGTCTTGACCGCTTGCTGAAAGGGTCGCCGGTATGGCCGAAAGTCAAAAGCTATTTTCTGGGGATAGCCCATAGCCGCTACCTGAAACCTACGGCACTAAAGCCCGTAGAACTTACCAGAGAAATCACCAGCCCCACCGTTAGCAAAAGGCCGCTCCAAAAGTGAAAATGAATCGCTAAGAACTTAGCATTTTTGACCTTGTTAGGATGGTTGTGATGCGCCAGGACGTGTTGGCATAGCTTGAGCGCGGCAGGTGCACTACCCAGTAGCAACAGCGTACTGAGTGGGAGACCGCCACGGGCGATCGCACCCAACCCAATTAAAAAAAGTCCCCCACAGGCTACGGGCAATAGCTGCGCGCCGCGTTTAGTGCCGAGGCGGACGATGGGCGATCGCTTACCGGCATTGAGATCGTCTGTAACCTGGTGAAAGTGAGAACAAAACAGCACTAGCGTCGTGGCAATGCCGACGATAAGGGCAGCGGGTAGCAGCGATTCTTGCCAGCTCCAGCTCAAGGCGGTCCACTGCTGACGCTGGGCGTAGTAGGCTGCCCCTACGGCCAGCGGCCCAAAGCTGATAAAACACAACACCTCACCTAGACCCTGATAGCCAAGGCGAAATGGCGGACCTTGGTAGAGATAGCCCAGACCGCAGCAGGTCAGCACCATGGCGAGTACGGTCGGGTCTTGCTGCCAGTGTGCGATCGCAAGTATCCCAGCAGTTCCCAGCAGCAGGCAGGCATTGCCAATCCAAAAAATCAGGCGGCGATTTTGAGTGAGGTTGACCAGGGAGTGGTGCTTATTGACATCAATACCGGTCGCCGCGTCGAAAACGTCGTTGGTGAGGTTTTCCCAGACCAAGAGCAGCACAGCTGACAGCGCAAAGGTGAGGAAAATGCCCCAGCGAAGCTGGCCGGTTTGCGCATAGGCCACAGCGCTACCTACACAAATCGGCATGACGGCCACGCAGTACATTGGTGGCTTGAGGGCCGCCATCCAAAGCTGCTTAGAAGGTGTCTGCTGAGGCGAAAGCAGGGCGTCAGAGGGTACCCGCGGCTCAGACTTAACCGTGTGGAGAGTCATAAAGGCGTATTGAAAAATTGAGATTAAAAGCGCCAGAATCGGCTAACGCTAGCATACCGCTCTGATCACAGGCGTTTGGAGCGCAGAAAGAAAACTCAAACTTGTGCTGACACACCGTCACCGGTAAACGGGCTGTGCCACAGAAAAAAACACACGAAAACCTGTATGAAACCTGTAGATGACCTTGCAGCATCAAAAGTCTTTTGTGTGACAGAGCTTTTACCAGTCACATTTGTCAAGTTCTTTGCTAGAGTTCATTGCGACCGTGGTTTCATCTCGGCATGTTCTCATCGCAGCATGGTTTTCAAGAACATAATTTTCAAAGACTTGGTTGTCAAAGGCGTGGTTTTCAGAAATGGCTAAAAACTCCAACTCCTCAAATGTTGACCAGCCAATAGGCTCGACGATCTATTCGGCGCTTCACTCCACCGTAGACAGGCCTGGGCAGGCGACCAACACGTCTGAGCCAGCTGCTGATGAAGCAGCGACGAAAACAGACCACAAGAAAAACGGCCAAACAGCTGCTTTAGAAACAAAGGTCTCTAAAGCTTCTCCTGAAGTCTCTTCTAAAGTCTCCAAGGGCGCTCCAGATAGCAGTTCAGAAGGAACTGGGGACGCCTTTTCCACAAAACAGAAGCTGCCGAAACTGCTTACGCTAGGGGCGGCTATTTTGCTGGGCGGGGGCGCGATCGCCTATCTCAACTTCTCCCAGCGATCGCCCAGGATCTTCTCTCCGACAGGCACTCAGCTAGTCCCTCAGAGCGCCCTTGCAACCGTTACGGTCACCACTGACGAGCTGACCTGGACGAAGGTTCGTCAGTTTGGCACCGCAGAAAGCCAAGAGCAATTCGACACCTTTTTGCGGCAGTGGAAAGACCAGCTGTTTACGCTGAATGGCTACAGTTTCAAGCGAGACATTAAGCCCTGGATAGGCGATCGCGTTACCCTTGCCTTTTTGCCAGCCAGCGACGACTCTGCGAACCGTTCTGGCGGGTCTACCGCAGAAGGTGGCCTAGCCTCAGCGACGCAAAACGCCGTCTTAGTCGTGCCGATTGCAGATCCTGGCAAAGCCAAATCGCTGCTCGACGCGGGGCCTCAATCTTCAGCCATTGACTGGGAAGAACGAAACTACAAAGGCATCTCCATTCGCACGGTCACCACCCGAGATAACCAGGCTGTAGAATCTGCTGTAATCGGCACTAGCTGGCTACTGCTGAGCAACACCTCCGAGGGCATTGAGCAGTCCATCGACACCTACAAGGGGCGGCGATCATTACTCGATAATGCGGGCTATCGCAAAGCCGCTACCCGCGTGGAGTCACCCCAGCCGCCGGGGAAAAATTTCGCTCAGTTTTATCTCAATATTCCAGCGGCGACTCAGGCCATGGCACCACCAGTCGGCGCCATTACGCGGCCACAGGGTAGCCTTGTGCCCCTGCAGGGCTCTGAGGGCATTGTGGCCACTGCGCTGGTGGAATCGGACGGGCTGCGCTTTCAGGGTACTAGCTGGCTTTTACCGAAAAACGACTTGGCCTACAGCGAACTGAACAATGAAGCTGGTGAGATGCCGCGCCGGTTGCCGAGTGATACGCTGCTGGCCATGTCAGGAAGTAACCTGCAACAGTTTTGGCGAGGCTTCAGCGAGGGTAAAACGATTCCCCCGTTCTTCCCAAATCCTCAAAATCTGAAGGCTGGGCTACTGACCCAAACGGGGCTGGATATCGACGAAGACATCATGCCTTGGGCCGCTGGAGAATTTGCCTTGGGCATTTTGCCGCCTCCTGAACCTGAGAGCTCTGAACCTGAGGGCGCTGATGCTGAGGGGGCTGATCCTGATGCTACTGGTGCTGCCTCGCCTGAAGCGGAAGATGGGCCCGTGATTGCCAGCGCGCCCTTGCTAATGATGGTACAGACCAATGATCGCCAAACGGCTGAATCTGTTTGGAGTCAGCTGGATGCGGTAATGGTAGACCGCTATCGCTTTCAGGTGGAGACGACGGAATTTGACGGTGGGTCTATTACGGAGTGGATTTCACCTTTTCAGGGAGTGCAGTTTAGCCACGGCTGGCTGCCGGGAAATGTGGCGTTTTTTGCGGTTGGAGATGGGGCGGCAGAAGCGATCGCACCCACCCCTGACCAGCCCCTCGCTACCAGCCGACTGTTTCAAACGATGACCCGCAGTGTCCCTACGCCCAACAATGGGCACTTCTACATTGACCTCGCTCAAATCAACCGTCAGGCGGGCGTTTTCCCGGTGCCGCAGATTCCGGCAGAGGGTGCGACGGCGGCAATTCGGGCGGTGGGGCTGACCTCTACGGTGGGCGATCGCACCATGGACTACGACCTTTTCATTCAGCTGTCTAAGGCACCCAAGCCGGGGCCGATTTAGATATCTCTGTGGGATTGGTGCAGGGGATAGTGCGGATGCACGCTGCGAAGCAAAAAGTGACCAACGCTATAGTCTGATAAACTCGAAGATGGCCCGTGGAGCTTAGTAGACTGTTTTAACAGGCTCTTTTAAGACCGGCTAGATTCGGCAGTTTGGAGGATAAATACCCCGTGGAGAACACCCTCGGTTTAGAGATTATTGAAGTCGTCGAGCAAGCAGCAATTGCCTCTGCTCGCTGGATGGGCAAAGGTGAAAAAGACATTGCTGACGAAGTGGCTGTAGAAGCTATGCGTGAGCGCATGAACCAAATTCACATGCGCGGCAAGATCGTGATTGGTGAAGGTGAACGTGACGACGCGCCCATGCTCTACATCGGTGAAGAAGTCGGCATTTGTACCCAGCCGAACGCGGACGAATTGTGTACCCCCGATGAGCTGATCGAAATTGACATCGCTGTCGACCCTTGCGAAGGCACTAACCTGTGCGCCTACGGTCAGCCCGGCTCAATGGCAGTACTGGCCATTTCTGAAAAAGGTGGCCTCTTTGCTGCACCTGACTTCTACATGCGTAAGCTCGCAGCCCCTGCCGCTGCCAAAGGCAAAGTAGACATCAGCAAGAGCCCCACCGAAAACCTCAAGATTTTGGCTGAGTGCCTAGATCGCGCCATCGATGAGCTAGTGGTCATCGTGATGAAGCGTGAGCGTCATAACGACCTTATTAAAGAGATTCGCGAGGCCGGTGCTCGGGTACGCCTCATCAGCGACGGCGACGTCTCTGCAGCGATCTCCTGCGGCTTCGAAGGGACTAACGTTCACGCGCTGATGGGCATTGGCGCTGCGCCTGAAGGCGTTATCTCAGCGGCAGCAATGCGCTGCCTAGGGGCACACTTCCAGGGCCAGCTGATTTACGATCCGGCCATTGTAAAGACGGGTCTGATTGGTGAGAGCAAGGAAGCGAACCTAGAGCGCTTGTCTTCTATGGGCATTAACGACCCTGACAAGATTTACAACGCTGAGGAATTGGCCAGCGGTGAGAATGTCTTGTTTGCAGGCTGCGGCATTACCCCTGGCACATTGATGAACGGCGTACGCTTCTTCAATGGCGGCTACCGGACGCAGAGCTTGGTGATTTCTAGCCAGTCTAAAACGGCTCGCTTTGTCGATACCGTGCACATGAAGGACAGCCCCAAGCGCGTCAGCCTAAACTAGAAAACTAAAAAGACTGGGCTAACATTTTACAGCAGTAGAAGAGACACCAAGCAACGCTTCGGTGTCTCTTTTTGCGTAGAAGGGTGGGGGCTGTATCCGAAAATGGAGTTTTGTTTAGTTTCCTTGAGATAGCCCTCGGTTATTTAATACTTTAGGAAAGGGCCGCCTGGCTCATCCGACTATATAGATAGAAGACTTTTCATAACAGACCCCCAAAAAACAAAAGGAAGCTGAAGGAACGAATGAATATTGCCGTTGTTGGGCTCAGTCATCAGACTGCGCCGGTTGAAGTCCGAGAAAAACTGAGCATTCCTTCCGCTCAAGTCGCCGATGCGATCGCTCACCTAGGCAGCTCCCCCACGCTCGAAGAGGTATCTATCCTCAGCACGTGCAACCGGCTCGAAATTCACATCGTCGCAGGTGAGATCGAGGCTGGAGTGCGCGATGTCATGCGCTTTTTGTGTGAGCACAGCGGTATTCCTTTGGCTGAGTTGCGACCGCATCTGTTTGTGCTCTTGCAGCAAGACGCGGTGATGCACTTAATGCGGGTAGCCGCGGGGCTCGACAGCCTGGTGCTGGGTGAGGGGCAGATTCTCTCTCAGGTGAAGCATGCTCTGAGCCTAGGCCAGCAGCACAAGGGCGTCGGGCGCATTCTCAACCGCCTGCTCAAAGATGCCATCAAGGCGGGCAAGCGGGTCCGTACTGAAACGAACCTAGGGACGGGGGCTGTGTCTATCAGCTCTGCGGCGGCAGAACTGGCCCTGATGAAGGTTGAGAGCTTTGATGACTGCCACATTGCCATTTTGGGTGCGGGTAAAATGGCCCGCCTGCTGGTGCAGCACCTCATCTCTAAGCGGGCGAACAAAATTACGCTGCTCAATCGGACCATTGACCGGGCTAACGACTTAGCGGCCCAGTTTGGGGATGTCGATATTCAGACTGGCACGCTAGAGGGGATGCTGGAGGCCGTTGTCGCGGCGGATGTGGTGTTTACCTGTACCTCTTCTGTGGAGCCTATTTTGCACAGGGAAAACTTGGAGCCTGTGTGTAATGGCAGCCAGATACTGGTGTTTGATATTGCGGTACCGCGCAACGTCCATAGCAACATCAGCGAAATTGACTCGGTGTTTGCCTTTAATGTGGATGATTTGAAGGCTGTGGTGGCGCAAAACCAGGAGAGTCGTCGTCAGATGGCCCGGGAGGCAGAATCGCTGCTAGACCAGGAAGTTGACGGCTTTATGGATTGGTTGCGATCGCTCGATACCGTACCCACGATTAGCAGCCTACGCAGCAAGGTCGAAACGATCCGAGAGCAAGAATTGGAAAAGGCCATGTCGCGACTCGGCTCAGAATTTTCTGAGAAGCATCGCGGTGTTGTAGAAGCGCTCACCCGAGGCATCGTCAACAAGATTTTGCACGACCCGATGACTCAGCTGCGGGCACAGCGAGATATGGAAGCGCGCGATCGCGCTATGGAGACCCTGCAGGTATTGTTTAACCTGGAGACGGCTTCACGGAAAGGTGTGAAAAGCCACCGCTAGCTCAGTGCATGCGCTGACTAACCAATTGACAAAATGTCTTTTCTTTTACCGAATTGCAATTTTGGCCAGTAAGTTGGGCTCGTTGGATACAAAGTCCGCGAGTCCTTACTTATGCTCTCCAGAATTCGTCGCGCCGTTGGTCGCTTTTTCAATAAGTCGCGCAAGGTAAACCACGAGCCGGTTAACAAAGTTAGCCTGGTGGTGATTATCATTGTCGATTTGTTCATCTTGGGCAATGTCTTTGCTGGGATTGACGATATCAGCCGCTGGCCGCTGAGCCCGAGGGAAGCCTATCCCTGCCATGATAGTTGGGAGCAGTACCGAGAAAGCACCTCAGAGACGAAAGATTACGATGTGATTTTGAGGAATGCGACGGTTCCTGAGGATTTTCCCAATTTGGCAAGTGAGGGGCGTCGGCGCTCTAGTCGGATTGGTGAGGTTTCGGAAATTTGTGAGACCTATGAAGCGACTGAGGCTGCGGTTGCTACGGCTGAGAGTAGAGCGATCGCAAAACGCATCAACGATACGGAAGCAGAAATTATCTCGTTTACCATGCAGAACAACACGATTCGTCAGCAGTACGATTCGACCCTGCTAGAAGAAATTGCTGGGCAGCCGCGAGAGCAGTCTATTAACGCGGTAGAGGCGGCTCAGGCCAGAGCTGAAATAGAGGCTAATGATCGTGCGATCGCTCAGAGAGAAACCACCCTCGAAAGCCTCAAGGCAGAACTGGTTGGGACATCTGAAAGTCAGGCATTTTTAGCCTTGTTGAACAACGATCAAGAATTTGAAAAAGTCGACAGCGGATATGAGCGATCGGCCTTCTGGTATCCAAGCATTCAACTGTTTTTCCAAGGTCTCTTTTTACTGCCGCTTGTGGTGATCACGGCTCAAATTCACCGCTTTGCACAGCGAAAGGACTATGGCTATGTCGCCCTCATCAGCTGGCATCTGCTAGTAATTTTCTGCATTCCCCTGCTGTGGAAATTCTTTGAGTTTTTGCAAGTAGGCTTCTTGGTCGAACTGGTTTTAGACCTGATTGAAGTGCTTCTAGGCGGGCTGCGCTTCCTGTTGAATTATCTGCAAATCTTGATCATCCCGGTCATTGGATTCGGCATTATCAAGTTCTTTCAAAAAGTGGTTTTCAACACTCGCCTGCAGGCCGCCAATCGCGTTCAAAACATGCGCTGCATCCGCTGCGCCAAAAAGATCCGTAAGCACGATATCCACTGCCCGCACTGCAGCTACGCGCAGTACCACGAATGCCACAATTGCCACAACCTAACCTATCAGCACTTACCCCACTGCAAGCACTGCGGCGCTGAACAACCCCTGAATTTATGAGCTAAGTAGCAATCAACGTGCATGGGATGAGATGTCGAACTAATTGTGGAATCTCAAAGGTAACAACTTAGCACCTGAAACAAAGGCACCATGAAGCATTTTCAGGGACAATTCTAATAACATTTCATGAAAGACGTAAGACAGCTGTATCGACTAAGAATTTTCAAGCTCCATAATTTGGAGTGATATACCAACGGTTCAAAAGACATACCTTTCGTGACGCGACCAAACTATGTTGAGCATTTCGATTAATTTCTACTCTTGTGTTATCTTTAGCGCTTCATTTGCCATAGTCCTCCAGAAATCATCTTCTGGGCGAGCGATTTTGGATAGGCAAGCTTCCCATTCTGATTTTGCATCTGCTCCTTTCCCCTGCTTATCATAAAGCCTTGCAAGGAGGCAACGTACGTCTGGTCTACTTTCTGCTATCTGTGCCTCTAAACGTTTGGCTTCCACCAAGTTGTTTAACGATTCTTGCAGACGGTTTTGTTCTAGGCGAGCCCAGCCTAAGTTTTTTCTGAGACTGTATTCTAATTCTATATTTTCGTCGCTTTCATCTTGTTCTAAGAGTACTAAAGCCCGGCTTATTAGGAGTACAGCTTCGTCGTAAGATTGTTCTTCTACTATCCTCAATCTTGCTAGATTATTGATAGAAGGTAAAAAACCAGATTGCACAGCTCTCAGATATTCATTGCTAGCTTTCCTAAAATCCCCAGTATCCTCGTATATGAGGGCTAGGTTATGATGTGCCTGTGAAAGCTTTGGATTTATACGCAAAGCTTTTTTGAAGCTAGACTGAGCAGCAATGGTATTCCCTGCGAAGTATGACTGTAGACCATGTTGGTTGTATCTATCAGCTATGATTGGCAACCCTCTGAGATAAAATAAAGAATTTGAAAAGAAGAAAATTGTTGAGATTAGGAAAAGAGTGATTGAAAACCGCCAGTGAGATTTGTAGCTTTTAAATAATCTCTGCATAAACTGCTTTCCAATCTTTGTAAATGGCCCTCCAGCTATTACGAGCGTGATGGCGGTTGTTGCAAGATTACCAACAGTCTTCCAAACATCTGACGCATTCTCCAGAATGCGGTCTATGCTCTCTCTATATATCAATATGGAAGATATGAGTAAGGTGGCTGCGGTGATGTACATCATCCAAGCTTCTAGAGGACGATTACTAGGTTCAAGTTTGTATTTTGGGAACCACCACCAATGATGAGTTGGTGGGTTGATAGTTTTTCTCCAAGTAGGTACTTCAGATATGTATGCCAGTTTTGCTTCCCAGCTTCCAACCTTTGCATCATCATTGGATAGTTCAATCATTAGATAGGTAGGAATATTGACTGCGTGTGGGTATTTAGTTTGTCGATCAATAAAGAACTGAATTTGATCTCGTTTTTGAAGTAGCGACAATAGGTTTTCTTTGTTCAACCATGCATCTGGCTCTAGCAGTATCTCTACTTGGCGGTGATAACTGTGGATCGCTACCTCTACAGAATATAGATTGGGCATGGGAACGCATATACCGACTGCAAACCTACTCTTCCATACTTTGACTCTACATTTGTAAATGCACACAGAATCAGCACAAGTCTCATATTGAGAAGTTAGATATATCGTAGTCAGTTAAGAGCAACAGAGTTCTTCAGTCCAGTGTTTGTACGTAGAAATAGCAAGCTACAGCTCTTTTACTCAGCTATGTTGAACGACTATCCCAGTCAACCGTATAGGTATGAATTTTAGCAACCAGAATGTGTTTTAAATGACCGTTTTGACACAGCTATTGAAGGCTACAAATCAGTCGGTTTATCCGCCCTTTGTGTGTTTCATAACTTGTATCATAATCAAAGTTTTAGAATGTAGGCTGTCTAACGGCTTTTGATACAGCAGCGCCCCCGTGATAAAAGAGCGCACTCCAGTACAATTCAAAAGTCGCTTCGTCTGAGCTGAATGACTGACTCCATAGATGCTATCAACGCCGAAGCGCTCAGAATTCTCAAAGTGCTGGATGAGATGCCGTTTGCTGACTGCTGTCCGTTGACTAGAGAATTCGCTGAACTACCGCCCAGTCTAGGTATCTATGCTGTCAAGCACAAGACACAAGGCATTCTGTATATCGGTAAATCAGGTAGTGTGAAAGGCCGATTCAAAGGTGTTCATAAAGCACTGGGTTGGGCTTTCATGGACTGCTTAAACCCAGATGACGTGAGGATAGCAGTCGTTACACTGACGCTTCAATGGATTCGGTTATCATTGCAATTGGAGCAAACCATCATCCGCCAGCTATTACCCCCATACAACGTGCGGGTTAACTAGGAGGACACGACCCATGACCCCACCAGCCACACCGACAGATGATCGCATTC
>JBCBIK010000070.1:0-23049 GCA_038524545.1 Cyanobacteria bacterium J06623_4 | reverse complement strand
GTCGGTGTCATTATTTTTTAGGAAATTAATCGATGTCAATTCTTAAGAAGCCAGACCTCAGCGATCCTATGCTGAGAGAGAAGCTAAAGAAGGGCATGGGCCACAACTACTACGGTGAGCCCGCTTGGCCTAACGACCTTCTCTACGTCTTTCCCGTCGTTATCATGGGGACAATTGCTTGCTGCGTATCGCTTGCTGTTCTTGACCCTGCGCTGGTCGGTGAACCTGCGAACCCCTTTGCGACACCTCTAGAAATCTTGCCTGAGTGGTACCTGTACCCCACCTTCCAGATGTTGCGCGTACTGCCCAATAAGCTGTTGGGAATCGCTGCAATGACAGCCATTCCTTTGGGCCTCATGCTTGTTCCTTTCATCGAGAATGTGAATAAGTTTCAGAACCCCTTCCGTCGCCCGGTGGCCACTGCTGTGTTCCTGTTCGGCACAGTCGTTACTATCTGGCTCGGCATTGGTGCCACTTTCCCAATCGATACTTCACTAACCCTGGGCCTCTTCTAAGCGAGGTTCTTTCAAAGTGCGTCAGCTAGTGCGCATTTGACAGACGAGTGATTGAATTACTTTTGAAGCCGCTCAGATATCCATGTCTGAGCGGCTTTCGATTGGCTCGTCTTTTTTGCACATTTTCCTACGTCAATTGGGCGGCAAAGGAAGACAGCTTTTGCTAGAGAAGCGGGCAGAATCATACTGAGCATCCACCCCGCTCAAAATATGCCTCTCTGTAGAGATGCGATCGCAATGGTTTTCTCAAGGACGGTAGATTGGTATCCCGAGCAAAGAGAAGCTCTTTAATCCATAAGCAAAGTGATAGATTGGGAAAGTTAACAGACATATGGGCCTCCCTATCGTTCGGCAGGGCCAGATCTAAGTTGAACATGCTTGAGCAAGCTCACCTGAGCGTCAATAGCCGTCTAGAAGAGCTGGTCACGGTGCAGCAATGGTTTCGGGCACTCATTTCTCAGCTCGCCGAAGAAGCACCCTGGATAAACGACCAATTTGATCAGTTGAACCTAGCGCTGGCAGAAGGCTTCACCAACGCCGTCCGCCACGCCCATGCAAACTTGCCCCGCACAACCCCCATCGATATCGAGCTTGTTCTTCGCCCCGAAAAAATTGAAATTTGCATTTTCGATCAGGGGGAACCCTTCGATCCCGATAGCATTAGCGAGCCTCAGCCAGGTGCCCTCAGAGAAGGGGGCTATGGTTGGTTTCTACTTAGGCGGCTAGCCGACCAAGTCACTTACTCACGGACAGCAGCCTCAACCTGCCAATCCTCATCCGGCCAGTCCTCATCCGGCCAGCCTGTCCATTTGCCTAGCCATGCATCTAGTAGTCCATCTAGTAATGCATCTAGCAACCTGTCTAGCAATCCGCCTAGCCACCATCAGCAGCCAGTCGCCAAGCGCTTGGCCAGTCAGCCAAGCACCCACTCACAAGTCGAAAAGCAGCCATCCCCCAAGCCGCGAAACTGCTTACGCATCGTCAAAACGTCAAAGGTCGTGTGACTGACTGCGTTGCTCAGTGGCAAAAAATCCAGAGAGTAGCTAAAGGTCCACAAATTGATGAAGATCTAGGCAAAGAGTACTTTATTTGTCAGGGGTTACATCAACTGTTGCTTGTATATAGCTGTACGTATAGCCCATTCGTTAGAGGCATCCATGACTAAAACTGCACTGATCACGGGGATAACCGGGCAAGATGGCTACTACCTGAGCCGGTTGCTTTTGGGCAAAGGCTACCGGGTCGTTGGCCTCGTTCCCCCTGAGAGACAGAGCAGTCTTACCAAGCTTGATGAGCTAGTAGACCAGGTAGAAATTTACTCCGTTGCGCTTACCAGTGCCGACGCGCTCAGACAGGCGGTCGAACAGCTGCAACCCCATGAAATTTATAACCTGGCTGCACCTAGCTTCGTGCCTGCCTCCTGGGCAGATCCTCTCGGTACGCTAGATTTGGTGACCGGTACAGCTACTCGGCTGCTAGATGCGACTCGCGAACTAGGGCTAAAAACCCGGTTCTATCAGGCTAGCTCCTCTGAAATTTTTGGCGATGTCCAAACTTCTCCCCAATCAGTTGAGACGCCCTTTCGGCCCAAAAATCCTTACGGTGCGGCCAAGCTACACGCCCATTGGACCATGGTGCACCACCGCGATCGCTACGGTCTATTTGCCTGTAGCGGAATTCTGTACAACCACGAATCCCCAAGGCGTCCTCCCCAGTTTGTAACCCGCAAAATTTGCCTCGCCGCCGCCGCCATCAAACTCGGCCTGCAAGAGTCTCTCTCCATCGGCAACCTAGAGGCAAAGCGCGACTGGGGCTATGCCGGTGACCACGTCGAGGCGATGTGGCGCATGCTGCAAGCTGACACCGCCGCCGACTACGTCATTGGCACAGGCATTTTGCACACCGTACGCGACTTGGTCTCTACCGCCTTTAGCTGCGCCGGTCTAGACTGGCAAAACTATGTAGAAACAGACCCCAATCTGGTTCGAGAAGATGAACACTTCCAGCTTGTCGCTGACCCTACCAGAGCCAAAGAAAATTTGGATTGGGTGCCCGAGGTGAGCTTCGAGCAGCTGATAGAAAAGATGGTGAAAGCTGACCTAGAGCGACTAAAAGCAGGCAACATTGCACCGATGGGAGCGGCTAAGCCATGAAGCAAGGCGCGAAAAAACATGTCTTTCTCTTTCTAGAAGTCTTCAGCTGTGAGGGCGGCATTCAGTCCTACATCAAAGACGTGCTGAGAGCCTACGAGCATCGCTCAGCCAACACGGGAGACACTGCAAATGTATTTCTCCTACGCGACGCCGAGACCGATCATCCCCTCAAAGGCGGCGCCCTCCACTATCACTACTTCAAAAATCAATCTTCTGACGGTCAGTCTGACGAGCGACCCATGGTGCGGCGCGTGAAGCTGACCCTCGCCTTGGCAGCCCATCTGATCCGGGAGCGGCCCGCCCACGTGTACTGCGGCCATATCAATCTCGCAGCCATGGTCGCTCAGCTATGTCGCCTGCTCAAAATTCCTTACACCGTACTCACCTATGGCAAAGAGGTCTGGTACGAACTGCCCGCAAAAGAAAAGCGGGCCCTCGCTACTGCTGACAGCGTATGGACCATCAGCCGGTATAGCCGCGACTTGGCTTGCCAAGCCAATCAAATTCCCCAGGAAAAATTTGAAATGCTGCCCTGCGTTGTAGACGGTAGCGTTTTCACACCAGGAAACCCGCCGCCAGCGCTCATCGAAAAATACCACCTACAAGATGCGCGCGTACTCACCACTGTGGCCCGGCTGTGGCGCGGTGACATTTACAAAGGCGTAGATGTCACCATACGGGCCCTACCCAAAATCGCCCAGGCTTTTCCCAACGTAAAATACGTTGTCATTGGTCGCGGCGACGATCAGCCTCGGCTTGCCAAGCTCGCCGAAGAGCTGGGGGTTAAAGAATCGGTCGTTTTTGCTGGCTTCGTGCCAGATGAAGCCCTCATCGATCACTACCGCTTGGCGGATGTGTATGTTATGCCTTCTAAGGAAGGCTTCGGCATCGTGTATCTAGAGGCGATGGCCTGCGGAGTGCCGGTTATTGCAGGCGATGACGACGGCTCTGCAGACCCGGTGCAGGATGGTCGAGTGGGCTGGCAGGTGCCCCACCGAGACCCAGATGCAGTGGCTGCCGCCTGCATTGAAGCGCTCGATGGCAAAGACAAGCGATGCGACGGTCAATGGCTACGTGAACAGGCCTTAGCTAGCTTCAGCGCACCCGCGCTGGTCGCGCGTCTTGATGAGCTTCTGCAATAGGATAGTAATTGAAGGCGACAGCTTTCGTTGGCAGGAGGGAAACCCCTATGAACCAAAACTTCAATCAGCTTCAGGTCCGCTTTCCGGGTCTTGGTTGCTGGGTGTTCATCTTAATCGCAGCCTGGGTCTTGGGTGCTATCGGCATTACTGGCATCTTAAAATCCATCTTTGCAGTTGCCCTCTTTCTAATACTTGCGCCGGTCATTGCCTTTGCAGTGCTTCAATTTTGGATCAGGCGCAACCTGGTCGAGGGTAACTGTCCGGTGTGCGAGCAGCCACTCACCAGCCTGAAGAATCTCAAGATGGCCTGCCCCAACTGCGGGACAGAGGTAATGGTCACAGCAGAGGGCTTTGAGCGCGTCGCAGCAGAAGGCGTGATTGACATTCAGGCAGTCGATGTTCAGAGCACCACTGTCGATGCCTCCCAAGTCAACACTTCCCAAAGCGATTCAGCGGTAATCGATGTGGAAGTTCAGCGATTGCCAGAGGCTGACGGCTAGGACTCAGATTCCGATTCCGATTTTGAAAAAACAGCAAAAAAAAGGACGCAAGTTAATGCGTCCTGGGCACGGAGAGGATTTCTTGCGTGTCTCTACTGGGTAATCGACATGGTGTATGGGTGCCTTTCGCCACTGCGATCGCCCACAAAAATATTGTACTCGCCCTGATTGAGCAAACCAGGTGCTTGAATGACGCCGCCGTCATAGTTGTGAGCAAACACACATTCACGGAAACCATCTGGACCTGTAATCAAGAGAGTGTAGTCACCCTGGCTTTCTACCTCAAAGCTCAGAGACGCAAATGATTCAGTGACTTCGATAACCTGACCAGCAGATCGGTCAATGTTGCCGCAGGCAGAACTTTCACGCCCGCCAGTCTGCCCAGTGAGCTCCATGGGTGAATCCAGAGGGGTGCGAGTTACAGATTGTGCTTGTACAGCGGAGCCAACGGAGAGAACCGCCGCTAGAGCTATAGCAAAAGATGAGAGTTTCATAAGGAACTCCTGACGAGAAGAAACGTGTAAAAAAGTGACTGAAAAAATAATTGAAGAGAGGTAAAACTCGATAGGCTAAGCAAAAAAGCGTTGAAGTGCGTAGAGAGAATGACTGAGCATTAAACTTCACTGCAGTGCGGAGCAGTTTATCGAGCAGCTTAGACGTTTATTTAAGGTGCTGAGTACCGGACTGACGATCAATTCGAGGGGCTACTGTCGACTCGCCATATTCGAATCATCATGTTCTATTCAACGTTTAAATGGTAGCCCTGCGCACAAGTTATAAACCTTTCAAACTGTGACACTTCGCAGAATGGCGACAGAAAAACCACGGCAGTGCATAGGAAATAGCCTAAAGTCAAGATAGATAACCCACCCGACCTTGGTGACAAACCGTAGGCTGACACGATGCAAAGGACCCGATTAAATACGCTAGTGAGTCAGGCAAGCCTTCAGCTAAGACAGTGGGCATTCAATCCTTGGCGGCGGTTGGCGGTTTTAGTCATCAGCTTGCTGTTTGGTAACTTTTTTGCGACGGCTATCTCAGCGACGGCGGGGCAAGCTGCAAAGCTAGATGTCACGGCATCGGCGATTTTGGTGATACTTGTGGAGGCCATTAGCTGGCTCTACTACCGCACCCAGGCAAAACCCTCCCCAACAGCAGATAGACAGGCAGGCAATATGGTAGGTAGCAGGCTCACGACAGAAGCTCCACCTATGCGATCGCGCTCTACCACCCTAGAAGCCCTCAACGCTTTCAAGCTCGGCATGGTCTACGGTCTCTTTGTAGAAGCCTTCAAGCTCGGCAGTTAGCGGCAGTTAGCACCTTCCCCTCAAACTCACAGGTCCAATTCACAAATCGAACTCACGGAGTCAACAGCGCCAGCAGATAGCGAGACCGCGCTTCGATAGCCTCCCAATCCCCACGAGCCACTTCATCTGCCGGAAATAGCGCCGTTGAGAGCCCAACTGCGATCGCACCTGCTGCAATCAATCCAGGCGCCGTTTCACTCGTGACCCCACCTGTTGGCACCAGTGGAATCGGCCCGAGCGGACCGCGCAAGCTTCGCAAATAGGCATCATTTCCCAACGTTGAAATCGGAAACACTTTGACACTCGCGGCCCCTGCTCGCCAAGCGGTCAGAATTTCTGTAGGGGTCATCGCCCCAGCGACCAGCGGTAGACCCGCTCGCTGAGCCAAATGAATCAAATGCGGATCGGTATGGGGAGTAAAGCAAAACTGAGCATCCGCAGCGATCGCCGCCTGTAAATCCAATGGAGTCAGCACCGATCCCACTCCCACCGTACAGTGCGGCAGCGCCAACCGAATCGCCTGAAGCATTTCCGCAGGTGGCCCACTGCTCGACCAGGCCACCTCAATCAATCGCAGTCCCCCAGCCGCAGCCGCCTTCGCCATCGACAAGCTCTCAGCCACGCTGCTCGCCCGCACAATTGCGATCGCCCGCTGCCGTGCTAGCAACGCTAGCCAATCTGCCCGAATCTGAGCCAGCTCAGCCACCATCAACAATCATCTGCCTTGCTAGGCAAGACGCTTTCGCAAAGACTCCACCCGGCGCTTGGCCGTCTCATTGGCAGGTTCTGTTGCCAGAGACTTTTCGTAAGTCTCTAACGCTTGAGGCATGAGCTGCTTGCGCTCGTAGGTATGACCCAAATTGTTCAGCGCCGTCACATAGTCCGGGCGAATCTTGAGCGCCTCGTTGTATTGACGAATCGCCAGATCGAACTGCTCTTGCGCGAAGTACGCATAGCCAATGGCATTGTGCACAAGCACCGCATTTTCTGCCTCATCGTCAGCTAGCTCTTTCAACGCCTGTTTAAGATACAGCAGCGCCTGAGCGTAGAGCTTTTTATCTAACAGCAAACTGCCCAGCTCGTAGTACTCCTGGGCGTTACCTTTGCTTTTGCTGAGCTTGGTCTGCAGCTTAGAAAGGGTGAGCTCGGTGCGACGGGTCACCCACACCTGTCTGATCACAAAGAAGGCAGCCACGCTAAGAAGCGCCAGCAAAATACCTAGATAAACAACTAGATAGTTGCTATTTTCCATAGGGCTATTCGGCAGTTTTTATTGTTTTTCTTCTTTTGGCATTTTATTACGAATTTATCAGTGCCCGCGCCGATAGTTAGCTTTATTCATCCGCCGGAATCTGGGGGACCGATGAAGCCTGAGTAGCAGACGGCAGCACACCTGAAGGCAATCCCCAAAACTCACTGCGCTCTTGCAGCCAAGCTTCGGCATACCACTGTCTGATGGACTGGTTGACAGTACGCTGCAAGCTATCGTAGCGGCTGCCCTTGGGGAGGGCAATGGCCAAGGGCTCAGCAGAAATCACATTGGGCAGTAGCTGGTAGCCGGGCAAAACGCTCCCGGACTGCACCCAGCCCGTAAGTACAGAAGCATCCCCCGCAAAGGCATCTGCGAGACCACTTTCCAGCAGTTGCCGCCCTTCCGCGTAAGAGGTAACGCCTACCAGCTGCGCCCCCGGCAGAAGATACTGAACATGGGGAACGCTGCTAGACCGGTTTAGCACCGCAATCGTGGATGAGCGGAGGTCTTGCAACGTTTGAACAGGCGAAGACGCGGTAGGACCCACAACAAACGCCGTGCCATCTAGATAGTAAGGATCGCTAAAATTTACGAGCCGTCTGCGTGGCTCCGTCAGGGTGATAGCAGCGATCGCAACATCTACACGACTCTCTAGCACCACGTTCAGCCGGTCTACATTGCGAACCGGTACAAACCTCACCGCCTCAGCATCACCGAGCAAGTCCCTTGCCAACCGGCGAGCAATGTCAATTTCGAACCCAGCCAGTCCGCCCGCCTCATCGGTAAAGCCAAGCGGCGGACGATTGTCCTTCACCGCCACTATCAGATAGCCGCGATCGCGAATCTCTTCCAATCCAGCAGCACTAGCCTTCGCAGCCCCTACGACCTCACCTACAGCGCGACCTAGCATAGACCCCTCAAAGCGCGATGGGAGCGGCAAAAATTGCGCTCCCACTAAAAGGCTGGTGCTGAGACTCGTGCTAAGAAATAAACGGTTGGCGAATACACTGCCTAAAACGTGCCGCAGCATTTGCACTGTCGCTAATCCATTGCTAACTGCTCTTCTACTTACTACTGGCCTTTTCAACCACTTTGGTAAAGCTACCAGGATCTAGCACGGCAAGCTGCGCAAGCATCTTCCGATTGATTTGGATATCGGCCCTTTTCAGATCGCCCATCAAGCGGCTGTAGGTCGTCCCGTTTAGGCGAGCAGCTGCATTGATGCGAGCAATCCAGAGACGACGAAAATCGCGCTTGCGGCGACGGCGGTCACGATAGGCATTCCGCAATGCTTTCATCACCTGCTGATTAGCAGTGCGGAACAGCTTAGAGTGAGACCCTCGGAAGCCTTTTGCAAGCTTAAGAACTTTCTTGCGGCGTTTGCGAGCTACATTACCGCGCTTAACACGTGCCATGGTCTAGTTTTCCTTTAGGTTGAAATCAAATAGTGGGCCTGTTTGCCCCGATGGTGTTGGAGAAGATCAGAAGCGAACCTCTACAAGTAAGGCATCATCAGCTGCACGTTGGGAACGTCTGTTTCGTGCACAGTGGTCACCTTCGAGAGCTTACGCTTACGATCTTGGTCCTTGCGCTCTAAAAGGTGGTTTTTGAAGGCTTTGCGACGCATGATTTTGCCGCTTCCACTGCGGCGAAAGCGCTTGGCAGCAGCGCGTCGAGTCTTTAGCTTAGGCATAGGTCTTACTCTGAAGTCGTCTTAAATTTCTGAAGAGAGGAGAGGTCGGCAGGTCGTAATAAAAAGTCAACTTTTATTTTGCAGTCTTCAATACTACACCACACAGGCAGCTTGTGACCATGCAAACTCGCAGAAAACCGAGGTAAATTCTGCGCCAGCACCCACCGCTGACAATTCGCGGTCAAGATATCTGGCAAAATGTGTGTGCAAGTCATCTCAAATGCGATTTATGACGATCTCAAACCCTCAGTCAAATCCCCAGCAGTGGAACAGGTTTCAGCGTGCCCTCGAAACAGATACAGCCCTCAAGATTATCAGCGGCCTGACAAACGTCAACCGGCAAAATGTGACAGACGTAGCCTTGGCCGCCCAGCAGGGCGGCGCGACCTTTGTCGATATTGCCGCTGACGCAGCACTGATTCGCCACGTCCGTACGCTCATCGACCTACCCATCTGCGTTTCCGCCGTCGAGCCTCAGACGTTTCTATCTGCAGTAGAAGCAGGCGCGGATCTCATCGAGATTGGTAACTTCGATGCATTCTACGCTGAGGGAAGAAGGTTTGAGGCACCCGAGGTACTAGCCTTGACCCAAGAAACGCGATCGCGGCTACCCCATATCACGCTATCGGTTACGGTACCCCACATTCTCACCCTAGATGCCCAGGTGCAGCTAGCAGAAGCGCTCGTCGCAGCCGGTGCAGACATCATTCAAACAGAAGGCGGCACTAGCAGTGAGCCCACCCACAGCGGCACCCTCGGCCTGATCGAAAAAGCCGCGCCCACGCTAGCAGCTGCCCATGCCATCTCCCGCGCCGTTTCGGTGCCCGTCCTCTGTGCCTCCGGCCTGTCGGATGTCACTGCACCGATGGCAATCGCAGCAGGCGCAGCAGGCGTCGGCGTCGGCTCAGCCATCAACAAGCTAGACAATCGATTGGCGATGGTAGCAGCGGTACGTCGCCTGGTTGAAGCGCTATCTACTAATACTGAGATAGCTCAACCTGAAGCTAGTGCGATCGCGCATACGCTTTAATCTCATCGATTGTAAAAATAGGCCGAAACGTGAGACCGGCCGCCTTGTACAGGGCATCTCCGCCCTGCTGCCGGTCCACGATGGCCAAAATTTCTGTGACTACGTAGCCCGCATCCTTCAACCGGTCCACCGCCTTCATGGCGGAGGCCCCCGTTGTCACCACATCTTCTAGCACCACCACAGAGCTTCCCGGCGCCAGCGTCGGCCCTTCAATATAGGCACGGGTGCCATGCCCCTTCGCCTCTTTGCGAATGATCAGCGGCGTCACAGGCTTCTTTTCATAAACGCCCGCCACACTCACAGCGCTCACCATAGGATCTGCGCCCAGCGTCAGCCCGGCAACGCCAACGGTCCCTTCAGGCAGCATATCGAGCAATAGGCGAGCCACCATCAGGCCGCCCTGCGCATGCAGCGTCACCTGTTTACCATTGATGTAGTAGTCACTCTTCTTACCAGATGAGAGCGTGAAATCGCCTTCTTTGTAAGCCACTTGGCAAATGAGCGCCATCAGCGATTCACGCAGCACACTCAAATCAGTAGTGGGCAAATCGGCTGTCGGTAAGTCAGCAGGCAAAATAGGCATCGCTCAGGTTCCTTAGAAATTGGCTTACAAAGATAAATGACAGATATTAGGCGCAGATAACCGCATCATCAAAAAGCCTGATCAGTGTATCGGGTATCAAGATTCTTTTCTCAGCGGGTACCCTTTGAGAAAGGATTCGCAGCCTGATTTTAAGGAAACTACAACTATGACCATTAGATTTAGCAGTCGGACAGCTGGCAGCAGAGCAATCAGTAGCATTTTGGGTTTGGCAAGCGTACTGATGGTCACCACGTTGGTTGCACCTGCTGCTAACGCCCAAGAACCTCAAACCGTACTAGACGCGGTAGAAGACATTACCGAAAATCGTTCGGGCAGCTACGCTCGCAACCGCTCTATCGGCGGACAGTTTCTCTTCCTCACTGGCCTAGGCGGCTTTTCTGAGCAGCGCACGTTGAGCGATACCGGAGCCCTCGCTGGCGCTATCGAAGAACTCTTCTTCTTGCAAACGCAGAACACGCCAACAATGCGCGTTCCCGACCTGCCTAACCCCTACACTACTTCGGTGCAGCTCCTGCCCTCGTCTCAGTTCAACAGCCGCATTGTGGGCAGCGAACTCAATTTTGAGCCCTTGCCTCGCCGCTAATTTGTCTCTCCGCTGGTAGTGCGATCGCCATACATTGCCTGCAAACTAAGAACCCGACGTCAAAACGGGGTGACCTCAAAAAGTCATCCCGTTTTGACGTTTGGCAAGCCAACCAGTGCCGAAGGAATATCCGACAAGAGGAATAGGAAGAAAAATCCAGGGTGCAGGAGTTGAACCTGCCTGAGGCGAATTATGAGTTCGCTGCCTAATCCGCTCGGCCAACCCTGGTAGTCGTTGCTAATATACTATCTCTGCTATTTATTTTCACATCCAGACTGCCCCAAAATTATTAACAATTTTCTATCAGAGCAGACCCATTCCAGCTTAAGAATCGTATCTCCAGATAGTACCTAGCGACACTTAGATCGGGTAAACTCCCAAAATGTTAAAGTCAAAAACTTATGATTTATAAGTTTGAGGTTCTTAAGTATTTCGTCTTTTTCAGGCCATAAGCCTGAAAACAAGCCTTCATTTCACAACATCTCCAACCCTTCCCAACATCTATCTCCCGGCCCATATCGTCTAATCAGCGCGTCCTATGAAAATCAATCCGGCTGTCGCCTTTACGTTAATCCTGCTCACCATGATGTTTGGTGCGGGCATTGTCAGCTCTTCTTGGGGATATGCCATCGGCAGACAGGCCCTCGGTGGCGTACGGCAACCTGAGACCCGCCCCACCAATGCGGCCACCGCCAACCGCAGCGGTGACCAAAAAGCAGGCCTCACGCTTCTCAATGAAGAAAAGATTATTGAAGAAGTGAAAGATCGCATGACCGATGGGAGCAAATAATCAGTCTTTGCCGACTGGTCTCTAACCTTATCTCTGAGCTCACCTTTAGTACCGTGCTCCCCGTTCTTCTACTGCAGATTCAACCGTCGCTCACTTGGTCCGAAATAGTCACTCGGCTCCTATCAGTAGTGTCTTTGATTCTGTTAAATGCATTTTTTGTAACAGTAGAATTTTCCATCGTGTCGGTCAGGCGATCGCGCATCAATCAGCTCGTGTCAGCTGGCGACGCCCAGGCTCAAACGGTACAAAAGCTGCAGCGCAAGCTTAATAGCTTGCTCTCCACGACACAGCTAGGCATCACCCTCTCTAGCCTGGCCCTGGGATGGATCGGCGAGCACACGATGGCAGCGCTGATCAAGCACTGGTTCACGCGGCTCCCCGTCTCCGAAGAAACGGCTGCATTTTTGTCTCACTCTGCTGCCCTCCCCGTCGCCTTTTTGCTGCTGGCCTACTTACAAATTGTGCTGGGTGAACTCTGCCCAAAGTCTGTGGCCCTAAGCTATCCAGAGTATCTGGCCCGCATTCTGGGTCCGCCGAGCCTTACCATTGCCCAGCTGCTCAATCCCTTCGTCTGGTTGCTCAACCAGTCTACGAGCCTGCTGCTGTCTCTACTCGGCATCAAAGACAATAGCACCGGCCACTACGGCAGAGTCACCCCTGAAGAGCTGAGGCTACTGATCAACACCTCTACAGAAATTCCAGACCTAGACAAAGACGAACGAGAAATTCTCAGCAACGTGTTTGAATTTCGGAGCGCCACCGTAGAAGAAGTGATGGTGCCACGTACGCAAATTGCAGCCTTGCCAAACACGGCGACCTTTCAAGATTTGCTTGATGAGATTGTCCGCACCGGGCACTCTCGGTACCCTGTCGTGGGCGAGTCGCTCGACGACGTTTTGGGCATGATTTACTTTCACGATTTGGCACTGCCCCTCTCCGAAGGCAGACTGCATCCAGAGACGCCCATAAAACCCTGGATCACACCTGTCAAAGTGGTTCCGGAGACGCTGTCTCTAAATGATCTGCTCAATCAGATGCAGCAAGCGGCCCGGGAGATGGTCATTGTCGTCGACGAGTATGGCGGCACAGCGGGACTGGTGACCTTTCGCGACCTGACCGCTGAAATCGTCGGAGATTTAGACGAGGCAGATACCACCGCACAAATTATCGCTAAAGACCCCTACACCTTTATTTTCTCTGCGCAGACTGAGCTAGAAGAGGTGAACGAGCGGCTATCGCTAGATTTGCCCACCAGTGATGACTACATTACGCTGGGTGGATTTGTAATTTTTGAAATGCAAAAAATCCCCTCGGTCAATGAGCAGCTTCAGCATCAAGATCTAGAATTTACCGTGGTCGCTGCGGAAGGGCCAAAACTGACCAAAATACAGATACGCAGACCGGGCAGAGCACTTACACTTTACAAAACAGGCGCAGCCGCTGCTCCTCGAAAAGACTCAGACAGAGCAGCTACTGACAAGTCACCCCCCTTACTCAAGCGCAGCAACACAAAACCAAACTAGGTAGCACTCAAGAAATAGGCACAGGCGATCGCAGCCGTTTTGTCATTTTTATTAGTATTTCTATAGTACTGTTTACAATAGGGGTCGTTGTTGTCGGGTGAAGTCCTGACTGCTTGCTACAGGCGAGCTGCGAGCGAGCTGCTGGTCTGTAGCTTCTGAATGCTTAGGACAGTTATTTATTCGCATCAGGCTCATCTGCACTAAGCTCATTTGCTACCCGATTGCTTTAATTTACTGCTAAAGAGGTGTGAGACCGTGCCAAGACAACCGCTATCTATCACTGATGCCAAGCCCTACAATCGTAACCGTCCTGAACCGATTAGAGTTGGCGTCATTGGGGTAGGCAATATGGGCCAGCACCATGCCCGGGTGCTCTCTCGGCTAAAAGATGTCCAGCTCGTAGGTGTCTCTGATATTAATGCAGAACTCGGTATTGAAACTGCCAGTAAGTACCAGGTTCACTACTTTGAAGAGTATCAAAAGCTTTTGAAGCATGTGGATGCTGTCTGCGTAGCAGTGCCCACCAGGCTACACCACTCAGTTGGCATGACCTGCCTTAAAGCAGGCGTTCATGTGCTGATTGAAAAACCGATTGCCGCCAGTATTGAAGAAGCAGAATCTCTGGTAAATGCCGCTGCCGATCTCAATTGCATCCTTCAAGTTGGGCATATTGAGCGGTTTAACCCGGCTTTCAAAGAACTCCACAACGTATTGAAAACCGAGGAAGTTCTGGCACTCGAAGCCCGGCGCATGAGCCCCTATTCAAAGCGGGCAAACGATGTGTCTGTCGTCCTCGACCTGATGATTCACGACATTGACTTGCTCTTGGAGCTGGCAAATTCTCCCGTGGTCAAACTGACGGCTAGCGGCAGCAAGGGCACAGACTCTCCTTACCTAGACTATGTGACAGCCACGCTAGGTTTCTTGAATGGAATTGTGGCAACGGTGACGGCCAGTAAGGTCACCCACCGCAAGATTAGAAACATCTCAGCCCACTGCCGACACTCCCTGACCGAAGCAGACTTTTTGAACAATAAGATTGAGATTCATCGCCAGACCACTGAAAATTGCATGGCGGACTATGGTCAGGTCCTCTACCGACAAGATGGGCTCATTGAGCAGGTGTACACCAGCAACACAGAACCTCTGCACGCAGAGCTAGAGCACTTTGTGCACTGCGTGCGAGGGGGCGATCAGCCCTCTGTAGGCGGCGAGCAGGCGCTCAAGGCGCTGCGGCTGGCAAGCGTGATTGAGCAGATGGCGCTGGATGGCCAAGCTTGGAAGTCTCCCGTCGACTTGCGGTCTGCGCTGAAAGCGATTGAACCTGTCGCTGTGAGCTAGGGCCTAGGACCACTCGCTAACTAAATTTTCAGCCCTTCACAGGCGGTCTGTTACTGCTGGTGGAGGGCTGTCGCAATGATTTCTGCAACCTGTTCGTTACCGGCTTTGCTAAGGTGAATGTGATCTCTGTAGAGCTTCTCAGCGTCGGGCAGTTTCTGAAAAGTCGGTAGCAGATCTAAGTAGGTGACTTGATTGGCATTTGCCCAATCTTGCAGGCGCTGTCGGGCGACCAGTTCATAATCACGAGGGCCCGGCAGCTCCCGCTTGAGCGGAGAGAGGATAAGGATAAACTGACTGTCTGCTTGGCTGGCATGCTGATAGATGCCATTGATTGCAGTAAGGTTTTTGCCGACGCGATCGCCCGCTTCTGATTGGATATCTGCTAAGCCCGAAATCGTGGACGCCTTCTGAAAGAAACGGTTAAAGACTTCTGCGATCGCACAGCTAGGATTGCGGTCAGGGTAGCTGCGATCGCGCCCCACCTGCAGAGACGTCGGCTGCGTTCCAAACAAGTCATCCGTATTCAAAAGCAGTACCAGCGCCGTCGCTTCAAACGTGCCGTAGCGCTCCAGATATGCCAGCTCATTGCGCGGTCCCCACGAATTGGCAGAGGCATTGAGCGCTTCGACTGCTTGATAGTTTGCTGGTAGCAGGGGCTTGAGGTAGCGGGCAATCCGAGCCGACAAAATATCGGCTTGATCTGTCCACCAGTTGCCATTGGCGAGCGAATCTCCCAGGAGAAAAACCCTGAAGACACCGGCATCTGGTTTTTCAGTAATGCTCCCTGCTCGCATAGAATACGCGTTGATTTCGATACGGTTGCCAAAGCGGCGCACTCGCTGATTGGGTGCTAGCCGATAGCCCATGGCCTCATCGGCAACGTAGAGAGGCGGATGGCCAAACCCAAACGCGACTCGCAGGATGCCCTCGGTGAGGAGAGCGATCGCAACACTCCCTACCACCAGCGCACTCACCCACATCAACACTCTCATACCCATATCTATCCCCATCTTTGCCTCATATGGGACCAAGCATTCTATCGGTTGCCACCCGCGTCAACAGTCCGCCGTTAATTCCGTTAGATAATAAATAAATGACGTCATCAACGAGACGTCATCAACAAATAGACCGTCAAGGGAAAAAACGCACCCGTAAAACCATGGCTGATATCTTACATCCGCTGCACGTTGCCCTACAGGTCAGCGATCTGGCCCGGGCCGATGAATTTTACACCCAGATTGTGGGTCTTCAAAAAGTAGACAGGCAGCTTACCTTTCCCGGTAGCTGGTATCAAATTGGCGATTTTCAGCTGCACCTTATTGTCAGCCAGTGGGCCAAAAACCCACCGCGAGAAGACAAGTGGGGCAGGCACCCTCACATTACCTTTGCCATCGACGATTTGGACAGCGTGAAGCAATCGCTGATCGACCGAGACGTTCCGTTTCAGATGAGTTCATCGGGCAGGGCTGCGCTCTTTATTAAAGACCCTGATGGCAATGTTGTAGAGCTGCTGGATATTAGCGCTCTCTGAAGGGAAAACCCCTTCGTTTGGGCTCTGTAGCGACGCTAAACCGGCGCTAGAGCAGTTATTTTTTATGGGTCTATGGGCTTACTGAGAGAAGACTTTATCTATCTGATATCTAACTGACGGTGCCGATAACAGTCAGTGACTTTCTCTACAGGCGACCCCAACTATGAGCATCATTAGCCCGCTGACCTTGGCTAGCCATAAGCCTTCCAAAAAACCTCGCATGCTCGTTGTTGACGATGAGCCCGACAACCTAGACCTGCTGTATCGCACCTTCAGACGGGATTTTAAGGTGCTGCGGGCTGAGAGCGGCATAGAAGCCCTAGAAGTGCTCTCCAATGAAGGCGAAGTTGCGGTGATTATCTCCGACCAGCGGATGCCGGAGATGAAGGGAACCGAATTTCTCAGCAAGACCGTGCCCGACTTCCCGGATACGGTGCGCATCATTTTGACCGGCTTCACCGATGTGGAAGATCTGGTCGATGCGATCAATGCAGGTCAGGTCTATCGCTACATTACAAAGCCGTGGGACCCCGATGAACTCAAGCACGTAGTAGACCGCGCTTCAGAGACCTACGACCTAATCAAGCGGCAAAATGAAGAGCTGCACCGGGCAGAAAAACAATCTAAGCTCATGGTCAATATCGGACAGCTCGCTGCTAGCCCGATGGAAAAAGCCGAAGCGCTGCGGTTCTTGGCCAATGGGTTTGGTGAAATTTTGAACGCGGATGTCTGCGGCCTCTGGCTCACAGAGAGCAATGAGCTAGGCACCTACGGCGTGGTTGATAGTACGGCGATCGCAAATAGCAGCCTGATTAAAAGCGCGATCGCAAGCCAAACCAGTCAGTCGGCGACAAACATTCAGGACAATGAAGCACTGAGCGGCGAAGCCCTCTATGCCGATGGCACAAAATGTCACTTGGCAGCGCCGATTGTATATCAAGGTCAGACCTTGGCTGCCCTATCTCTGCAGTGGAACACCGCCTACACCACTGTAGACGACGTCACACAGCTGCTGGGCATGATGGCCCCTCAGCTAGCCATCGGCCTCAAAGCAGCCGTTCTGTAGGATGCAAGCTATCTTTCAAAAGTGATTGATGCAGCTCGTGTTTACAGCTCACAGGCGTCCTAATGCCTGTAAGCACTTGCTATAGTCTTAAATACTTGACTTGCACAGGCCGCTAGAGAACATTCATGGGCGATCGCACCCTTACCGCTTCCCAACAGCCGGAAGCCGACCAGATCCGTCAGCTATTTGACCGAATTGCGCCCCAGTACGACCAGATAAACCAGGAGATGAGCCTCGGTTTACACAGGGTGTGGAAGCAGATGGCGGTGCGGTGGAGTGGTGCGAGTGTGGGGATGCGCTGCCTAGATGTGTGCAGTGGCAGCGGTGATTTGGCCTTTTTGCTAGCCCAGCAGGTGGGGCCTACAGGGGAAGTAGTAGGGGCAGACTTTTCGACTGAGCAGCTAGCGATCGCAGCCACCCGTAAGCCCCACCTACAAAAGCGCATTCGCTGGGTAGAAGCCGACGCCCTACACTTACCGTTTGACAGCGAACAGTTTGATGCGGCTACCATGGCCTACGGCCTGCGAAACCTCACAGATATCCGCCAGGGCCTCAGCGAACTATATCGGGTGCTCAAACCAGGGGCCACCGCTGCTGTTCTAGATTTTCATAGGCCAACAAACCCGCTGATTGTGCAGTTTCAGAAATGGTATTTGAGCGCAATTGTCGTCCCAACAGCAGAGCAGTTTGGGCTGAGCGAGGAGTATGCTTACATTAGCCCCAGCGTTGATCGCTTTCCGCCGGGGCCAGAGCAAGTTGCCCTCGCAACCACCGTAGGCTTTTCGCACGCGGTGCACTATCCCATCGCTGGCGGCATGATGGGTGTTTTGGTGGCTACCCGGTAGCAGGTCGCCATGCGAGAATGAGCCGCGCAACGATAGGTACAAGGTGATATGAGTGGGGCGAATCTGTGGATAGTGTTGCTACCGCCGATATTGGGCGGGGTGATTGGCTATTTCACCAATGACATCGCCATTAAGATGCTTTTTCGGCCCTACAGCACGAAGTATCTCTTTGGGCAGCGAATTCCTTTTACACCAGGGCTAATTCCGAGTAACCAGGCCAGACTAGCCCAGAAGGTGTCGGATGTGATCATGCGATCGCTCCTTACCCCCGAAGAACTCCAGCGACTCGCCCGCCGCCTACTACAAACCGAACGCACCGAAAAAGCCATTCTCTGGCTGCTGCGCCTCGCCCTAGAGCAAGTGCAGGGCAACACCCAAACTAAAACCGCCAAAATTCTCGGCAACATTCTAGAAGACATGATCGGCCAGTCGCTGCCACGGCTGCTGAGGGTATGGTCGCGCCAAGACGACTTCTTAGAAGCGCAGATCAACCAGATTTTTGACCAGGTGCTGCTCGATTTTCAGCTGGCAGAAGTGCAGGCAGCGCAGGTCTCCGACTGGATGGTAAACGGTCTGCTACCACCAGATCGGATTCGGCAGCTGCTGGTAGATTTTTTGACCGATTACAACATTCAGGTCATTGATGAAACGCTGCGCTCTAAAACCAGCGGCACTTACTGGGTGGTTGCCAATATCTTTGGCGTTCGCAACGCACTGACCCGACTGCGCGCCATTTGCATTGAGGAACCCATCAAGAGTAATGCCCGCATTGCAGAACTCACCGCCGCGCTCGGCGTAAAGGTTCGTCTGCAGAAGTGGCTGCAGCAGTTTTCCCTGCAGGAGCTGCCTGTGGCAACGGTGCGACAGCTCAGAAAAACGCTACGGCAAACCATTAAAACCTATCTAAAAGAAAACGGCGGAGACCTGCTGCAGACGCTTAGCACCTCTGTGAATTGGGAGAATCTGGCCCTGCAGCTGTTAAATCGACTGCAGTCATCGAAAGTGATGACAGAGTCTCTGGGATTGGTTAGCCAGGAGCTGGCGCTGATTTTGGAGCGATACCTTGAGCGAGACCTCGAAGCTATCGTGATGCAAGTAATCCCGATTCTTAATATCGATCAGGTAATTATTGACCGGGTCAATGGCACCTCACCGAAGGAATTGGAAGGGGCTATTCAAAACATTGTGCGCAATGAGCTGCAGGCGATTGTTAATCTTGGCGGTATTTTGGGATTTGTTATTGGGAGTTTGCAGGCAGGATTTTTGCTGTTGCAGCGATGAATGATGGGGGATGAATTGGATGTAGGACCTACGAGGGACAAGAGTCAATGCGACTGGCAACCTGGAACATCAACCGCTGTCTTCCCAATACGGCAAGGGCCGATAGACTGCAAAAAAGCATAAATCAGGTAAACGCAGACGTTTGGGTATTGACTGAGACGCACGTTGACTTCTCGCCAGGTCTAAGCTTCCGTCTTCTTGCTCATTCTGCCGATGCACCTGATCGAAACGCAACGCGCGGTGAATGCTGGGTAGCAATCTGGTCACGAGTAGATGGAAATTGCGTTCAGCTGACAGCAGATCTTGAGCGTGTAGCTGCAGCAAAGATTGACAACTGCGTGATAGTTGGAACGGTACTTCCCTGGCTATCTGACAGGAGAGAGCCGATGTTAAGTGGAGAAGCGCTCTTTCTCAGAAGGTTAAGCGAGCAGGCAAATGACTGGCAACGATTGCAAGCTGAGGGTGCGCTCTGTGTTGCTGGCGACTTTAACCAGGATCTATTACCTACTGGGCACTATTACGGCTCTAAAAACGGTAGGGCTGCCCTCAGAAAGGCGCTGCTGTCATGCAATTTAGAGTGTCTGACTGGTGGCGAATATGATCCACTTGCGAATGAACTAGGACGGGCAAACATCGACCATATCTGTGTGCACAAAATGCTGCCATTGCAATCACCACCCAGCTCAGCGTGGCCTCCAGCAGGCCAATTAAAAGGACTCACAGATCACTACTGCATCTACGCAACCATTGAATAGACATGAACAGATACTGATGACGAGTATAGAGCGATGAACAGGGAGCGATCGCACAAGTCCTAATCTAGTTGTAGGGTTTCATCAGTTCGAACAGATCGACAGATAGCTCATTTTCTGCGATCGCTAACCTAACAACGGGTCTCTTTACAGCATGAAATCCGATCAAAAACTAGGTTTTTGAGTACAAAGCAACTCGGCTAAATTTCAAAAATAGATAACCCTCTCGGCTTTTATCTTTCTTTACCCTGACAGAAAGCATTGCTGCAACATGGGCTTCTACGCTAGTCCTAGCTGAGTCATGACCTCTAACAAATTGCATTCATATCACCACTCCACAACCTTATTGTCAGCAATCCTAAGCAGGGTAAAGTCGTTTATCTCTACTGGTTTACCTGTAGCTGCGATACCTAGGAAGTCCCCTGTATGGGTTCCTTTCAAAGTGGAACGATAAACCACCTCATCGCCTTCTGCAATCATCGTCTCGATTGTCTGGTGGAGATCAGGAAATCCAACAAACAGTTCGGCATTGAATGCTTTGTTGGCTTCTAGTCCAACGACCGGCTCGGCGCTGCTGTTGAAGTGGTAGACAACATCATCAGCAACTAATTCGTTCCAAGTCAGTTGCCAACTCGCGTTCGTTCCCCAACCATCAGTTGCGAACTGAAGCGCGATCGCTTTGTTTGCCTCACTGCGTTCTATCTGTGAACTTTCGGCATTAGGCTGAGCTGGCAACTGACTAGCGGCTACTGGTGCTATTGAGAGTTGAACAGAGAGTAGGATAATGGCCAGCAAGCAGCAAACGACCATAGCCTTACCGATACAAAAGCGAATGAGAGAGGTCGACAATCGCTTACAAATGAGGCATTTAATTTTCATGACATCTTTCCATACGCTAACGTATGGGGGCAGTCTATGTCCCGTATTGAATGTTTGTCAATACGCTACCGTATGGAAAAGCAGAAAGACGTTTCGAGGTTGGATGCTCAAGCCTGGATTCGAGCAGGTGCTCAGGTGCTTGCACAAAGCGGAGTCAACGCTGTAAAAGTTGAGCCGATTGCAAAGCAACTACAGGTCACCAAGGGAAGTTTTTACTGGCATTTTAAGAATAGAAGAGCACTGCTAGAAGCTATCTTGCACGACTGGGTTGCTGCCGAAACCGATAGGGTGATAGAGCAGGTTGAGAGTGAAGGAGGGAGTGCGAAAGAAAAGCTACTTCGTTTATTTGAACTCACCGTTCAAGACGATGGCCAAGTTGAGCGGGCTATAAGAGCCTGGGCTGTTAGCGATTCGATGCCTGCCGAGGTCCTTCAAATAGTCGATCAACGTCGTTTGAACTATACAAAAGACCTGTTTGTAGCTGTAGGTTTTACGCCCTTTGAAGCACTTGTGAGAGCGCGCTTGGTTTACTACGCGCTAGTGGCTGAATTCATGCTGAGCAAAGAACCGGAGAAAAGAGCTGATCGACTGAAAGAGATGCGACTACAGCACAAGATTCTGACTCATCAGGATTAAGCCGATTACACGGCTACTACATCAAAAAAGAAGGGTTTTTGATACTAATCAATGGCATGAACCTACGGGACAAGTCTCGGCCATCATCTCGCCCCACGGGGCAATAAATGAACCCGAAGAGATTCAAAAAGCTTTCAGGAAAGGAACTTGTGTCTGTTGGAGATGCGCATTTCATCACGCGACAACTCTGCAAGTCAGAGTTGCCAGAGCCCAGATTCAATACCACCGTGAATAACAATAGCGAATTGACCATACCCTGGAATTTCGGTAGGCGTCATTGCAATGTCCGCTCCGGATTCTGATGCCCTTGCAATAGAAGCCTTAATATCTTCAACTTGGAAGTAAGGCCGCACCACCGGTTCTTCTGTGTCGCGAAGTGGCGTTCTGATACCTAATTTACTGCCATCGGTCAAATTCGCAGTACGAGCACCCCCCAAGTTATCGTCCGAGTCACTGAAAGTAATGCCATACATTTTTGAGTAGAGCGCACATGCTGTTTCTACATCGGGTGTCACAATTTCAAGATAGTGAATCTGCATTTTTCCAGAATTTTGTAGCTCGATGGGTAGTCTCGTACGTCAGGATAGCGATATGCCGATTGTTACTCATGTGCAGCGGCTGGCTCGCTCTACGCAGCTGTGGCTGCTACATCAACAGCGTACTGCTTTAGCCGCGCAACGGTCGTAGTCTTAGATGAGGATGTGGCTCAATTTTTTACAACGGCTGAATCAGTCAATAGGGTGCTCAGAGAATCGATCGAGTCGATGCCACAATCAACAGGTAACGGTGTAGCCTAACACAGCGCCGTTAGGTAGACTTCTATACACCATTGTCACTTCCATTCGAGTTCATAATTGAAGGCCACCTGTCTCCCAGCAGACGCGAAGGCGGCAGCGCTATCATGAGCGGAAAGCAGAGGTGCGGAGAGTTGCCGAACAATCTTGACCGACAGCCGAACTACCCGTTTCTGAGCCAGTCATGCTCACGATTACCTACTTCTACGAAGAGTCTGGCATGGATGTAGACAACATTCCTAAGCCTATCTCGGACGCCTTACAAGGTCTCGTCTATATTGACGATGTGCAGATCAACGACATACTCTGTCGCCGTAGGGACTTATCTTCAGGTCTCCGCGTTATAAACCCATCTCCCACCCTTGCTGCCGGATTCAACCTTGGGGTAGAGTTCCTGCACATTCGCATCGACCCCGCCCCTGATCAAGAGGTGATTACATGACTGGGACACATATCGCGAGCGAGCGAGAGCGCATTGAGGCCCTTGCAGAGGAATATCGAGCCCAAGGCTACGAGGTTGCTATTGAGCCTGATTCGAGCCGCCTTCCTGGCTTCCTTTCTGGCTACCACCCTGACCTCGTAGTGACGCGCGGCGGAGAGAGAGCCGTTGTCGAATCCAGACGATCCCTTGCTGCGGAGGCTCAGGCACGCGATTTGGCTCGTCTGCTCGAAGGACAACCCGGCTGGCGATTTGAGCTGATAGTCGTGAATGACAGCCCTGGTGAACCTTCCACGGGCTCAGTTGCTTTCGATTCAGAAAGAGCGCATCATGCGCTCGAAGAGGGACGCAGTTTATTGAAGGACGGATATGTCAGTCCCGCGATGTTAAGCG